>NZ_JAFEXF010000085.1 GCF_016905445.1 Streptomyces sp. G44
CCCGCTACCCGCGCGGCTGAGGGGCCGGGGCGGGCATGGCCGCCGCACCCGCGGAGCCCGCCGGGCCGGCCGGGCCGTCGTCATCCGTGTTGATCCGCTCGATGAGCGCGTCCCGCTCCGGGGTGTCCTCCGGCTTCACGTACCCGATGACGACGTAGAGGACCAGCGAGACCGCCAGCGGTATCGACACCTGGTACTGGAGGGCGACGCCGCCCTCGACGACCGTGATGATGTCCTTGAACGTGGGGGAGTCGACCTGCGTGGCGACCGCCATGGACAGCCCCAGGAAGACCACCGTGGTGAGGCGGGCGGCGAGCAGCCCCGACCGCTCCGACCAGCCGCGTGCCCGCGCGGAGAGCGCGGGCGCCACGTCACGCGTGAAGACGGCGGCGATCGCGTTGGCGTCGGAGGAGCACATCGCCATGGTGTGCGAGAAGAAGCCGACGATGACCAGGCCCAGCAGACCGTGCGGGAGCAGCTGTTCGGTCATCAGGGCGTACGCGTCCGAGCCGTCGGGCTTCTTGGCGTCGACCAGTTCGGTTAGCTGACCGGAATTCATGTGGCTGAACCGTGCGGAGCGGTCCGGTGGTGCCGCCTCAGCGCATCACCTCGCCCGCGTTGACCAGGAGGGACTGCCCCGTGATGGAGCGCGCCCGGTCCGACGCCAAGAACACCACCGCGTCCGCCACGTCCCCGTCCGTGGCCAGGTCCGGCAGCGCCATCCGCGCGGTCAGGCGGCCCCGCACCGCCGCCTCCGGCACCCCCTCGGACCTCGCGGCGAACCGGACGTACGCCTCGACCGGCGGCCCCCACATCCACCCCGGCAGCACCGTGTTGACCCGGACGCGGTGCGGTCCGAGCTCCCGGGCGAGGGAGTACATCGCGGAGGTCAGCGCCCCCTTCGACGCCGCATACGCCGCCTGCCGCACCTCCGAGGGCGCCGCCACCGCCGACTGCGTGCCGATGAAGACCACCGACCCGCCCCGCTCCTTCAGCGCCGGCAGGCACGCCCGCGTCATCCGCAGCGTGCCCAGCAGGTTGACGTCGACGACACCGCGCCAGGTCTCGAAGTCCGCGTTCTCCAGGCCGCCGGCATGGCTGTCCCAGGCGGCGACATGGACGGCGGCGTCGATCCCGCCGAAGCGGTCGCGCGCCAGCGCGGCCAGGGCCTCGCACTGCCGCTCGTCGGTGATGTCCGTGGCCCGGTACGCGGTGCGCGCGCCGCCGGGGTCGATCCCGGCGGCGGACTCGGCGAGACGCGCCTCCGTGCGCGCGCCGAGCACGGCGTTGCCCCCGTCGCGCACCACGGCCGCCGCCACCTGGTGGCCGAGCCCGGTACCGACACCGGATACGACGACGGTCTTCCCTCCGAGGAGCGGCGACGGCGGCGACGGCGGCGGCGGTGGCGGCGAGGTCGGCGATGTCGGCATGGGGCCCTCCCGGCTCTGGCGGTTTCTCTGACGGGGCGTCAGAGTATGGGCGTCCGCAGCAGGGCGGAAGAGACGGCAGGAGACGAGGCAGGGGAGAGGACACCCGCAGCGACACATACGCCGAACTGGCCGCCGTCGGACCCTACGGCGTGCGCCCGGGGCACGCCCTGATCACCATGGTCGAGCCGCACCCCGGGCACGAGTTCGCGTACAACCGCTGGTACGAGGACGACCACTACTACGCCGGCGCGATGGCCATGCCCTGGATGTACGCGGGGCGCCGCTGGGTCGCCACGCGGGACCTGCAACTCCTGCGCTACCCCGCGAAGTCGGCGGTCGCCGAGCCGGTCACCGCGGGGTGCTACCTCTCCACGTACTGGGTCACGGAGGGCCGCTACGACGACCACATGAAGTGGACCGTCGGCATCAACAAGCGGCTGAACCGCGACGGCCGCGTCCATCGGGAGCGCACCCATGTGTTCACCGCCTTCCAGGACCACGAGGCGACCGTCTACCGGGACGGTGCGGCGGGCCCGCGCGATGTCCACGCGCTCGACCACCCGTACAAGGGTCTCGTCCTGGAGGTCATCGACGCGGAAGGGCCGCGGCGGAGGGCGGAGTTGCTGGAGTGGCTGCGGTCACGGCACCTGCCGCGCGCGCTCGCCGGTTCGCCGGCCGCGATGGTGACGGTCTTCCGGCCGACGCCACTGCCGGGCGACCGGATGACGTACGTGAAGCAGGTCGAGGGCGTGGACACCCGGCTGACGCTGCTGTGGTTCCTCCAGGAGGACCCGCGGGCGTGCTGGGAGGCGCACTTCACCGGGCGGGACGCGGCCGTGGCCGGATCGGGGCTCGGGCGGGTGGAGCTGGTCGCGCCCTTCGTCCCGACGGTGCCGGGCACGGATCTGTACGTCGACCGACTGCGCTGAGCCCAAGGCCGAGCCCCCTCGGCCGGGACGGCGGGCCAGTCGAGAGGGCTCATACGGTGCTGCTTATCCGGTTGTGGCGCTGCGGTTGTACTGCTGAGTGCCGGTATCACCGGCCGGTTCCGCCGGGTCACGCGAGATCGGCAGCCCCCCGGCTCACCTCGGTGACGAACGCGTTCCACGAGTCGGCGGGGAAGGCGAGGACCGGACCCTCGACGACCTTGGAGTCACGCACCGAGATTCCGGCCGCCCGCGGTGACTTGACCTCGACGCACGCACCGTTCCCGGTGGAGTAGGAGGACTTGACCCAGGCATGCGAGACACCCTGCTGAATTGCCATGTTTTCTCCGGTTGCACAGTTGGTGAGTTGCTCCCACCGCATGACCGCGGTGTGCGCCAGCGTTCCTGCTCGATGGCGTGAATGACGCTACTCGCCAACCCCGGTGCGTGAAGGGGCCGTTCACTCGACCGGATGGCATATTCCAGGTGGGTCTTCCGCCCCGCCCCGGCGAGGGTGTACCGTGCGGCGCCCGCACGCGGCTCAGGGGGCGTAGCCCTCCGCGATCTCCTCGATGAGCCGGCGCGACTGCTCCACGTTGAGGGCCTGGGCCCGCAGGTGCTCGTACATCACGCTGTACTGCTGGACGTCGTTCGCCTTCTCCAGGTACAGGTCGCTCGTGACGCCCTCGATGTAGACGACGCTGGAGTCCGCCGCGTCGGGGAACTCCAGGATCGCGTACTGCCCGTTCAGACCGGGGTGGGCGCCGAGCTCGAAGGGGATGACCTGGACCGTCACGTGGGGCAGCCGGGACTGCTCCAGCAGATGTTCCAGCTGGTCGCGCATCAGCTGCCGCGAGCCGACCACGCGGCGCAGCGCGGACTCGTCCAGGACGGTCCACAGGCGCAGCGGGTTCTCCGGCGCGGCGATGCGTTCCTGGCGGCGCATGCGCACCTGGACGCGTTTCTCGATGTCGGTCGTCGTGGTCTCCGGGAGCGCGCCCGTGATCAGTGCCTCGGCGTAGCCGCGGGTCTGGAGCAGGCCGGGGACGACCTGCGGGTCGTACACGCGCAAGGACGCGGCGTCCGTCTCCAGACCGATGTACACGCTGTACGGGATGTCGCCGAAGGAGTGCCACCAGCCCTGCTGGCGCGAGTCCTTGGCCATCTGCATCAAGGAGTCGACGATGCGGTGGTCCTCGACCTCGTAGACACCGCACAGGTCACGGACGTCGCGCTGACTGATCGAGCGGCGGCCGTTCTCGAGTCTGCTGATCTTCGACTGCGAGACGAGCAGCCGCTCGGCGACCTCCTCGGCCGTCATGCCCTTGAGCTCACGGAGCCGGCGGAGCTCCTGGCCCAAGCGACGTCGCCTGACGGTGGGATTGACATTGGACGCCACGGGACGCGCACCTCCGGCTTGCCTGCCTCGATTTTGCGTATCTACTGCTCAGCAGAGTGCCACCAACGTGTGCGGCAGCGCTGGAAAACAGCCGATGTGCGAACGCGCGGGCGTGCGTATAGAGGTGCGCATGTGCGGATGTGCGGATGCCGAAGGTGCGGACGCCAGAGGTGCGGAGGTGCGGCCGCGCGGGGCGGCGGCGCCGGGATGCCGTCGTCCGGACGGTCCGGTGCCGTGCCCCGCGCTGCCCAGCGGCTCCCGTACCGGGTCCGGTGACTGCGGTGCGGCGCTGGTGCGGTGGTGCGGGTGGTGGTGCGGAGGGTGCGCTTGCGCTCAGTGGGCCACGGCGCGGGCCATGGAGCCGCGGCGCGGCTGCATCGGGATCCGGTCCTGGTCCGCCGCCGCCGCGGCCGGCTGCCGGGCGCCGGGTCCCGGGGGACCCACCGGTGCGGCGGTGCGGCGTGGCTGAGCCGCCACGCCGTTCTGGACGTCCATCACGGCGTGCGCCACGAGGCCGCCCATCGGGTCGTGCCTGATGAGGTCCCGGAGACGGGAGCGCGATGAACGCCCTTCGTTGCCGGGGTACAGGTGCTTGCCGAGACCGACCGCGTGGGCCAGGGCGGCGAGCGCGGCGGTCCGCGGGTCCGGCGGTACGCCGGTGCGGATCGCCGAATCGAGCCGGGACCTGATTTCCCGGCTGATGGCCGTGTCCGTCGCTTGGTAGCGAGTCGTCGGCAGCACCCCGCACATCTGGCCCGCCACGGCATGAACCATGCCGCACCGCTCCAGGTGCGAGAGGTACGTCTGGCGCAGCCCCAGGCGGGGCCCGCCGATCCAGTGGACGGCCCGAACCGGGCTGCCGCGCCTGCGCAGCAGTTCCAGTGCGGAGTCCAGAGTCGGATCTCCGGTCGGCCGTGGCATCACCACGGCGATACGATCCCCGTCTGGGGCTATCCGTCCGGCCAGCGCCAGCTCCACTAGCTGTGCTCCGGCCAGACCGAGGTCGAGCGACTGCGGCTGCGCTGTGGTACCCGTGGCCGGGTCCAGAGCGAGCAGCAGAAGCTCCTCCGGAATTGTTCTGCGGCTCCTGCCCATCCATGCCTCCCCGCGTGGATGAATGACAGGGTGACCCCTCTCACATTGGTCTGTCGAGAGTGCGTGGGCGGGATGTACTGGAACCAGTAGGTATGTCGTTCTCGTCTACCACGGGGGTTAAGCCCTCACACAGGACACTGGTACACGGTTCGGACAGTGGGGTCCGGACCGCTTTTGACGCACGGCCGGGCACCGGCCGCGTCAGCATCGGCATACGGCATGGCGTACGAGGAGGCATCGGTGGCGGGCGAGACCCCCGACAGGTCGAAGCAGCGGAAGTCGTCGGGGAACCCGACTGCGGCAGATCCTTCTGTGCCCGCACCGGAGGAACGGGACCCGCGCCTCGCGGTGGCCCGTGAGGTCCCCGCGGCGCGCAAGGACCAGGCGACGGCGGTCTTCTCCACGAAGGGCGTCTCCGAGGCGAAGGCCTCCGGCGGTGAGGCGGCGGAGGGTGCCGCCTCTTCTGAAGCGGCGGAGGGTGCTGCCTCTTCCGGGGGGCGGGGTGCCCGTGACGAGCGGCTTCGGGACGCCGTGGCGGCGTGGGTCGCCGGCTCGGACGACGAGGACCCGGAGGGGGAGCCGGACGGCCCCCGGGCGTCCGGGGCTTCGGCCGGGGCCGGCAGTGACGGTCCTGCTGAGGCCGGGGCCGGGGAGGACGACGCTTCGGCTGCCGCCGGGTCGGGCAGCGGGGTGAAGCCGGAGGGGGCTGCGAAGCCTGCGGCCGGGGCGGAGCCTGCGGCTGGGCCGAAGCCCATGGCTGGGGCCGAGCCCGCTGGTGATGCTGAGCCGAGCGGTGATGCCGAGCCGAGCGGTGACGCCAGGCCTGGTGCCGACGCCGACGCCGACGCGCAGGCCACCGGCAGCGCGAAGTCCGTGGCCGCGAGGCCTGGCGGTGACGCGAAGCCTGTGGCGGAGGCGAAGCCGGGCGGTGACGTCGAGCCTGGTGGTGACGCGAAGCCTGCGGTGGAGGCGAAGCCGGGCGGCGACATCGAGCCCGGCGGTGACGCGAAGCCTCTGGCGGATGTGAAGCCTGGCGGTGACGTCGAGCCTGGCGGTGATGCGAAGCCTGCGGCGGAGGCGAAGCCGGGCGGCGACATCGAGCCCGGCGGTGACGCGAAGCCTCTGGCGGGTGCGAAGCCTGGCGGTGACGTCAAGCCTGGCGGTGACGCGAAGCCTGTGGCGGATGTGAAGCCTGGCGGTGACGTCAAGCCCGGCGGTGGCGCGAAGCCTGTGGCGGGTGCCAAGCCCGGCGGTGACGCGAAGCCTCTGGCCGGTGTGAAGCCCGGCGGTGACGCGAAGCCCGGCACGGATGCGAAGCCCGCCGCCCGCACGCAGGCCACCGGCGACGCCCAGTCCGACGAGGCCGCGAAGCCCGCGGCTGGCGCGAAGCCTGTCGGTGACGCCGAGCCGGGCGGTGACGCCAAGCCCGCCGCTGACCCCGAGCCCACCGCCGGCCCCGGGGCCAAGGCCGGCGACTCCAAGCCGAGCGGCACCGGCCCCGAGCCCGCCGCCGCCCCCGAGCCCAGCAGTGGCCCCGAGCTCAAGGACGGCGACCGCAAGGCCAAGTCCGACACCCCCAAGTCCGACGCCCCCAAGGCCACCGGGGTCGATCAAGCCACCGCCGTCTTCAAGGCCCCGGCGCGCAAGCCGGACGTGGATCAGCCGACCACCATGCTCAAGCTCGGCGGCGAGGCAGCCAAGAAGGCGCCCGCAAAGGCACCTGAGAAGGCGCCCGCAAAGGGTTCTGCAAAGGGTGGTGCAAAGGAGGAGCGGGACGCCGAGCGGACCAGTAAGTTCGTCGCCCTCAAGCCGCTCGACGAGCCGTCCGGCAAGACCACCCCCAAGGCCGCCCCCACGGCAGGCCCCAAGACCGCCGCCCCCGGCGCGAAGCCCGAGGCCGAGGCGGGCGCCGGGGCCAAGACAGGGCAGGCCAAGGCCGCGGCCGCAGCCCCCGCCCCCGTAGAGCCCACCACCCAGCAGCCGCTGCCGCCGAAGCCCCCGCTCGACCTGCTCGCCGAGCTGACCAACACCCCGCCGCCGCCGGAGACCCCGGTCCGCACCGCCGTGCGCAGGGTCAAGATCTGGACGCCCATCGTTCTGCTCCTGGTGGTCGTCTTCGCGGTCGTACAGGCCGTGCGTCCGCTGCCGTCCCCCACCCTGAAGCTCACCGCCGAGCAGTCGGTCTCCTTCGGGGGCGACAAGCCGTCCGTGCCGTGGCCGTCCCAGGGCCAGGCCGCGATGGACGTCAACGGCATCGGTTCGTTCGGCACCTCCGGCGACCAGAAGCCCGTACCGATCGCCTCCATCGCGAAGGTCATGACGGTCTACGTGATCCTGCGGGACCACCCGCTGGAGAAGGGCAAGGACGGCCCGAAGATCCCCGTGGACGCCGCCGCGGAGAAGCACTACGAGACGGGCAAGGCCGAGCAGGAGTCCGTCGTCAGGGTCGCCGAGGGCCAGAAGATCACCCAGTACGAGGCGCTCCAGGCGGTCATGCTGCCGTCCGCCAACAACATCGCCAAGCTGCTCGCCCGCTGGGACTCCAAGAGCGGCTCCGAGGACGCGTTCGTCGCGAAGATGAACAAGACGGCCAAGGAGCTGGGGATGAAGAACACCCACTACACGGACCCCAGCGGCCTGGACAAGACGACCGTCTCCACCGCCGAGGACCTCGTGAAGCTCGGCCGGGCCGCGATGAAGAACCCCGTCTTCAACGAGATCTCCCGCCAGCCCAGCTACAAGGACCTCAACAACGAGAAGCAGAACAACTTCTTCGGCCTCGTCCCGACCGTCGCCATCGGCATCAAGACCGGCACCACCACGGCCGCGGGCGGCAACATCCTCTTCGCCGCGGAGAAGAAGGTCGGCGGCGAGACGCAGACGATCATCGGCGCCGCCCTCGGCCAGTTCGGCAGGGACGGCGTCGCCAACATCGACGAGGTCACCGGCGTCACCCGCAAGCTCATCGAGGCCGGGCAGGACGCGCTGACCGCCAAGACGATCGTGAAGAAGGGCGACGTCGTCGGCCATGTGGACGACGGTCTCGGCGGCACCACCCCGGTCGTCGCCACCAGGGACGTCTCCGCGGTGGGCTGGCCCGGCCTCACGGTGAAGCTGCACCTGTCCGAGCCGAAGGGCAAGCCGGTGCCGCACACCGCGAAGGCCGGGACGAAGGTCGGCGTGCTGAGCGTCGGCGACGGCAAGGGCGACGCCGTCGAGGTGCCCGTCGCCCTCCAGAAGGACCTCGCGGAACCCGGCCTCGGCGCCAAGCTGCGGCGCGTCGGCTGAGCCGCGTGCGGCACACCGGGTGACCGGTGGCCGGAACACGCAGGACCCCCGCGGGGGAAGGCCCCACCCCGGGCTTTCCCCCGCGGCTGCGTGCTAGCGTCACAAGCTCGGGGGGCAGTACGCCGGGGCCGAGGACGGGGTGTCCGGGACGGACCCCCGCCGCTCGAACTGGGGTACTCCGGAACACGGACGACACGGGGAGAGAGCCTCCAGTGGCAACAGCGGAGCCGACGCGCGCCGACGCAGGGACCGAGCCGGACGGCAGCGAGGGCGCGGGCCGCGGCACCGGCCCGCGAATACCGCTGCCGTCCGCACAGACCACCGGCCCGGACCGGCCGGGCGGCACCTGGAAGCAGCACCTGCTGCGCCGCCCGGTGCTCACCGTGACGGTGCTCGCGGGCGTCCTGCACATCGCCTGGTTCTTCGTGTTCGCCAACAGCGGCGGCGACCTCGCGGCCCAGGACGCCTGGGCGGAGTTCGTCGGCCGGCACCCCGCCTCGGCGTACAACCTCGCCTGGTACGGCGGCATGCACCCGGTGTCGTACAGCGTCATCTCGCCGTACCTGATGTCGGTGCTCGGCGTGCGGACCACGATGATGATCGCGGGGACGATCTCCGCCACGCTGCTCACCCTCATCCTGGTGCGCAGCCGTGCGGTGAAGGAGCCGATGTGGCCCGCCCTCGCGGGTGTCTTCGCGCTGCTGTGCAACGCCATATCGGGCCGTGTGACCTTCGGCCTCGGTCAGATGTTCGCGCTCATGGCGGTCGCCGCCGTCTTCTGCTGGCCGCACCGCTGGCGCTACAAGCGGTGGGCGAAGGCCCTGGTCGCCGCGCCGTTCGCCGCGCTCGCGACGATGGGCAGCCCGGTGGCGGGGCTCTTCGTGGGGCTCGTCGCCGTCGCGCTCTTCCTCAGCAAGCGCTACCCGGGCGCGTACGCGCTCGGACTCGCGCCCGCCGTCGTGGTGGGCGTCTCCGCGTGGCTCTTCCCCTTCTCCGGCACGCAGCCGATGTCCTTCGGTTCGGCGTCGCTGCCGCTGCTGTTCGCGGTGGCCGTCTGCTTCCTCGTGCCGAAGCAGTGGACGACGGTGCGGATCACGACGGCGGTCTACGCGGCCTTCGTGCTCGGCGTGTGGATCATCAGCTCGCAGATCGGCTCCAACATCACCCGCCTCGCGATGTCCTTCACGGGCGTCGCGCTGATCGCCGCCCTGCCGTACACCGTCCGCAAGTCCCGCAAGTGGTACGCGGTCGTCCTCGCCTTCGTCGCGTTCACCGGGTGGATCGGCTACAAGACCGTCGACGACATCATCCACACCACGCCCGAGGCGTCCTGGTCGCGTGAGCTGGCACCGCTGCTCAACGAACTCCAGGAGGTCGGCGCGGAGAAGGGCCGCGTCGAGGTGGTGCCCGCCCGCAGCCACCGCGAGGCCTCCGCGCTGCCCCAGAACGTCCAGCTGGCCCGCGGCTGGAACCGGCAGGCCGACATGGAGCGCAACCCCCTCTTCTACGACGACACCCTCAACTCCGCCAATTACCACGAGTGGCTGAAGCGCTGGTCCGTGCATTACGTCGTGCTGCCCTACGGCGAGCCCGACGGCGACGGCGGCAAGCGGGAGGCGCAGCTCATCAGGAACGGCCTGCCCTATCTGGAGAAGGTGTGGGCGGACGACAACTGGCAGCTGTACGAGGTCACCGACCCGACGCCGCTCGCCGAGCCGAACGCCGTGGTGGAGCGGGCCGAGCAGGGCGAGATGACGCTCCGCGTGGACAAGCCGGGCCGCATCCTGATCCGCATCCCGTACTCGCCGTGGCTGAGCGTCGTCGACGCCGAGGGCGAGGGCGTGGAGCGGCCCCGGGAAACCGAGGAGTCGAAGCGGCGCCGCGCGGACGACGAGGACCTGCCCAAGGAGTACGCCAACGTCAACGGCTGCCTGCTGGAGTCCGCGGAGGACCGGGCGGGCGACAAGTGGACCGAGCTGATCGCCCCGAAGGCCGGCACCTACCGGCTCGGCTCGCCCTACCAGATCCCGCGCGGCACGCCCTGCCCGCCGGAGCTGCTGCGCTGACCCGCCGCCCGGGGCCCGGCGGGTTCAGCCGCCGGGCGGCGCGCAGACGCCGGACGCGGGCAGCCCGCCCGTGCCCGTACCCGTGCCGGAGTCCGGCGCGGCGTCCTCGCGTACCGCGTCCAGCTGTTCGAGGAGCTCGTCGAGCCGCGCGTCCCCCGGGTCCCTGAAGTACCGCAGGACCGCGCGGTGGAAGGCATCGCGCACCCCCGGCGGCATCACGTCCGAGGCGTCAAAGCAGAGCGTGTCCGCCTCGCGGGTGAGGATGGCGGCGATGCGCCGTCCCGTCGCGTCGGTCGGCTGGGGGTCGGCCGCGTCCGGGAAGAACGGCCGCAGCTCCTTCTTCGCCTCCGAGCGCCACAGCGTGCGCGCGGTGCCGCCCGACAGGCGTTCGACGAGGGTGCGGGCCGCCGGGTTGTCGCTGAACACGGCGGCCATGTCGCCCGCCACCTCGTAGGCGCCGTCGTGGGCGGAGCGGCCGCGCAGAAAGCCCGCCGCCGGGTCGACGCGGACCCGGTCGCCCGCGTAGACGTACCGGATGAAGGCGCTCTGGTGCTCGTGCGTGCAGCGCGGCGTCATGGAGCCGAGCAGGCCGCGCGGGGCCCCGCCGCCCTTCGCCGACGGGTCGGGAGTGCCCACGTACGACATGGTCAGGGACTCGTCGACGGAGGCCTTGGAGCGCTTCCCGAGGAGGGCGGCCCAGGTCGTCCACGCGTCGCGGACGCGGGGGTCGCGCCAGCTGAGGCGGCCGGTCGCCCATGCGGTGTAGACGCCGGGGCCCGCCCGGTGGAGCAGGATGTCCTCGATCCAGTCGGTGCCCGGCCAGCCGGAGGTGGCCTGCGAGGCGAGGGCGACGCACCACGCCGGAGCGGCGGCGGAGCGGCCCGCCTTCCTGCCCTGCCCCTCCTGCCCCTCCTGCCGCTCCTGCCTGTCCCTGCTCCACACCAGGCTCTTCAGGTCGACCTTCAGCGGCACCCAGTAGGTGCGGCGCGTGCCGTCGACGGACAGCGCCGGGGCCCAGGGCGGGTAGGCGCGGGCGGCGGCCGTGGTGGTGAGCGGCTTGAGGCGGCCGGTGCGGGCGTACTCGGTGAGCTCGCCGACGCTGTTGAGGATCGCCACGTCCGGCGGGGCGTCCGCCTCCAGCTGCGCGACGAGCGTCTCGCGCAGGGAGCGGGTCCCCTGGTAGGTGTACGTCTGTCCCGTGCCGTCGTCGAGCTTGTTCAGCATCGCTTCGAACGCCTCGCCCTCGTCGCCCGTCCAGGGGCCGAGGACGACGAGCGTCGCGGGCTTCTCGTCCGCGCAGGCGCCGGCGGTGACGGCGAGCAGGCAGGCCGCGAGGAAGCCGCGGAACGCGGCACGGGTGCGCGTACGGGTACGGGCGCGGATGCGGGCGCGGTTCACAGGGCGGCCCCCGAGCGGGAGATGAGGACGTACTCACGGCGGTAGGAGTGCAGCGTGGCGTAGACGAGGACCGCGCTGAACAGGCCCGCGGGCGCCACCCACGGCGCGGCCCCGCCGAGCCCGGCAAGCCGGCCCCCGGCCAGGTCGCGGTCGGCCCGCGCGTCCAGGGAGGCGATCAGGCGGGGGTCCGGCGTCCCGAAGGGCCGCTCCTCGACGGTGGCCTCGATCGCGGGCGACGTCGCGCCGGACAGCTGGTGCGCGGTGGTCACGGCCCGCTGCTGGGCACGGTGGGCGAGCACCGCGTCGGCCGTCAGGAACGGCACGGCGAGCAGCGGCAGCGAGGCCACGAGCAGCGGCACGCTGACCCGCAGGTGGAAGCGGTGGCGGAGGAAGACCTGGGTGCGCCACAGACCGAGGCCGAGCAGGGCGAGGCAGGCTCCGGCGACCCCGGCCGCGGCGAGCACGCCGCCGCCGGGGGCGGCCCGCTCGGCCAGCCTGCCGCGCAGGCTCTCCTCCAGCGCGGAGATGCGGTCCACCACGGCGGTCGCGTCCGAGCCGCTGCCCGGCTCGCACGGCGGATAGCCGCCGGGGCCCGTCTCGTCCGGGGGCGCGGGGGGTGTGCAGAGCATGCTGCGGGCGTAGCTGAGCCCGGCGGCGCGCAGCGGCGGGTCGCCGACGTTGTCCTGCGCGAAGTCGATCCACGTGCCGTAGTCGACGACGAGACCGGAGACCACGTCGAGCTCCTGGCGCTCGGCGGTGGTCAGGGCCCCGCTGCGGGCCACCTGGTTGAGGCTCTGCGTGGCGCGCGTGGTGCGGGTCAGGTAGCGCTTGCCGATGCCGCTGAGCCGTACCGACTCCCCGGCGGCGAGGCTCCGCTCGGCCTCCCGGTCGGCGATGCGCAGGGACATCTCCGCGTCGGCCAGGTCGCCGAGTGCGGGCGTGTAGCTGCTCCGCAGCGCCGTCGTGTCGGAGCGGATCCCGGTGTACGCCCAGCCGAAGGCGGTGGCCGCGACGACGGCGAGCAGCGGCAGGGCGATGAGCCGTTCGCGCAGGTAGGCGCGGTTGCGGGTGCGTTCGGTGAGCGGGGCGGCCCACAGGTGGCGCAGCAGGCGGCGGGCCGCGTCGGCGGCGACGAGGCGGGCGGCGCGCCAGCGGGGCCTCATCGGTGGCCGCCGGGGGCCGGTGTGCGGGCGGTGTGCCGGGGTGGTGTGCCGGGGTGGCCGTGGGCGTGCGCGTGGTCGACGGGGAGGGCCGTGACCCTCGCGGGCGGGGGGAGCGGCCGGCGGTGCGGGACGTCGGTGGCGGCGGTACGCCAGGGGGTTCTCACCGGCCGCCTCCGGGGGGACGGGCGCCGGGCAGGCGGCCCCCGGGCAGGACCGTCATGCTCGACTGGATGCGGGCCGCCTCGACGTCGAAGCGGGCGATGTGGTCCAGGAGCCGCACCGTGCCGCGCGCGGTGCCCTCGACGCGGACGAGGCGCCGCAGGTGGTCCCGCATCGCCGTGTCGCCCGTCTCTCCCGCGAGCCGCCAGGCCGTGCCGAGGAGCGCCTCCGCGGCCTCCCGGGCGCCCCGCTTCAGCTCGGCGCAGGCCTGCTCGAAGGTGCGGTGCAGCTCCTCCTCGTGCTGGTAGTGGGCGACCTGGGGGTCGAGGCGGCTGTAGAGGTCGGCGTCGTCGGTCCAGCGCATCAGGACGGGCTGCGGCGCGGGCAGGGCGAGGTCCCGCGCGTGGTCGCCGGCGTCGACCTCGACCTCCGTGAGCAGGAGCTCCTTGCCGAGCTGCGCGGGGTCGTAGGGCGCGGCGACGCAGAGCAGGTAGGCGCGGGTCTCCTCGCCGCACGGGCCCAGCTCGTACTCCTCGACGGGGCCGCCCGCGCCGGTGGCGACGCCGGTCAGGTCGACGTGGGCGGGGGTGAGGCCGGTGCGCGTGGGGTGCACCTGCTCGAAGGAGACGGGCCGCACGCCGGCCCGGTGGTAGAGGCGCAGCCGCAGGTCGGTCACGTCGCGTCCGGCGGCGCGGCCGGTGAGCGCGGCGAGCTCGCCGGGCAGCCGGGTGAGGTCCTCCACGGCGCGGGCCCGGCCGCCCAGGGTGCCCGTGATCAGCAGCAGTTCCTCGGTCTCCCAGGCGTCGCCGATGCCCACGACGTCGCAGTCGAAGACCCCCGCGCACCGCTCGACCCGCGTGCGCAGGTCGTCGCGGGACTCGTAGCCGGGCTCGTTCTTGCCGTCGGTGAGGAGCAGGGCGTGGCGTACGTAGCCGGCGGAGCCGGGTCCGGCGGCGGGCAGTCTGCCGAAGAGGAGCCTGGCGCGCTCCAGCCAGGTGCCCATCGCGGTGCCGCCGCCCGGTGTGCAGTCGTACAGGGCGGCTTCGGCGGCGGCCCGTGACTCGGCGTGCGCGACGGCGAGGCCGGCGGGTCCGGGGTAGATCGTGGTGGCCTTGTCGCCCCCGGCGACCAGGGCGAACAGCGCGCCGTCCGGGAGTTTGGCGAGGGCGCCGACGGCGGCGGCGGGCCCCGCGTACAGGTCGACGCACCGCCCGGCGTAGTTGACCCGCTCCCACCTCGCGGCCCCGCCGGGCGCACACGACCGCAGCGCGGCGACGCCCGCGCGCGTGAGGGCGGCGGCGGTGAACAGGGCGGTGACGCGGCGAGCGGCCATCCGTTCGATCATGCGGCCACCTTACGAGCCGCCCCCTGAGGCGACCTCCGGGGACACGGCCGACGGCGCCCGGGCGAAGCCCCGTCAGGGACGCGGCACGACACCCGGGACGAGCCCCGTCGGGGGCGCGGGGAACTGCGCGCTCAGCCCCCACCACCCGAACCCGCCCCACAGCCCGCAGCCGTACCCACCCCACGACCCGCAGCCGGCCCCCCGGCCGGCTACATATCCGCCCTGGCCGTCGCCAGCAACTCCTCCGCATGGGCGCGGGCCGTCTCCGAGTCCTCCTGGCCCGCCAGCATCCGCGACAACTCCCTGACGCGGTCCTCGCCCTCCAGGACCTGGACCCCGGAGCGCGTCACCATGCCGTCGTTCGTCTTCTCGACCAGCAGCTGCCGGTCGGCGAACGCCGCGACCTGCGGAAGGTGCGTGACGACCACGACCTGCGCCGACTTCGCCAGCCGCGCGAGACGCCGGCCGATCTCGACCGCCGCCTTGCCGCCGACGCCCGCGTCGACCTCGTCGAAGAGGTACGTGGGAACCGGGTCCGTGCCCGCGAAGACCACCTCCACGGCGAGCATCACGCGCGACAGCTCACCGCCGGAGGCGCCCTTGGCGATGGGCCGGGGCGGTGCGCCCGGATGCGGGGCGAGGAGGAGTTCCACCTCGTCGACGCCCGCGGGGCCGTACGCGACCGTGCGGCCGTCGACCACCACCCCGTCGGCCCCCTCGGGAACCTCCGTGCTGCTGATGGCGATCGACACGCGCGCGTGGGGCATCGCCAGCGAGGCGAGCTCCTCGGTGACGGCCGCCGCGAACCGCGAGGCGGCCTCCTGCCGCGCGTCGGTCAACGCCTGCGCGAGAACGGCGAGTTCGGCCCGCAGCGCGTCCCGCTCGGCGACCAGCTCCTCCAGCCGGTCGTCGTCGCCCTCCAGCTCCGTCAGGCGCGCGGCGCCCTCCTCGGCCCAGGCCAGCACGGCGTCGATGTCGGCGCCGTACTTCCGGGTGAGCTGGGTCAGCGCGGCCCGCCGTTCCTCCACCGCGGCGAGCCGCAGCGGATCGGCGTCCAGGTCGTCCGCGTACCCGGCGAGTTCCCCGGCCACGTCGGCCAGCAGGATCCCGATCTCCCCGAGGCGGTCGGCCAGGGCGGACAGGGCGGGGTCGTGCGCGCGTACGGTCTCCAGGGCCCTGGAGGCGCCCGCGACGAGCGTCGAGGCGTCGACGACCTCCGGGTCCTCCGGATTGCCCGCGAGCGCGGCGTGCGCGGCCGTGGCGGCGGAGGCGAGGGCCTCCGCGTGGCCGAGCCGCTCCGCCTCGGCGGCGAGTTCCACGTCCTCGCCCGCGCGCGGTTCGACGCCCCCGATCTCGTCGAGACCGAAACGCAGCAGGTCGGCTTCCTGGGCACGCTCCCGCGCGCGTGTGGTGATCTCCTCGACCTCGGCGGTGACGGCCCGCAGCCTGCGGTAGGCGGCCGTGTACTTGGCGAGCGGCACGGCCACCGCGTCGCCCGCGTACCGGTCGAGGGCGCCGCGCTGTCTGGCGGGCTTCAGCAGGCCCTGCTGGTCGGTCTGGCCGTGCACGGCGACCAGGTCGTCGGCGAGTTCGGAAAGCAGACCCACCGGGACCGACCGCCCCCCGAGGTGCGCCCGGGAGCGCCCTTCCACCGAGACGGTACGGCTGATGAGCAGCGCCCCGTCGTCCAGCTCGGCACCGGCCTCCTCCGCGCGCACGGCCGCCGAGGAGCCGGCGGGCACAGCGAGCCGGCCCTCCACCACCGCCGACTTCGCGCCGATCCGCACCAGGGCGGGATCCGCGCGCCCGCCGAGCAGCAGACCAAGGCTCGTGACCACCATCGTCTTGCCCGCGCCGGTCTCACCCGTCACGGCGGTGAACCCTGGTGACAGCTCGACGACCGCGTCGTCGATGACTCCGAGCGACCGTATCCGCATCTCCTCCAACACGGACAAGACCTTACGAGGTCGCGGGCCCGCCGTGCGACGGACCCCGCGCTCGTTCGGCGAAGGCCCAGGTGACGACAGCGCGTCCTCGCCCACTGTCACTCGCGGGAGTGGGCCCCCGAAGGCGCGTCGCGACGGGGGTGGGGTTATCCCCCGCATGATCCACCGGCTCACCGCATGGCCCCCGTCCCACCCCCGGCGCGACCATGATCCACATGGCAACAGGACTGGCAAAGGCGGCGCTGCGCGCGCACCGCCCGGCATTCGTGGGCACCGCGGTGGCCGCGCTCTTCGCGGCGACCGTGGTGAGCGCGTCGACGATGATGCTCGGCACCACCAGCACCGAGCGCACCGGCGGGACGGCCGGGCTCTCCGCCTCGGCGCGGCGGCAGATCACGGAGAACGGCGTCGGCGACATGGCGCTCGTCCTGTTGATCGGTTCTATCTACATGTCGATTTTCGTGGTCGTCTCGACCATGGGCACCGCCGTCGCGCAGCAGCACCGCGAGCTGGCGATGGTGCGTTCGATCGGCGCCAGGCCCCGCCAGGTGCGCCGCGCGGTGGCCGTCCAGGCGCTCGCCGCCTCCGTCCCCGCCTCCCTCGCCGGTTTCGTGCTCGGCGGCCTCGGCGCCCGCTGGTGGCACGCGGGCATGATCTCCCACGGGCTGCTGCCCGCCGAGGCCACGTTCCGCTTCAGCTGGCTCGCGCTGCCGGTGTGCGTCGGCGTGGCCGTGGTGACGACGACGCTCGCGGCGCTGCTCTCGGCGCTTCGCTTCTCCCTGCTGCGCCCGGCCCGCGCGCTGTCCGAGGCGGCGACCGGGCGGCGCGGCCTCGGCCTGCTGCGGGCGCCGCTCGGGGTGGTCGCGGTCGCGGGGGCCTGCGTCGTCTCGGTGCTCCTGTCGAAGCAGCCCGCGGCCGAGGCGGGCGAGGGCGCGTTCCTCGTCCTCATCCTCTTCTGTGTCGGCGCCGGTCTGCTCGGTCCGCGCATCGTCGGCCCGGCGGCCTGGCTGGTCTCGGCGCCGGCCGGCCGGTTCGGGCCGAGCGCGCGCCTGGCGATGCTCAACGTCCGCTCGCAGCCCCGCCGCTTCTCCGCCGCCGTGGTGCCCCTCGTCCTCGTCGTCGGCTTCGGCCTCACCAAGATCGGCATGCATACGACGGCCCAGCACCGCACCGGCTCGGCGGGCAGCCCCGGCGAGGTCTGGCTCGACTACGTCGGCACGGGGCTCTACGCGGGCTTCGCCGCCATCGCCGCGGCGAACACCCTCGCCATGATCTCCTTCGAGCGCCGCCGGGACGTGGCGTTGCTGCGGGTCGTGGGCAGTCAGCGCGCCCAGGTGCGGGCCATGGCGGCCTGGGAGGCCGTGGTCGTCGCCGGGACCGCGCTGCTGCTCGGCGGCGCCATCGCGCTGGGCACGCTGGCGCCGATCCTCAGCACGGCGTTCGGCTCGGCCCTGCCCTACCTGCCGTGGCCGGTGCCCGCCGGGGTGGCGGCGGGCACGCTGCTGCTGACCCTGCTGGCGACCGGGCTCCCGGTGCGCGCCGTGCTGCGCAAGCGGGCGATCACGGTGGTCGGCGCGTAGTCCCATAGCCCGCACCGCCCGGCACCCGGTGCACCGCCCGGCACCCGGTGCGCCGCCCGGTACTAGTGCGGCGCCCCCCGCCAACCCGACACCGGCAGCGCGAACTTGGCGACGAGCCGGTCGGTGAACGACGCGTGGTGCAGCCGCGCGAGCCGCACCGGCACCGCGCCCCGGCGCACCTCCACCCGCGCCCCGGCGGGCAGTTCGACGGTCCGCCGCCCGTCGCACCACAGCACCCCGTGCGGGGTGTGCGGCTGGACCTCGACGGCGAGCACCGAGTCGGGCGAGGTCACCAGCGGCTTGGCGAACAGGGCGTGCGCGCTGATCGGCACCATGAGCAGCGCCTCCACCTCCGGCCACACCACGGGCCCGCCCGCCGAGAACGCGTACGCCGTCGAACCGGTCGGCGTCGCGCAGACGATGCCGTCGCAGCCGAAGCCCGTGACCGGCCGGCCGTCGATCTCCAGGACGACTTCGAGCATGCGCTCGGGCGACACCTTCTGGACGGCGGCCTCGTTCAGCGCCCAGTCGCGGTGCACGATGTCGCCGTTGCGGTGCACGATGACGTCGATCGTCATGCGCTCCTCGACCTCGTACGTCTTGGTGACCACACGGTCGACGACCCGGTCGAGGTCGTCCCGCTCGGCCTCCGCGAGGAAGCCGACCCGTCCGAGGTTGACGCCGAGCATCGGCACCCCGGAGGCCCGCGCGAAGTCGGCGCCGCGCAGCAGCGTCCCGTCACCGCCGAGCACGACGATCAGCTCGCAGTCGTCGATGCAGTCGGCCGTGGCCTCCTGGACGGACTCGACCTCGGAGGGCAGCGGCAGGTCCGCCGCCTCCGCCTTGAGGACCCGTACGCCGATGCCGTGGCGCAGCAGTCCCTGGACGACCAGCTCGGCGCTGCGGATGGCCGCGGGCCGTCCGGTGTGCGCGAGCAGGAAAACGGTACGCGCTCTGGTCTGGGTCACTCGGCTCTCGGTCAACGGGGCCCCTCCGCCACGGCACGGTCAACGTCCGCCGGGTCCAGCTCGTCGGCCCCGGCGCGCAGCCACAGAAAGTACTCGACGTTCCCGGAGGGCCCGGGCAGCGGGCTGGCGGTCACCCCGCGTACCCCGAGACCGAGCCCCCACGCCTGACGTGCCACACCGCGTACGGCGTCGGCCCGCAGCTCGGCGCTGCGCACCACGCCGCCGCTGCCGAGCCGCTCCTTGCCGACCTCGAACTGCGGCTTGACCATGAGCACCAGGTCCGCGTCGGGGGCCGCGCACCGCACGAGGGCGGGCAGCACCAGGCCGAGCGGGATGAAGGAGAGGTCGCCGACGACGATGTCGACGGGCACGCCGTCGATCGCCTCCACCGTCAGCTCCCTGACGTTCGTGCGGTCCTTCACGGTGACCCGGTCGTCGCTCTGCAACGACCAGGCGAGCTGGCCGTATCCCACGTCGACGGCGACGACGTGCGCGGCGCCGGCCCGCAGCAGCACGTCCGTGAAGCCGCCGGTGGAGGCGCCCGCGTCCAGTGCGCGCCGCCCCTCGACGACCAGCCCCCGCGGCACGAACGCGGCGAGGGCGCCCGCGAGTTTGTGCCCGCCGCGCGAGACGTAGTCGGGGTCGCTGTCGTCCTGCGAGACCACGATCGCGGCGGCCGTCTCGACCTGCGTCGCGGCCTTGGTCGCGACGGTCTTGCCGACCGAGACGCGGCCGGCCGCGATCAGCTGGCTCGCGTGCTCGCGCGAGCGCGCGAGCTTCCGGCGGACGAGCTCGGCGTCGAGGCGGCGTCGTGCCACTCCTGCCACGTTCGGTTCAGCTCCTGTTGTCAGATGATGCGGGCGCCGTTGCCGGAGCCGGTGGACCGGGGCGCTGGTCGAGTGCGGTCAGCGCGTCGCGCAGGCCCCGGTGTACATCCTCGTACACCTCGATGTGGCCGTCTGTGGCGAGGTGGTCGGCATCACCGAGCCGGGCGAGGCAGGCGTCCACCTCGGCGTTCCCGGTGGGGGTGCGCTCGACGCCGAGGGGTGCGGGGGCGGCGGGGTCGTACGACGGTTCATCCGGAACCTGAAGCTCCGGCTCCACCGTCTCCCCCTCTGCGGGGCCCGCGTGAGAGTCGCTCATGGCACGACGCTACCCCGAAGCGCTGCGGTACCGTCGATCACGATGGCGACCATGGCGGAGTGCCGTACGGCACTCGACAGACTCTCGGACACCCTCGCGTCCGCCGACGGCGACGTGCGGAGCGCCGCTGCCCTGAACCGCTCGCTGAGCTGCCGTATCACCGACCTCGACGCCACCTTCACCGGCCGTCTCGAGAACGGCCGGATCACGGTGCTCGGCAGCCACCCCGGCCCGCCCCGCGAGAAGGCCGAGATCCGCCTCGCGATGACGGGCGACGACCTGGTCGCGATGGTGGCCGGCGAGCTGAGCTTCGCGAAGGCCTGGGCCTCCGGCCGGGTCAAGCTGGAGGCGGGCTTCCGGGACCTGTTGAGGCTCAGGTCCCTGCTCTAGCGGGTTCAGCCCGTTCTGGCCGGTGCCCTGCGCCCGGCGCGCGCCACGGGGATCACCAGCGGCGTCCCGCTCTCCGGATCGTCGATGATCTGACACTGGATGCCGAACGTCTGCTCGACCAGCTCCGCCGTCACGATGTCGGCGGGCGCGCCCTCGGCGATCACCGCACCGTCGCGCAGGGCGATGAGGTGGGTGGCGTAGCGCGCGGCGTGGTTCAGGTCGTGCAGGACGGCGACGAGGGTGCGGCCCTGCTTCTCGTGGAGTTCGGCGCAGAGGTCCAGGACGTCGAGCTGGTGCTGGATGTCGAGGAACGTCGTCGGCTCGTCGAGCAGCAGCAGCGGGGTCTGCTGGGCGAGCGCCATCGCGATCCACACGCGCTGGCGCTGGCCGCCGGAGAGTTCGTCGACATAGCGGTCGGCGAGTTCGCGTACACCCGTCGCGTCCATCGACTCGTCGACGATCCGCTCGTCCTCCTTCGACCACTGCCGCAGGAGCCCCTGGTGGGGGTAGCGGCCGCGCGCGACCAGGTCGCCGACCGTGATGCCGTCGGGCGCGATGGACGACTGCGGCAGCAGGCCGAGTGTCTTGGCGACCTTCTTGGCGGGCATCGACTGGATGACGCTCCCGTCGAGCAGCACGCGTCCCGCGGTGGGTCTGAGCATCCGGGACAGGGCGCGCAGCAGCGTGGACTTGCCGCAGGCGTTGGGCCCCACGATCACGGTGAAGGAGTGGTCGGGGATCTCGACGGACAGCTTCTCCGCGATGACGCGCTGGTCATAGCCGAGGGTGACGTCGTCGGCGACGAGCCGGTTCACAGCAGCACGCTCCTGGTCGTGGGGTGGTACGAGTTCCTGTTCTTGGCGGGACCGCTCGGCGGGCACCGGCGTCATATCCGCCCCGCCTTGCGCTGCGTGACGAGCAGCCACAGCAGATAGACGCCGCCGAGGACGCCGGTGACGACGCCGACGGGCAGCTGGTCGGCGCCGAAGGCCCGCTGCGAGGCGAAGTCCGCGACGATCAGCAGGGCGGCGCCCATGAACATCGCCGGCATGAGGTTGGGGCCGGGCGAGCGCGTCAGGCGCCGGGCGAGCTGCGGCGCGGTGAGCGCGACGAAGCTCACCGGACCGGCGGCGGCGGTGGCGGCCGCGGTGAGCAGCACGGAGGCGGTGAGCAGGACCAGGCGGGTGCGCTCCACGCGTACGCCGAGCGCGTTCGCGACGTCGTCGCCCATCTCCAGCATCCGCAGCGGACGCCCGTACACGAGGACGAGCGGCACGAGGACGGCGCAGAGGGCGAGCAGCGGCCAGACCTGTGCCCAGTCGCGGCCGTCGAGGGAGCCGGTCATCCAGACCACCGCGCGGGCCGCGTCGACGAAGTCGGCCTTGGTGAGCAGATAGCCGTTGACGGCCGTGAGGAAGGCGGAGACGCCGATGCCGACCAGGACGAGCCGGTAGCCGTGCACCCCGCGCTTCCAGGCCAGCAGGTAGATGGCGGCGCCGGTGACGAGGCCGCCGACGAGCGCGCCGCCCGCGACGGCGGCCGCGCCGCCCTGGAACAGGACGATCATGGTGAGCGCCCCGGCGGTCGCGCCCTGCCCGAGGCCGAGCACGTCGGGGCTGCCGAGCGGGTTGCGGGCGATGGACTGGAAGAGCGCGCCGCCGAGTCCGAGGGCGGCGCCCACCAGAAGTCCGACGAGGACCCGCGGCAGCCGCAGTTCGTTGATGATGAACTCCTGCCCGGCGTCGCCGTCGCCGAGCAGGGCGCGTACGACGTCGGCGGCCGGGATCTCGAAGTCGCCGGTGCCGATCAGGACGACGCTCGCGGCGAGCGCGGCGAGCAGGAGCAGGGTGACGACCACGGCCGTGCGGGCGTCGAGCCGGACGGAGAGGCCGCCGCGGGTGCGTATCGCCTTCACAGCTGGGCCACCTTCCGCCGTCGTACGAGAAAGATGAAGACCGGAGCGCCGATGACCGCGGTCACGATGCCCACCTGGAGCTCCGAGGGGCGTGCCACGACGCGTCCGACGACGTCCGCGCCGAGCAGCAGGACGGGCGACAGGAGGGCCGCGTACGGCAGGATCCAGCGCATGTCGGGCCCGGTGAAGGAGCGCACGACATGCGGCACCATCAGGCCGACGAACACGATCGGCCCGCAGGCGGCGGTCGCCGCCCCGCACAGCAGCGTCGCCGCCGCCATCGACAGCGCGCGCGTGCGCGTGAGGTGGGCGCCGAGCGCGCGGGCGGTGTCGTCGCCCATGGCCATGGCGTTCAGCGGACGGGCGAGGCCGAGCGCGAGCACGGTGCCGACCGCGAGGAAGGGCAGGACCTGCCGGATGGTCTCCATGTTGGCGGAGGCCAGCGAACCGACCGTCCAGAACCGCATCTTGTTGAGCGCGGCACCGTCCATGATCATGACGGCCTGGAGATAGCCGTAGAGCGCGGCGCTGATCGCGGTACCGGCGAGGGCGAGCCGCACCGGCGTCGCGCCGCGCGCACCGCCCAGGAGGTAGAGCAGGACGCCGACGAGAGCCGCGCCCAGGAAGGCGAACCACACATACCCGCTCAGCGAGGTGACGCCGAAGAAGCTGATGGCGGTGACGACCGACGAGGACGCGCCCAGGTTGATGCCGAGGAGCCCGGGGTCGGCCAGCGGGTTGCGGGTGAGCGCCTGGAGGACGGCCCCGGAGAGCCCGAGGGCGGCCCCGGCGAGCAGCCCGAGGAGGCTGCGCGCGAGCCGCTCCCCGACGACCACGTCGCCGTACGTCCCCGAGTCGTGGAACAGCCCGTGCCAGACCTGGTCCAGGGGCATCGGCTTGGCGCCGACCGCGATGCTCGCGAGGAAGACGAGCAGCAGGACGGCCGCCGAGACGAGCAGCCCGGTCATGCGTATCGCGAGGCGTTCGGGAGGCGCGGGAGCGGTCTCCGCGCGGGGTTCTGGGGGACTGTCGACCAACACCGGGTTAGGTTAGCCTACCCTCGCACTGCTCGACGCGGGTGGTGCGTACGCCCTCCGGGCCGGCCGCGTCGGCCGCGCCCTGCCCCTGAGCGGCTCGCCGCCGCCGTCGAGAAGCCGAAGAGGCTCAAGCGATGACCGACTCCCCGTACCAGTACTTCGACGTCCGGGTCCTGCGCGCCGAGCACGTGACGCCCGCCATGATCCGCGTCGCCTTCGGCGGGCCCGGCCTGCGGCGGATGGCCTCCGCCGGCCTGGACCAGCGCATCAAGATCTTCCTGCCGCACCCGGGACAGGACGCCCCCGTCCTGCCCGCCACGGACACCGGCGACGCCTCCGACTGGTACGCCGCGTGGTGCGCCCTCGACCCCTCGGTGCGCGGCATCATGCGCACGTACACGACCCGCGAACTGCGCCGCGACCCCGATGAACTGATCGTCGACTTCGCCGTCCACGGCGCGGTCCCCTCGCCCGCCGACGGCCCCGCGACCAGCTGGGCGCGGACCGCGCGCCCCGGCGCCCGCATCGGCGTCCTCGCCCCGGTCGAAGAGGAGAACGGGGCATACGACTTCCGGCCGCCGCACGACACCGACTGGCTGCTCCTGGCCGCCGACGAGTCGGCGCTCCCGGCGGTCGCGGCCATCCTGGAAACCCTTCCGCCCGCCCTGCCGACGCGCGTCTGGATCGAGGTCCACGATCTCGCGGACCGCCAGGCCCTGCCCACCAAGGCGGACGCGGAGATCCACTGGCTCACCAGGCGGGGCACCACCCCGGACGCCATCCGCGGCGCCGCCCTCCCCGAGGGCACGCCCTACGCCTGGGTCGCCGGCGAGGCCTCGACCGTCAGGACGGTGCGCCGCCACCTGGTCACCGACCGGGGCTTCGACCGCGAGCGGGTGTCCTTCTCGGGGTACTGGCGCAGGAACACGACGACGGACGAGCTGATCGAGCGCGGCGAGAATCCGTGAGCGGGGGCAGAGCGGAGGCGGCCGCCGGTCCGGCCTGAGCCAAGGGCCCGATCAGGCCCGACAAGGCCGGAACCGCCGGCCGCCGCGACCCGCACCGCGAGCGGCGAGCCGCAGGCCCCGCCGCGACGATCTGCACCCGAGCTACACGCCGAGCCGCGACAACGCCTTGCCCGCGTCCAGCCCGCACACGCCGTCGCCCGCCTCCGTCCAGGCCGCCGCGCACAGCGCCCGCAACCCGTCCATGGCCTCGCCCTCGCCGTCCAGGGCCAGCTCGCCGCCCCGCACCGCGGCCGTCCAGCCGCCGCAGGCGAAGCCGCCGCCGTCCACCGGCGCGACCTCCGGCTGCCCGGTGAGCATGCCGCGCAGATCCGCGTCCACGTACGTCGGCCGGTGTTCGGGCCGCGCGGCGACCAGCTGCGCGCCGTCCGTGACGCCCGTCAGGACGAGCAGCGAGTCCACCCCGCCGTGGAACGCCCCCTCGATGTCCGTGTCCAGCCGGTCCCCCACGACCAGCGGCCGCTCGGCCCCCGTCCGCAGGATCGTCTCGCGGTGCATCGGAGGCAGCGGCTTGCCCGCCACCTGCGGCTCGGCGCCCGTGGCGATACGCACGACCTCCACGGCCGCGCCGTTGCCCGGCGCGATGCCCCGCGCGCTCGGAATCGTCAGGTCGGTGTTGGACGCGAACCACGGCACACCCCGCGCGACCGCGTAACCGGCCTCGGCGAAGCGCCCCCACGCCAGATCCGGCCCGCCGTACCCCTGCACGACCGCCGCCGGATCGTCGTCCGCCGACTCGACCGGCTCAAGGCCGCGCTCCCGCAGCGCGACCCGCAGCCCCTCACCGCCGATCACCAGCACCCGCGCGCCCTCGGGCACCTGCTCGCTCACGAGGCGGGCCACGGCCTGCGCCGAGGTGATCACATCCGAGGCGGCGGTCTCGATCCCCAGCTCCGTCAGATGCTCCGCCACCGCGTCCGGCGTGCGCAGCGCGTTGTTCGTCACGTACGCGAGGTGCATCCCGCCCTCGCGCGCGGTCCCGAGCGACTCGACGGCGTACGCGATGGCGTGACCGCCCGTGTACACCACCCCGTCCAGGTCGAGCAGAGCCGTGTCATAGGCCTCACTCAGCGCCCGGCTGCTGCCCTCGGGCCGCGTCCTGGCGCTCCCACCCCCACCGTGGCCTGCGGTCTGGCTCATTACACATCGCTCCTCGCTCGATCCCACTCCCCCGATCATCGCTCATGCCACTGACACACATACGATGCCCCAATGAACACAGCGGGTCACACGGACGCAGCCGGCCTCGACCTGATCCCGTTCCGGGGCGTGCGCTACGTCCCCGAACAGGTCGGCAGTCTGGCCGCGGTGACCTCACCCCCGTACGACGTCGTCGTACGCCCCGACGGCCTCCTCCACCTGGAGTCCGCCGACCCGCACAACATCGTCCGGCTGATCCTGCCGCAGGCCACCACCCCGGCCGCCCGCAACCAGCAGGCGGCGGACACCCTGCGCTCCTGGCTCCGCGACGGCATCCTCGCCCCGGACACCGAGCCGAGCCTGTACGTCTACGAACAGCGGGACAGCCAGATCCTCCAGCGCGGCATCATCGGCGCGCTCCGCCTCTCCGAGGCCGGGGAAGGCGTCGTCCTGCCGCACGAGGACGTCATGCCGCACGTCGTCGAGGACCGCGCGGCCCTCATGCGGGCCACCTCCGCCAACCTCGAACCGCTCCTGCTGACCTACCGCAGCGACAGCGGAGGCGTGAGCGACGGCGACGGCGACGGCGGGACTGACAGCGCGAGCGACGGCGGGGCCCCACCCGCCATGGCCGCCATCGAACGCGCAGCCGAACGCGCGCCCCTCCTCTCGACGACCACCGAGGACGGCTTCCAGCACCGTCTGTGGTCCGTGACGGACCCGGCGGAGATCGCCGAGATCCAGTCAGATCTGGCCGCCCACCAGGCACTGATCGCGGACGGCCACCACCGCTGGGCGACCAACCTGCGGCTGCGCGCCGAGCACCCCTCGCCGAGCGCCTGGGACTACGGCCTGGTCCTCCTGGTCGACACCGCCCGCTATCCCCTGCGCGTCCGCGCCATCCACCGCTACCTCCACCGGCTGCCGGTGTCCGAGGCCCTCGCCGCCCTCGGCGACTCCTTCCGCGTACGCACCGTCGAGGGCCCTCTCGGCCACGCGCTCGACGCCCTGGCCGAGGCCGCCGCCAAGAGCAACGCCTTCGTCCTCGCGGGCGACGGCGTCTTCCACCTCGTCGACCGTCCCTCGCCCGACCTCCTCGCCCGTACGATCCCGGGTGACCACCCCGAGGCCTGGCGCACCCTGGACGCCACGGTCCTGCACGCCACCCTGCTCGACCATGTGTGGCGCATCCCGGACGCCCCGGAACACATCGCGTACATCCACGACACCGCGGCGACCGTGGAGAAGGCGGAGCGCGACGGCGGCACGGCGATACTCATGCACCCGGTGCGCGAGGAGGTCGTCCGCGACCTGGCCCGCCAGGGCGTGACGATGCCCCGCAAGTCCACGTCGTTCGGCCCGAAGCCGGCCACGGGCCTGGTCCTGCGCGCCCTGGCCTTCTGACGTACGAATCCCCGTACGCCCCCACATACGAGAAACGGGCGGGACCCCCTCCAGGGAGTCCCGCCCGTTTTGGTGCCGTCGATCAGTGCTTGTCGTCGTCCGAGCCGGCATCGTCCGAGCGGGCGTCGTCCGAACCGGTGGGCTCGTCCTCGGCGGGCTCGGCCTGCTCGGCGTCGTCCGCGCCGGTCACCACCTCAAGGTGCGTGACGTGCTCGGCGTCCTCGTCGTCCTCCACCAGAGCGTCGACGAACTCGACACCGTCCATCTCGGCGAGCCGGTCCGACGCGTCGGTGCTGCCGTCCTTGTCGGACTCGACGACCTTCGCGAACCACTCGCGCGCCTCGTCCTCACGTCCGGCCGCGAGGAGCGCGTCGGCGTACGCGTAGCGCAGCCGCGCGGTCCAGGGCTGCACCGAGTTCGAGGCGAGCTCGGGGCTTTGCAGCGTCACGATGGCGGCGTCGATCTGGTCCATGTCACGGCGGGCCCCGGCGGCGACGAGACGCATCTCGACCTGCCCCGCCTTGTCGAGCTTGTGCACCTCGGGCGCACCGGCCATGTCCAGCGCCTTCTCGGGCCGGCCGAGCCCGCGCTCGCAGTCCGCCATGACGGGCCACAGCTCGACGCTGCCGGTCATCCGCCGCGCGGCCCGGAACTCGGCGAGCGCCTCGCTGTACTTCTGGTTCGCGTACGCGGCGAAGCCGGCGGCCTCGCGCACGGCGGCGACCCTGGAGGCCAGGCGCAGGGCGATCCGCGAGTAGGCGTAGGCCTGCTCGGGGTCCTCGTCGATGAGCTTGGCGACCATCACCAGGTTCCTGGCGACGTCCTCCGCGAGCCCCTTGGGAAGGCTCTGCAGCTCCTGCTGTACGTCCTTGTCGATCTCGTGGCCGGTGACGTCGTCCGGGATCGGCAGCCGCTTGATCGGCTCGCGGTCACGGTCCCGGTCGTCACGCCCGCCGCGGTACCCACCGCGGTCGCCGCCGCGGTCGTCGCGCCGGTCGTCGCGCCCACGGAAGCCACCGGGGCGCCCGCCACCACGGCTGTCGTCACGGCGCGGCCCACGGTCGTCCCGCCCGCGGTACCCACCGCCACGGTTGTCGTCCCGACGGAACCCACCACGGTCGCCGCCGCGGTCGTCACGGCGGTCGTCGCGCCGCTCATCACGACGGAACCCACCACGATCGGCGCCGCGGTCGTCACGACGGTCATCGCGACGGAACCCACCACGGTCACCGCCACGATCGTCGCGCCGGTCATCGCGGCGGAAGGCCGGCCGATCACCGTCACGGCGGAAGCCGCCACGGTCACGGTCGCCGCCACGCTCGTCACGGCGGGGCCCGCTGGGACGGTCG
This sequence comes from Streptomyces sp. G44, assembly GCF_016905445.1. Classification (GTDB taxonomy): domain Bacteria; phylum Actinomycetota; class Actinomycetes; order Streptomycetales; family Streptomycetaceae; genus Streptomyces. Next base: position 28,167 of record NZ_JAFEXF010000085.1, read on the forward strand.
TCACGACGGAACGGCGGACGCCCACCCCCGTCACGCTCATCACGCCCGCGGAAGCCACCACCACGGTTGTCATCGCGACGGAACCCACCACGGTCACCGCCACGATCGTCGCGCCGGTCATCGCGGCGGTCGTCACGGCGGAAGGCCGGCCGATCACCATCGCGACGGAAGCCGCCACGGTCATCACGACGCGGCGCACCGGGACGCTCATCACGCCGGTCGTCACGGCGGGGCCCGCTGGGACGGTCGTCACGACGGAACGGCGGACGCCCACCACTGTCACGCTCATCGCGCCCGCGGAAGCCACCACCACGGTTGTCGTCACGACGGAACCCACCACGGTCACCGCCACGATCGTTGTCACGACGGTCGTCGCGCCGGTCGTCGCGCCCGCGGAAGCCACCACGGTCGCCACCGCGGTCGTTGTCCCGCCGTGGAGCCCCGCGGTATCCGCCCCGGTCGCCACCGTCCCGGCCGCGCTGCTCTCGGTCCGGTCGCTCGTCGGGAGAGTTGGTGGACATCGGTGACTCCTAGTCTTCGGTACCGCAGTCATTCTCGCGCAGCCGGGGTGCCGGCGCGCTTCGACAAAACAAAAGGACCCTTGGTCCCAGCGTGGACGCTGGGACCAAGGGTCCTCCAAAAATTGTTCGGCGGCGTCCTACTCTCCCACAGGGTCCCCCCTGCAGTACCATCGGCGCTTTGAGGCTTAGCTTCCGGGTTCGGAATGTAACCGGGCGTTTCCCTCACGCTATGACCACCGAAACCCTATGAAATATCCCGCTGTAGAGCAGGATCTCAAACAGGGCAGCGAACAAGCACACTTTTCAATTAAATAGTGGACGCTGTTCAGCCGACACAACTGTTCGTTGTTTCAGAACCAACACAGTGGACGCGAGCAACTGAGGACAAGCCCTCGGCCTATTAGTACCAGTCACCTCCACCCGTTACCGGGCTTCCAGATCTGGCCTATCAACCCAGTCGTCTACTGGGAGCCT
>NZ_JAFEXF010000086.1 GCF_016905445.1 Streptomyces sp. G44
GCCCCGGCCCCCGGCAGCGGCGCCAGGAGCCCGGCGCCGAGGGCGAGCACCGCCCCCGCCGTGAGCGTGCCGAGTCCGACGATGCGTGGTCGCATGGGTGCTCCTCCGGGTCGCGCGGAAGGCGGTCGCGGCGGACGCTACTGGCGGGTCGGCGAACCTGAAAGATGAACAACCTTCGCCTTTTCCGAATCACCACAACGCGCCCCCCTTGTGGGCGCATCAGCACAGCTCGTGCGGGCAGTCGAAAGAGGGTCGTCCCGAAAGGGAGCCGAACTGCGTGTCGATACGTCTACTCGGCGACGTCGTTTCGACTTCGACTCGACTGCGACGCCGGCAGAACGGAACACGGGGTACCAGGACGAAGTACGTGTGACGGAGGTGCAGGGCGATGGCCGGATTCCGGAGTCTCGCGAGACAGGTACGTGATCCGCGGAACGATTTGGCACTGCGACGCTACTCGCTGCGCAAGTGCCTGGAGAGGTTCGCCCCATACGGACACCGGGCCACCTGGGACCATCTGTGCTCCCGGGCGGGATTCGGGTGCGAGGACAGGTCCCCCGATCCGGCGCGGCTGGTGGCCGCGCTGGAGGAACTGGAGGCGGCGCGGGCGGTCTGGCTCGCCTACGAGGCGGACTTCGCCGAGCGCCGCCGCAAGGAGAAGCACGACGGGCTCAGGCGCCCCGGCAGCGACGACGACTGGCACCGCCGCACCTGGGGCGGCTGCGGGGTCGCCTGGTGCGACGACCCCGACGTCCACCCGCGCGCCCCCCTCGCCGACGTGCTGCGCCGCCTGATCGCGGCGCTGGAGCGGGAGCCGGGCGCGTCCTGCCCGGTCTGCGGGGACACCTCCCTGGTGTGGCGGCGCGGCCTGGCGCACGAGCCGTCCTCGGGGGCGGTCTGCACGGGCTGCGGCATCGTCGTACCCGCTCCGGTGCTCACGCCGGACGCGGTGTCCCGTGCGCGGGCGCGCGCGCTGCGCACACTGGTGTCGGCGTGAGCACGTGAGGAACGGCGCGGTCGGTGGCGCGGCTCAGGGCCTGATCACATCCGTGTGTATGGCGAGTTTGAACTGGGCGTGCGTCAGCGGCGTGGCGAGCTTCACGTCTCCCGCGCCGCGTGCCGAGATCTTCAGGCCGACGGGCGTCTGGGGGTGGACGAACATCTGCCAGACGTACGACCTGAACTGACTGCCCCTGGTGGGCGCGGAGTCGGTGGTGCCCGTCGAGTCGTACCCGGTCGCCAGGCCCAGCGGGTCGCGGACGAAGCGGGCGCGGTACTCGGTGGGGTCACCGTCCGGCTTCCAGAAGACCAGCGCGGAGAGCACGCCCCAGCCGTCGTGGCTGGGCCATATCAGCCCCGAGCGGGCGCTCGGGAACCGCGCGGGGCTGGTTCCGCCCTTGGCCGGATCGTGCATGCGCCACGGGTCGTACGACTCCTCGTCCGCCCCGTACGGGAACCGCACGAGGTGGTAGCCGTCGCTGTCGTACCTGACGCTCTGCGGCTCGTTCCGCGCCGCGTCCCACTTCAGCGAGCAGATGGCAACGGACATCGGCCCTCCCCCCTGAGTGATGCCGGGTGGTGCCTCGGCTTGTCATGTGCCGCGCACGCGTCGTGCCTCGCGCCCACGGTGGCACACCACAGGCGAAATCCGGTAGTCCTGTGATGTGCCTCCGTAGGAGAGTGTCGGGCGATGACAGATCATCCGAGCACGTGAGGAGCACCGGCCCATGTCGACGCTGCGCGTCACCGCCGAGACGCTGACGATCCACGAGCATCCGGGCGCCGACGCCCTCGAACTCGCCCAGGTGGGCCTGTACCGCGCGGTCGTCGCGAAGGGCGCCTACCGGACCGGGGACAGCGCGGTGTACATCCCGGAGCAGGCGGTCCTGCCGGCCGGGCTGATCGGGGAACTGGGCCTCACGGGGCGCCTCGCCGGCGGCGACCGCGACCGGGTCAAGGCGGTACGGCTGCGCGGCGAGCTGTCCCAGGGCATCGTGTGCCGCCCGGCGGCGCTCGCGGACGTCGACCTGGTACGGGCGGCACGGGAGGGCACGGACTTCGCGGAGCGGCTCGGCATCACCAAGTGGGTGCCGCCGGTCCCGCCGACCATGAGCGGCGACGTGGAGGCCGCGCCGGAGCTGCTGCCGTGGGTCGACATCGAGAACATCCAGCGCTGCCCGGACATCTTCGCGCCCGGCGAGCCCGTCGTCCTGACCGAGAAGGTGCACGGCTCGGCCTGCCTCATGACGTACGTCGCCGAAAGCGGGCGCGTCCACGTCTCGTCCAAGGGCTTCGGCGCCAAGTCGCTGGCCCTCAAGGAGGATCCGCGCAATCTGTACTGGCGGGCGGTGCACGGCCACGGTGTCGCCGCCGTCGCGGCGAAGCTCGCCGAACGGCTCGGGGCGCGCCGGGTCGGCGTCTTCGGCAAGGTGTACGGCGAGGGGGTGCAGGATCTGTCGTACGGCGCGGACGGGCGGCGCGACACGCTCGGGTACGCCGTCTTCGACGTCAGCGCGGAGATCGACGGCCGGGTGCGCTGGCTCGACGCGGCGGAGCTGCTGGACGGCGAACTCCCCCTGGTCCCGCGGCTGTACGAGGGGCCCTACGACGCCGAGCGCGTCCTGGAGCTCGCCTCGGGCCGCGAGACGGTGTCGGGCCGTGAGCTGCATCTGCGCGAGGGCGTGGTGATCCGCCCGGCCGTGGAGCGCCACAGCCCGGTCACCGGCGGACGGGCCATGGCGAAGGCAGTCAGCACGGCGTATCTGACGCGCAAGGGCGGCACCGAGTACGAGTGAGCCGCCGCGCGGCACGGTGCCCCTGGGGGTGCGTGCGGGGCCCGGGTGCCGGCTTGGGGGCTACGCGCCGGGGCCCCAGGCGCCGCCTTGGCGGTACTCGGGCGCCGCCTTGGCTCCAGGCGCTGGTGCCGGGCTGCCGCCCTGCTTGTATACGCGCCGGCGCCGGCGCACCGCCTTCGCTTCACGCGCCGGTGCACGGGCGCCGCCATCGCTCCATGCGTTGAGGCCCAGGAGCCACCCATGCACGAGAGGCAGGTCCCGCACCACCCCATTCACGCCGGGCGGCCCGCACCGCCCGTGACCGCGCGCGGACCCGCGCGCCGCCCCTGGACGGCGCGCGGGTCCGCGCCGCTCCCGGTCGCGTTCAGGACCGGGCGCGGCGTTCCACCAGCAGGCGGGAGCCGGTGAGGCGCTCGCCGAACTCGTCGTCGGGGTTGGAGAGCACGCAGGTCTCCAGGGAGAGGCAGCCGCAGCCGATGCAGTCCGTGAGGTGGTCGCGCAGCCTGCCCAACTGCGCGATGCGCTCGTCCAGTTCCGCGCGCCAGTGCTCCGAGAGGTGCGCCCAGTCCTCGCGGTTGGGCGTGCGCTCCTCGGGCAGCGAGTCCAGGGCCTCGCGGATCGTGGCGAGCGGGATGCCGACGCGCTGGGAGGCGCGGATGAAGGCGACGCGGCGCAGCGTGTCCCGGTGGTAGCGGCGCTGGTTGCCCGACGTGCGGCGGCTGCTGATGAGGCCCTTGGACTCGTAGAAGTGCAGGGCCGAGACGGCGGCGCCGCTGCGGGCCGACAGCTGGCCGACCGTGAGTTCATGGACTTTCTCTGGAATCTGGGGCACCCCCCGAACCCTAATGGCCGGCCCGCGCGGCCTCGTGGCCGGTCCGTTGACACGCGTCCACCCACCCCGCATGCTGAGCAAGCGCTTAGTCCGCGCAGTCTGTGTATGTCGCACACGTCTAGGAGGCCAGGGACATGGCGGAGCCGAGGATCTTCACGTCGGCCGAGGAACTGCGCGCCGGAGTCGGCGAACAGCTGGGGCACAGCGACTGGCTGGAGATCGACCAGAAGCGGATCGACCTCTTCGCCGAGGCGACCGGCGATCACCAGTGGATCCACGTGGACGCCGGGAAGGCCGCCGCGGGCCCCTTCGGGACGACCATCGCGCACGGCTATCTGACGCTGTCGCTGCTGCCGAGCCTGGTGCCGCAGGTCATGCGGGTCGAGGGCATGAAGATGGGCATCAACTACGGCACCAACAAGGTCCGCTTCCCCTCCCCCGTACCGGTCGGCTCACGGCTGCGGGCGACCGCCGCGCTCACCGAGGTGACGCCCACGAAGGACGGCGGCGTGCAGGTGACGGCGCAGGTGACCGTGGAGCGCGAGGGCGCCGACAAGCCCGCGTGCGTGGCGGAGTCGGTGTCGCGCTACTACTTCTGAGGCGCGCCGCTGCCGCCGAGGCGCACCGTCACCGCTGGGACGCCTCGGGCCGCGCCCCCACCATCCGCAGCACGAGGTCGGCGTAGAGCGCGCCGACCTCGTCGGGCGTCCGGCGGCCCGCCACGTTGAACCAGCGGGCCACGTCGATGCAGAGCGAGAGCACGGCGAGCGTGGTGCCCGGCACGTCCGGGACGTCGAACTCCCCGGCCCGCACACCGTCGTTGATGATCTCCCGCACCGCCGCGTCCGTCCGCCGGCGCAGCGCGACGATCTCGGTGCGGTGCTCCTCGCCGAGCGCGTCCAGTTCGTACTGCACCACGCGGGCGGTCGTGTGGTGGGCGGCGTGCCAGCCGACGAAGGAACGCACGGCCGCCGCGAGCCGCTCGGCCGCGGTGCCCTCGCCGTCCGCCGCGGTGCGCAGGATGGCCAGGGCCTTGTCGTGGCCGATCCTGCTGATGCGGTGGAGCAGCTCTTCCTTGGTCTTGTAGTGGATGTAGAGCGCGGCGGGGCTCATCCCCGCGCGGCCCGCGATGTCACGGGTCGTCGTCGCGTGGTAGCCGCGCTCGGCGAAGGCCTCGACGGCGGCGATCAGCAACCGCCGCGCCGCGTCGGGGCTGACCTCGCCCCACGGCTGCTCCTCGACGCCGGTCTCCTCCGCCGCGCTCATGTCCACTCCTTAGCCTTTCGGGAGGGACACCATACCCCTGATGGTGAGCAAGCGCTTAGGGGGCGGGACCGGGGCCGGAACCGGATCCAAGAGCGGGGCCGGGGCCGGGGTCAGACCTTGGTGAACGGGTCGTGCTCGGCGAGGAGCTTGTCGACGCGGGCCTGGTCGACCCTGCTGATGATCTGGTCCACCTCCTGGCGGTCCCTGATCACCTTGGAGAGGGTGAAGGCGGAGGTCGTCAGATACAGCACCGAGATGGCGAGGAAGGCCCGCACCCAGGCGGAGGCGTCCAGGTAGCCGATCCCGATGGACACGGCGGCCAGGGCGACGGCGAAGGACGCGATGGCCTGGCCGTAGAACGCCGTGGTGCTCTGCTGTTTGATGTGCGGCTCAGTCATGGGGGAAGCATCGGCGAGCGCGCCGGCCACGGCATCCGCTCAGCTACTCAGGCACCTACTCAGAACGCGGAGACACCGGTCAGCGCGCGGCCGATGACCAGCTTCTGGATCTGGCTGGTGCCTTCGTAGAGCGTCATGACGCGGGCGTCCCGGAGCAGCTTGCCCGCCGGGTACTCGTCTATGTAGCCGTAGCCGCCGAAGACCTGGAGGGCGTTGTTGGCGGCGCGCACGGCGGCCTCCGAGGCGAAGAGCTTGGCCTTGGAGGACTCGGTGGCGAAGGGCTGCCCGCGGTCGATGAGGTCGGCGACCCGCCAGGTCAGCAGGCGGGCGGCGTCCACATCCACCGCGATGTCGCTGATCAGCTCCTGGACCAGCTGGTGGTGGGCGATGGTTCTGCCGAACTGCTCGCGCTCGCCCGCGTACTTCACCGCGGCGTCCAGGGCGGCCTGCGCGATGCCCACGCAGCCGGCGGCCACCGACATGCGGCCCTTGGCCAGCGCCGACATGGCGACGGAGAAGCCCTTGCCCTCGGGCGCCAGCATGGCCGACGCCGGGACGCGGACGTCCTCCAGGACGAGTTCGGCGGTGGCCTGGCCGCGCAGGCCGAGCTTGCCGTGGATGGTGCGGCGACTGAGGCCGGGCGTGTCGGTGGGCACGAGGAAGGCGGAGACGCCCCTGTGCCCGGGGGTGTCGTTCGTGCGCGCGAACAGGAGCACGACGTCGGCCCACGTGCCGTTCGTGATGAACATCTTGGCGCCGTTGACGACGTAGTCGCCGCCGTCCCGCACGGCCCGGGTGGTGAGGTTGCCCGCGTCGGAGCCGGTGCCGGGTTCGGTGAGCCCGAAGCACCCCACGTACTCCCCCGAGGTGAGCCCCGGGAGCCACCGCCGCCTCTGCTCCTCGCTGCCCCAGGACGCGACGGTCTTGGCGACGAGGCCGAGGGAGACGGAGACGATGCCGCGCACGGAGGAGTCGCCGCGGCCCAGCTCCTCGGTGACCAGGCAGTACGCGAGATGGTCGCCGCCCGAGCCGCCGTACTCCTCGTCGATGGTGAGCCCGAGGAAGCCGACCTCGCCGAGCTTCTTCACGAGGGCCCGGTCGACGCTCTCGGCGCGGTCCCACTCGACGACGTGCGGGGCGATCTCGCGCGCGACGAACTCCTCGGCCAGCTGCCGGACGGCGGTCTGCTCCTCGCTGAGCTCCAGGTTCATCGTGGGCACCTCTTCGCGTGGGGTTACGGCGAGTACGTGGAGTTTTAAATTAGCACTGCTAGTTTCTGGTGGCAGCCCTACTATGTGCCGCATGGCCCGACCGCGCAAGCCCCTCCTCAGCCGAGATCGCATCGTCGAGACGGCGTGCGCCCTCGTGGACGCGGAGGGCCTGGCGGCCGTCTCCACGCGCCGGCTCGCCGCGGAACTGGGCGTCAGCGGGCCGTCCCTCTACAACCACTTCCGCACCAAGGACCAGATCCTGGAGGCGGTCGCCGACTCGGTGAGCGCGCAGGTCGACCTGTCGATGTTCGACGCCGCCGACGGGCGCGACTGGCGTACGGCGCTCCACGACTGGGCGGTCTCCTACCGGGCCGCGCTCACCCGGCACCCGAACATCGTCCCGGTGCTCGCCCGCGGTCCCGGCCGCCGCCCGGCCGGACTGCGGCTCGCGGACGCCATGTTCGGGGCGATGGTCGACGCGGGCTGGCCGCCGGCGCAGGCCACGTCGATCGGCGCGCTGATGCGGTACTTCATCATGGGGTCCGCGCTGGGCTCCTTCGCCGGCGGCTTCGTGGACGACGAGACGGCGTACGACCCCGCGGACTACCCCCACCTCGGCCAGGCCCACCTCCTCGCGGACCGCCAGCAGCTCATCGACGACCGCGCCTTCGAGACGGGCCTCAGGGCTCTCCTTGACGGGTTGGCGCTGCAATACGAGCAGGTGGGCGGCGCGGCGGGCGGGAGTTCCGCCCCCGCCGTCACTCCGTGACGATGCGCTCCACCGCGGCGGCCACGAGGGCGTCGCGCTCGGCCTCCGAGAGCACGCCCGGCAGCGTGAGCTGCTCCACGATGAGCCAGTTGAAGGCCAGGTACAGCAGCCGCACGGCGGTCGCGTCGCCGGGCAGCCCGGAACCCTCGTGATGGGCGACATTGGCGTCGAGGTCCGCCCGGACGCGCTCGGTGAGGACGGCGCGCAGATCCGGGCGCCGGGTGGCCTCCAGGCGCAGTTCGAGCAGGGCGAGATAGCCGGTGCGGAAGCCGCTGACCCGGCCGAGGACCTCCCGCATGAGCTCCGCGTACGTCTCCTTGTCCGGCTGGGCGGTGCGCTGGCGCTCGACCTCCTCCTCGCTGGGCTGAAGCCGCTCGTAGACCCGGGCGCCCGCCTGGGTCAGCAGGTCGTCGCGGTTGGCGAAGTAGTTGGATGCCGTGCCGGTGGGCACCCCCGCCTCGGTGTCGACCGCGCGGAAGGTCAGCCCGCGGGCGCCCTCCCTGGCCAGCACCTCGATGGCGGCGTCGACCAGGGCCGCACGTCGTTCGTCGTTCCTGCGCACCATTGACAACACTCCAAACGTAGTACTACATCTCTACCACTACAGAGACAGTACTACAAGCTATGCGCGAGGGGAGCCGCGCCGTTCCCAGTGGATGTAATCTGCACGTGCCACATGCGGACGATTCACGGTCGAATCACGGACGTAACGCGGGAGTTGCCGTGCGGCACGCGACGGATGCGCTGGACGCCGAAGGCTCGGCGAAGGCCGCGGGCGGCTCGGCCCGGGCCGCCGTACGGCTGCTCGGGCCGCCCCGGCTCCGCGGATTCGCCGCCCAGGTCCTGCGCGGGCAGGCCCAGGTCACCTTCCTGCCGAGTGCCCTCGCGGGCGCCGTCTTCTGCCTCGCGCTCACCGCGGCGGGCTGGGAGTACGGGCTCTACGCCCTGGCCGGCACCGCCGTGGGCACGGCCACCGCACGGCTCCTCGGCGTGGACCGCGAACGGGTCGCGTCCGGCCTCGAAGGGTTCAACGCCTGCCTGACGGCGCTCTGTTGCGCGGTCCTCCTGGGCGCGCGCCACCCCTCGACGGCACTGCTCGCGCTCGCGGGCTGCGTGGTCGTCACAGTGGTGACCGCCGCCGTGGTCCACCTCCTGGGCACCTGGCGGCTGCCGTCGCTCACGCTGCCGTTCTGCCTGGTCGCCGGCGCCGTGACCATCGCCGCGCCCGGCTTCCGCCGGGTCTGGCACCACGGCGACGGCCTCGCGGCCCTCCCCGGGCCCGCGTCCGGCACCACCGCGGTCCGGCCGGCCGAACTGGCCCGCGGGTTCTTCGCCGACTTCGCGCAGATCTTCCTTATGCCGCAGTGGTACGTGGGCGCCCTCCTGCTCCTCGGCCTCCTCCTCGCCGACCGGCGCGCGGCAGGCGTGGCGTGCCTCGGCAGCGCGGCCGGGATCGCCACGGCGTGGGCCCTGGGCACGCCCGCCGCACGGATCGCCGACGGCACGTCGGGCTACAATTCCGTCCTCGTCGCCCTCGCCCTGTGCGGCGTCTTCCTGCCCGTGCGCACCGCGACCCTCGCGTACGCGCTCCTGGGCGCCGGCACCGCGACGGCGGTCGGCCCGGCCGTCTCGGCACTCTTCGCACCGTCCGGCGGGCACACCTTCACCTGGCCGTTCGTGCTGACGACCCTGGTGTTCCTGGCGGCGGCCAAGTCCTTTCCCCGCCTGGCCGGTTCCCCCGGCCAGGCATGAGCGGGGCGCCGTCCGACCGGTCCGCAAGCCGGTCCGGAGAGCGTTCCTCAGAAGACGATCAGTGCCCGGCCGCCCTTGCCCGCCAGCATGTGCGCGAAGGCGGTCGGGATGCCGTCGAGGGTGATCCGGTCGGTCACCAGGAGGCTCAGGTCGAGGCGGCCCGCCCGGATGTGCTCGGCGAGGACCGGCAGGTCCACCGCCGGGTCGGAGTTGCCGTAGACGCAGCCGGAGAGGGTCCTGCCCCAGTGGAAGAGCTCCAGGGCGTTGAAGGTGACCTGCTGGTCCTTGCCGCCGATGCCCACGACCGTGGTGCGGCCGCCCCGGCGCGTGGACTCCCAGGCGGTGCGGATGGTCACCGCGCGGCCCACGCACTCCACGGCCACGTCGACGCCCTGGCCGCCGGTGAGCCCGCGGATGTCGCGGGCCGTCTTCTCCGACGCAATCACGTAGTCGGTGGCACCCGCCGCGCGCGCCAGTTCCTCCTTCTCCGGGGAGATGTCGACCGCGACGATCCGCGAGGCACCGGCGACCCGGGCCGCCTGGAGCGTGGCGAGGCCCACCCCGCCCACGCCGTACACCGCGACGCTCTCGCCCGCGCGGATTCTCGCCGAGTGGTGCACGGCGCCGTACCCGGTCAGGACCGCGCAGCCCAGCAGGGCCGCGTCGGTGAGCGGGACGCCGTCCGGCACCGGCAGGACGCAACGCTGCGAGACCACGGTCTCCTCGGCGAACGCGGCGACGTTCAGGCCGGGGTGCAGGTCCGTGCCGTCCGGCCGCTTCGCGTAGACGTCGGCGGCGCCCGCGAGGGCGTTCGCGCAGAGCCACACCTCGCCGATCGAGCAGGCATGGCAACCACCGCAGGACGGCGCCCAGTTCAGGACGACCCCGTCACCGGGGGCGACCGCGGTGACGCCCTCGCCGACGGAGACCACGGTGCCCGCGCCCTCGTGGCCGAGGACGGCGGGCACGGGGACCCGCATCGTGCCGTTGGACAGGGACAGGTCGGAGTGGCAGACCCCCGCGGCGGCGAGGCGCACCCGCACCTGGCCGGGGCCGGGCTCCGGCAGGTCGATGTCGGCGATCTCCAGCGGGGAGCCGACGGCGGGGAGGATGGCGGCGCGGACCACGTTCACGTACTCCTTGGGGAAGCGGGCGGGCTCACGGGAGCCGGCGGGGGTCAGAACTGGAGCGACTTCGTCTGGAGGTACTCCATCAGGCCGTGCGCGCCCAGCTCGCGCCCGACCCCCGACTGCTTGTAGCCGCCGAAGGGGGCGAGGGGGTTGAAGCCGCCGCCGTTGATGTCGACCTGGCCGGTGTCCATGCGGCGGGCGAAGGCCACCGCCTCCGCGTCGTCGGCCGCCCAGACCGCGCCCGCGAGCCCGTACACCGTGCCGTTGGCGATCCGCAGGGCGTCGTCCTCGTCCTCGTAGCGGATGAGGGAGAGCACGGGGCCGAAGATCTCCTCCTGGGCGATGGTCATCTCCGGGGTGACGTCGGCGAAGACGGTCGGCTGGACGTGGTAGCCCTGGTCCTTGGGCGCTTCGGGGCCGCCCGCCACGAGCCGGGCGCCCTCCTCGACTCCCTTCTCGATGTAGCCGCGTACGCGCGCCTGCTGCTTGGCGTTGACGAGCGGGCCGATGCGGGGGCCGTACTTGGCCGCGGCGGCGGTCGCCAGCTCCACCGCCTCGTCGTACCGGTCGGTGTGCACCAGCATGCGGGTCCACGCGCTGCACGTCTGGCCGGAGTTGGACATGACGTTCGCGACGCCGACGGCCACGGCCTTGGCGAGGTCGGCGCTCGGCAGGATGACGTTGGCGGACTTGCCGCCCAGCTCCAGGGCGACGCGCTTGACCGCCGCGCCCGCGGTGGCGCCGATCCGCTTGCCGACCGCCGTCGATCCGGTGAACGAGACGAGGTCGACGCCCTCGTGCTCGGCGAGGGCCTGGCCCGCGACCGGGCCGAGGCCGGTGACGAGGTTGAAGACACCCGCGGGGATGCCGGCCTCGTGCACCGCCTCGGCGAAGAGCTGGGCGGTGAGCGGGGTGTCCTCGGCGGGCTTGAGCACGACCGTGCAGCCCGCCGCGAGCGCGGGGGCCACCTTGTTGACGATCTGGTGGAGGGGGTAGTTCCAGGGGGTGATCGCGCCGACCACGCCGACCGGTTCCAGGTAGACGGTGGAGTTGCCGACCTTCTCCTCGAAGGGGTGCGTCGCGGCCAGTTCGGCGTACGAGCCGCAGACGGCGATCGGCACCCCGGCGTGCACGGCCTGCGCGAACGGGAGCGGTGCGCCCAGCTCGGCGGTGACGGTCGCGGCGATCTCGTCCTTGCGGGCGACGAGCCGGTCGCGGAGCGCGCCGATCAGGGCCGCGCGCCCGGCGGGCGGCGTGGCGGCCCAGCCGGGCAGGGCGGTACGGGCGGCGCGCACCGCGGCGTCGACGTCCTCGGCGGTACCGGCCGGGACCCGGCCGATGGGCTCCCCGTCGGCCGGGACGACGACCGTGATCGTGTCGGTGCCCGCGGCCGGGCGCCAGGTGCCGTCGATGTACATGCCGTCGTGGGCCTCGTACATGCCGTCGTGGGCCTTCATCGCATTCCTCCAGGTAGTCGTCCGCGATACAAACTAGCGCTGATAGTTTTTCGGCACCAGGGGCCGGGCCGCGCGCCGCCGGGCGGGGGGCCTTTCCCGTCGCGCTCGCCGGAACTGCCGCGTCCGCCGCCAGTCCCGCCCTACTCTCGCCCGTATGCTGCTGCGCCGGAAGTTGCGGATGACCCTGGCCCTGGCCGTCACCCTCGCCGCCGCCCTCGTGGGGGCGACCGAAGGGGGCGCGAGCACGGCGCACGCCGAGGAGAAGCCACCGCGTGAGCGGCAGCTGCTGTTCTACAACCATGCCTACGGAGTCGTCGACCGGGAGACGGCAGACGCCGTGGAACACTCCCGCTACCTGCGCGAGTTCGCCGACTTCGAGGTCCGCACCACGACCGGGGCCGACGGGACCACCTGGACCGGCCGGTACCTGAAGGGCCGGGAGACCTACCTGGAGCTCTTCGGGGCGGGCGACCTGCCCGACACCCCCATCGGCGGCGCGGGCCTGGCGGTCTCCACCGAACGCGACGGCGACCTGGCGACCGTGCTCGAACGGCTGCCGGAGCTGGGGGTCACCGACCCGCTCGAATTCCGGCAGACCCGCGACTTCGGCGACGGGGTGCCGGTGCCGTGGTTCGACGGGGTCTTCACCACCGACCGGTACGACACCTTCGGCACCTGGGCGATGGAGTACCGGCCCGAGTACTTCGCCGACCCGCGCGGCGGAACCGAACCGCCCTCGCACCCCGGTGACGTGGGCCGGGAGCGCTACCTCCCCGATGCCTACCGCGACCGCCTGATGCGCGACGTGGCCTCGGTGCGCATCGCGGTGACCGCGCGCGATCTGGACAACACGGTGCCGCTGCTGCGGGCCGGCGGCTTCGTCGTACGCCCGGCGGCGGACGGCGGCGTCGTCGCGGACCGCGGCGGCACCACGATCCGCCTCGACGCGGTGCCGCGCGAGCGGGTGGGGCTGCGGCAGTTCACGTTCGTGCTGAACGAGGCCGTGGAGAAGCGGCACGTCGAGCGGTTGGGCCGCTCGACCCTCGCGGTCGGTCCGGGTGCCCGCGCGGTGTGGAGATTCGAGGAGCACGAGCGGGGCTGAAAACCCGCATTCGCCGCCCATTCCCCGCATATTCGTCCGGAATTTGATTTCCGTTGCGTGACATACGCATGACAAGGCGTCGAGTCTCTTGATCTCCACCCGTGGAGCGGCCACGCTACTGCTCGCGACGGGAGCGGCACCGCACCGCTCCCTTCTGTGTGTGCGATCACGCGCACACCCCCCACAGTCGCGTCGCCCCACCCCGGGCGCGCCGCCTATGAGGAGGACTCCCTCGTAATGGCAATGCCGCGTAGCAAGAAGACTGTGATCGCCGCCGCGATCTCGACCGCCGCCGCCGCTGTTCTCGGTACGGTCACCGCTCTGCCCGCCCAGGCCGCCCCCGCCGAGGGCACCGTGATCGCCGCGGGCTCCGCCGACGCGGTCAAGGGCAGCTACATCGTCACGCTGAAGAAGAGTTCGGGCCTCAAGGCCGCCACGAGCCAGGGCAAGGGCCTCATAGCCGAGTACGGCGGCTCGGTGACGAAGACCTACAAGTCCGCGCTCAACGGCTACGCCGTGAAGCTGAGTGCGGCGGAGGCCAGACGCCTCGCCGCCGACCCGGCGGTCGCCTCCGTCGAGCAGAACCAGCGGGTCAAGGCCACCGCGACGCAGACCAACGCCCCCTGGGGCCTGGACCGCATCGACCAGGCCCGGCTGCCGCTGAACGGCAGCTACACCTACCCGGACAGCGCGGGTTCCGGCGTCACCGCGTACGTCATCGACACGGGCGTCCGCGTCTCGCACGCGGAGCTCGGCGGCCGCGCGGTCAACGGCTACGACGCCGTGGACGGCGACACCACCGCCCAGGACGGCAACGGCCACGGCACGCACGTCGCCACGACCGTCGCGGGCACGACGTACGGTGTCGCCAAGAAGGCCAAGGTCGTGGCCGTCCGCGTGCTCGACAACAACGGCTCCGGCACCACCGCCGGGGTCGTCGCGGGCATCGACTGGGTGACCCGGCACCACACCGCCGGCGCCCCGGCCGTGGCCAACATGTCGCTCGGCGGCGGCGCCTCCACCGCGCTGGACAACGCGGTGAAGAACTCCATCGCCGACGGCGTCACCTACGCGGTCGCCGCGGGCAACGAGGGCGTGAACGCGGCGAACTCCTCCCCCGCCCGGGTCCCCGCGGCCATCACGGTCGGCGCGACCGGCAGCAACGACGCGAAGGCCAGCTGGTCCAACTACGGCTCGGTCCTGGACATCTTCGCGCCGGGCGTCTCCATCAAGGCGGGCTGGCACACCGGAGACACGGCGACCAACACCATCTCCGGTACGTCGATGGCCACGCCGCACGTCGCGGGGGCCGCGGCGGTCTATCTGGCGGGACACGCGTCGGCCACGCCGGCGCAGGTCGCTTCCGCGCTGGTGAACGGGGCCACGAGTGGGGTCGTGACGAGCCCCGGGTCCGGTTCTCCGAACCGGCTCCTCAAGATCGTGCCGTAACTGGGCGGTCTGTACGGATGGTTGCGCCCCGGAGGTTGTCGACGCCTCCGGGGCGTTTGCGTGCGGGGCCTCGCCGCGCTGGCCCGTGCGGGTTGTCCGTGGCTGAGCGCGCCGTTCCCCGCGCCCCTGGCGGGGGCGTTGTGCGACCGGGCCTCGCCGTCAATCCGTACGGGTTGTCCGTGGTTGGGCGCGCAGTTCCCCGCGCCCCTGACAGGGGCGGTACGCGAACAGGCCCTCACCGCCGGCCCGTGCGGGTTGTCCGTGGCTGAGCGCGCCGTTCCCCGTGCCCCTGGCGGGGGCGGTACGCGAACAGGCCCTCGCCGCTGGCCCGTGCGGGTTGTCTGTGGCTGAGCGCGCCGTCCCCCGTGCCCCTGGCGGGGGCGTTGTGCGAGCGGGCCTCGCCGTCAATCCGTACGGGTTGTCCGTGGTTGGGCGCGCAGTTCCCCGCGCCCCTGACAGGGGCGGTGTCTCCGTTGGCGACCTCAGGGGGGTTTTGTGCGTGCTCCCAAGGCTGCCGCCAGTAGGAGTAGGCCGCTGAGCATTGCGAACGGGGCCGCCACGCCCGCTGCTCCTGCGAGCAGGCCCGCCGACGCGGGGGCCGCCGCCTGGCCGAGGCGGTTGCCGGTGAGGCGCAGGGCCAGGGCCGTCGAGCGGGCGCCGTCCGGGGCGGCCCGGACGACCGTCGTCATGGAGAGCGGCTGCCCGACCCCGAGGCAGAAGCCCAGCGCGGCGAGCATCAGGGCGAGCCCCCAGACCGGTGCCGGCAGCGCCATGCCCGCGCACAGGACTCCGCCGAGCAGGCAGGAGCCGGTGAGCAGGGCGGTCCTGCCGAGCAGCCGGATCATCGGCGTCATCACCAGGCGGCAGGCGATGGTCGACGCGGCCCGCAGGCTCAGCAGCAGCCCGACCGTGGCGGGCGCGATGCCGCGGTGTTCGCCGACCACCGGCAGGTAGGCGGTGAGGATGTCCGTCGCTGAGAGCACGGCGAGGCTGATGAAGATGCCCGCGGGCACACCCCGGGCACCCAGGATGCCGAGCACCGGAACCCGCCCGCCCCGCTGCCGCACGGCAGGCGCCCGGCGCACGTGCTCGATGCGCCACAGCGATGTCAGCGCCACCGCGCCGACCGCCGCCGAGACGAACAGCGCCAGGGCGCTGGTGCGGCCCATCGCGGCGCCGCCGATGAGGGCGCCCGCGGCGATCGGCCCGACCAGCTGGCCCAGCGAGGCCCCGATGGTGAAGTACCCGAAGTCGCGGTCCTGTTCGTCGGGCGCGGACTGCCGGGCGACGATCGACTGCGCGCCGATCACGAAGCAGAGGTGGCCGAGCCCCATCACGCCGCTCCAGGCGGCCATCGCGGCGAGCGAGCCCGCCATGCCGCTCAGCGCGCAGCCGCCGGAGATCAGGACCACCCCGGCGGGCAGCAGCGGCGCGCACCGCCCGTGGTCGGTCCTGCGGCCCAGCGGTACGGCGGCGAAGAGGGGAAGCAGGGCGTAGACGCCCGCGATGACGCCGACGGCGCGTTGGTCGGCGCCCAGCGCGAGGGCCCGGTAGGAGACGGCGGGCCGCGCCATCGACACCGCCCCCTGCGCGAAGCTGAAGGCGATGACGAGACGGAGCAGCCAGCCCCTGCCACCGGGCCCGGGTATCGCGTACGGCATCAGATGATGCCGAAGAGGATTCCGGCGCCGAGCACCACCAGCGAGGTGAGCACCGCCCACTTGACGGTGAACCTGGTGTGGTCGCCGAACTCGACCTTGGCCATGCCGACGAGCACGTACACGGCGGGCACCAGCGGGCTCGACATGTGCAGCGCCTGGCCGGCGATGGAGGCGCGGGCGATCTCCAGGGTGGAGACGCCGTGGGCCTGGCCGGCCTCGGCGAGGACCGGCAGGACGCCGAAGTAGAAGCCGTCGTTGGACATGAAGTAGGTGAGCGGGATGGAGAGCAGGCCGGTCACCAGGCCCATGTGCGGGCCCATGCCCTCGGGGATGGCGCCGACGAGCCAGTCGGCCATGTGCTCGACCATGCCGGTGCCGGTGAGGACGCCGGTGAAGACGGCGGCGGCGAAGACCATGCCGGTGACGTTGAGGACGTTCTCCGCGTGGGCGGCGATGCGGGCCTTCTGGTCGGGCATGTGCGGGAAGTTCACCGTGAGGGCGAGCGCGGCGCCGAGCAGGAAGAGGACCGGGATCGGCAGCCACTCCATGATCATGGCGGTGAGCAGCAGGACGGTGAGGCCCGCGTTGAACCAGTAGAGCCTGGGGCGCAGGGTGGGGCGGTTCGGGTCGAGGCCCTGCAAGCCGTCGTCGTCCTGCGGGTCTTCCGCGGGACCGGCGCCCGTGCCGCCGGTGGTCGTCTTCGTGAGCGAGGTGCGGCCCTCACCGCCGCCGCTGCCCACCAGGACGGTCTCCTCGGCCGTCTCCTTCTCCAGCACCTCGCCGAGCGACAGCACGCCGAGGCGCTTGCGCTCGCGCAGGCCCAGTGCGTACGAGAGGAGGAAGACGGCGACCAGGCCCATGGCGAGGGCCGGGATCATGGGGACGAAGATGTCGGCCGCGTCGACCTTCAGCGCGGTCGCGGCGCGGGCCGTCGGGCCGCCCCAGGGCAGGGTGTTCATGACGCCGTTGGCGGTGGCGGCGACACCGGTCATCACGACGAGGCTCATCTTGAGGCGCTTGTACAGGGGATACATCGCCGACACCGTGATCATGAAGGTGGTCGAACCGTCGCCGTCGAGGGAGACGATGGCGGCGAGCACGGCGGTGCCGACCACGACGCGCATCGGGTCCGCCCTGCAGAAGCGCAGGATGCCCCGGACGACCGGGTCGAAGAGGCCGACGTCGATCATGACGCCGAAGTACACGATGGCGAACATGAGCATGGCCGCCGTGGGCGCCAGATTGCCGACGCCTTCGAGGACGTAGTCCCCGAGATGGGCGCCCTTTCCGACGAACACGCAGAAGAGGGCGGGGATCAGCACCAGCGCCGCGATCGGCGACATCTTCTTCATCATGATCAGCACCAGGAAGGTGGCGATCATGACGAATCCGAGGATTGTCAGCATGGGGGCTACCTAACGTTCACCATCGAACTCCCACCAGGTCTGGCGGTCCGGCCGACGTTAAGACCCGCGAGGGAGCGTTAACAAGATGTTGACGCGCGAGCAATAAGCGCAAAACTCCAGGTCAACGCCGTGGTGACGGCGGTCCTCAGTCCAGCGACCGCGCGAAGTACGCGTGCAGCAGCGTCCGCGCCTCCTCGACGAGGTCCGGGTCGCCCGAGGGCCGGCCGCGGAAGGCCAGCTGGAGCACCGCGTCGACCGCCTCGACGCCGACGAGCACGGTCCGGCGCAGCCGCTCGTCCAGCGGGCTGCCGAGGTGGTCCGCGAGCAGGGCCGCCACCCGCTCGGCCACCTGGACGTTCGCGTCCGGCATCGCGTCCGGGGCGGAGGGCACGCCGAAGTCGACGAGACCGAAGCCGGGCACGGTCCGCTTCATGTCCAGGTACTCGTCGAAGGCGGCGTCGACCGCGCCGCGCCAGTCGCCGCGGTCCACGCCGCGCACCCGGGCGGCGACCCGCTCGGCGTAGGCGTCGAGGTTGCGGTGGGCGAGCGCGTCCATGAGGGCGCGCTTGTTGCCGAAGAAGCGGTAGACCGAGCCGATCGGGACGCTCGCGCGCCGGGCGACCGCGCGGGTGGTCAGCTCCTCGTAGCCGACCTCGTCCAGGACGCCGGCGCAGGCGTCGAGGATCCGCGTCAGGCGCTCCGCGCTGCGCTCCTGCACGGGCACGCGGCGCAGGGAGGCCGGGAGCCGCGGCTTTCCGGGCGGGTCGTGCGGGTGGGGCGAGTCCGGCTCGCTCGGCCGGTTCGGCGGGTTCCGGTGGGACATCCCGGGAGCGTAGAGCATCGCCAGGGCGGGAAGAGGGCCGCTCCCTCTTGCGGAAGGAAAACTCCAATCCTACGGTGTCCTATAGGAATCATTCATGAGGAGCGGTGGCGACGATGAGCGGGGACGACGTGAGCGACGCGCGCAAGACGGCCGAGGCACTGACCTATCTGCCCGGCTTCGGCAACGAACACAGCTCGGAGGCGGTGCCCGGCGCGCTGCCGCACGGCCGCAACTCCCCGCAGCGCGCCCCCCTCGGCCTCTACGCCGAGCAGCTGAGCGGTTCGGCCTTCACCGAGCCCCGCGCGCACAACCGCCGCTCGTGGCTGTACCGCGTCCGCCCCTCGGCCGCGCACCCCCGGTTCACCCGCGCGGACAACGGCGCGATCCGCACGGCCCCCTTCACCGAGACGGTGCCGGACCCCAACCGGCTGCGCTGGAACCCCCTCCCCGAGCCCGCGCCCGGCACGGACTTCGTGGCCGGCCTGTGGACCCTCGGCGGCAACGGCGACGCGGCGCAGCGCACCGGCATGGGCATCCACCTCTACCACGCCAACTCCTCCATGGGCACACGGGTGTTCAGCGACTCGGACGGCGAACTGCTCGTCGTCCCCGAGCGGGGCGGCCTGCTCCTGCGCACCGAGTTCGGCCTGCTGCGCGCCGAGCCCGGCGAGGTCGCGCTGATCCCGCGCGGCGTCCGCTTCCGCGTGGAGCTGCTCGACGCGAGCGCCCGCGGGTACGTCTGCGAGAACTACGGCGCCCCCTTCCAGCTCCCCGACCTCGGCCCGATCGGTGCCAACGGCCTGGCGAACGCACGCGACTTCAGGGCCCCGGTGGCCGCGTACGAGGACGTCGAGGGCCCGGTGGAGGTGGTGAACAAGTTCTGCGGCAACCTCTGGCAGGCGACGTACGACCACTCCCCGCTCGATGTGGTCGCCTGGCACGGCAATCACGTCCCCTACGTCTATGACCTGCACCGTTTCAACGTCATCGGCTCGATCAGCTACGACCACCCGGACCCGTCGATCTTCACCGTGCTGACCTCGCCGTCCGACACCCCGGGCCTCGCGGGCGTCGACTTCGTCGTGTTCGCGCCCCGCTGGCTGGTGGGCGAGGACACCTTCCGGCCGCCGTACTTCCACCGGAACGTGATGAGCGAGTACATGGGCCTGATCGAAGGCGCGTACGACGCGAAGACGGCTGGAGAAGGGGGCTTCGTGCCGGGCGGCGGCTCGCTGCACAACATGATGTCCGCGCACGGCCCCGACCGCGAGACCTTCGCGAAAGCGTCGGCGGCCGATCTGAAGCCGCAGAAGATCGACGACGGCCTCGCCTTCATGTTCGAGACCCGGTGGCCGGTGACGGCGACGGAGCAGGCGGCCACCGCCTCCCACCTGCAGCGCGGCTATGACGACGTATGGCAGGGTCTGGAGCGCCACTTCCGCGACTGATGCCCGTACGCCGGGCAGCGCTACCGATTCGGAGAGACCGTGACCGCTTTCGCCCCGGACTCGATCGTCCTGAATCGGAAACTTCCGCTCTGGTACCAGGTGTCGCAGTCGCTGCGCGCCTCGATACTCGGCCGCACCCCGGACGCCCCGCTCCGGCTGCCCACGGAGGAGCAGCTGGCGGGGCACTACGGGGTGAGCGTGCTGACCATGCGGCAGGCGCTGAAGGAGCTGGAGGACGAGGGGCTCATCACCCGTCACCGGCGGCGCGGCACGTTCATCGAGCCGAGTGCGCGGCGCGGCTCCCCCGTCCGCCTCCTCGGCTCGGTCGACGCGATCGTGGCCCAGCAGTCGGGCATGACCACCCGCCTCCTCGACCACGGCACCGCCCCGCTCCCCGCCGATCTGGCCGGGCACTTCCCGGACACGGCAGAGGTGGCGACGTACCACCGGCTGCGCAGCGACGGGAAGACGGGCGAGCCGACCAACCACGCCCGCAACTACGTCCGCCCCGAACTGGCCGCCCGCATCGACCCCGACGACCTGGTGCGCTGGCCCATGACGAAGGTCCTGCGCGACGTGGTGGGCGTCCGCATCAGCCGCATCACCGACACCGTCGAGGCCACGCTCGCCGACCCGGAGACCGCCCGCCTCCTCCAAGTGCCGCTGCTCAGCCCGATCCTGCACTACACCGGCGTCACGTACGACGAGGACGGCCGGACCCTGGACGTGGCCCGCATCCATTACCGCGGCGACCGCTTCTCCTTCTCCGTCACGCTCGAAGCGACCTGACGGGCCCGGGCGGGCACGTCGTACGATGCCGGGCGTGACGCACGACGAAGCGCCGCTGCTCGCGGACCTGATGCCGTGGTCCGTCGCACCGCTCCGGCCGGGCCGCGGGTGGCCGACGGGACCGGACGCCGCCTCCCTGAAGGCCCGCTGGGCCGCCCTCGTCCGCGCGCGGGGCGCCGACCGCGAGGCGCTGTTCCGGCCGACCCGCTCCCGCACGCTGCACACCGCGGTCGCCCAGCTCCCGGGCCACCAGGGCGGCACGGCCCGCCTGGCCAGGGAGGACGGCCCCTGCCCCGAGCCCGTCCGGGTCCTGCACGGCCCCTTCGACGAGCAGTGGCTGATACCCGACCACCGCCTCATCGACGTCGCCCGGCCGGAGCTGTGGCGGGTCGCGGGCGCGGGC
The DNA here is from genome assembly GCF_016905445.1 of Streptomyces sp. G44. Taxonomy (GTDB): domain Bacteria; phylum Actinomycetota; class Actinomycetes; order Streptomycetales; family Streptomycetaceae; genus Streptomyces. Next base: position 20,692 of record NZ_JAFEXF010000086.1, read on the forward strand.
CAGCTCTTCGCGGTCGAGCAGGGGTACGTCCCCGGGGCCTCCGGGCCCGTCGTCCTCGCCTCGGCGGCACTGCCGGACGGACACTCGCCGGCGGGGCGGCCGGGGCGGATCCGGCCGCTCTTCCGCCGCCCCGGGGGCGTCGAGCCCAACGTGGCGCCCGGACTGCTCCCGTATCTCTCGCAGGCGCTGGACCAGGAGGTCACGGCCCGCGCACTGCTCGCCTGGGTGCTCGTCATGGCGTCCGGCTCGGCGGCGGGCTGCCGGGTGCCGCTCACGGCGGACGCCGGGCTGTGGGCGCGGGGCGTGGAGCTCGGGGAGCGGCTGCTGCGGCTTCAGCTGCGCGGCGACGGCGAGCGCCCGAAGCTGCCCGGCGGGCGCAGGCCCTACGTCCGCGCACCCCTGCCCGCGCTCCCCGGCTCACTGGCGTACGAAGCCGAGGAGCAAGTGCTGCGGGTCGGCGGGACGGGGGTGATCTCGCCGGTGCCGGGCGAGGCCTGGGAGTTCGAGGTGAGCGGGGTGCGGGTCATCGAGCGGTGGTTCGCGGCGCGCGCGGCGGGTGTGGCGGGCGGGGCGAGCGGGGCGGGCGCGGACGCGGAGCCGGGGACGCTGGAGGCGATCGGGCCCGCGGCGTGGCCGCAGGCCTGGACGTCGGAGCTGCTGGAGCTGATCACGGTTCTGGCGCTGGTCGGCGAAGTGGAGCCGCGGCGACGGGAGTTGGCGGCGGCAGGAGGGGAACACCGGGTCACCGCGGGAGAGCTGGGCGGGGCGGGAGTGCTGCCCGTACCCGACGGGGCGCGGCGCCCCGCGTCCGTCCTCGATCACCGTGAAGAGGGACCCGAGGGGCAGTTCGCGCTGATCTGAGCCGCGAGGTGACAGGGGTGGAGGGGTGAGACGGGTGGGTGGGAAAGATCCGCCGCTGGGCGGCGGCTCCGTCCCGGGGACCACCCGTGGTCAGCGTCCGCCGAAAAGCGACCGCCGCAGCCTGCGCAGCGGCGCGAAGAGCGAGACATGCCTCACCCGTGAACCCCTGCTGCTACGGGCGCGCACGGCATCACGTGAGGTGAGCTCACGCATCAGCAGCGTCGCCTCGTGCGCCTCGCGCTGCGGGACGGCAGGGCCGCCCAGCACCGAGAGGTGACGGTCGAGGCGCGAGCTGCTCGCGCTGCTCCCGCAAGTGATCGCAGGGACACGCGCCCTGCTGCGCACCGTTATCTGTTCCATGTCACTCCCCACCCGTACGAGGGCACCCGGCCCAGGGCAGGTTAACCCTATCGCCCCGTCCTGACACACGCGTATCCCGGTCACAGGATTCACCTGCCCCACAAGGGGGTTGACGATTACTCTCCGAATACGCGCGATTCCAGGGCGAGTTGGACAAAGGGGTACCGGACGGGCGGGCCGCCGGAGCCCCGGCGGCGCTCACGTGGGCTATCTCACGTGAGCGCCGCCGCCCGGAACCGCATTCCCGTTCGTGCGGGCAACCCGCTCTCCTTTTCCTTACGGGCTCCCCCTTCTCACGAGCGGTTGCTACTTTTGTGGAGAATCGCACCGCTGCGGATGGGGGCACCCCGTGAGCCAGCCAGAGCGCGTGATCGCCGGGCGGTACCGCCTCCTGGCGCCGCTGGGCGAGGGCGGCATGGGCACCGTGTGGCGGGCCCGGGACGAGGTGCTCGGGCGCGAGGTCGCCGTCAAGGAGGTGCGTGCGCCCGCCGGGCTCCCGGCCGCCGAGGCCGCCCGGCTCTACGCCCGCCTGGAGCGGCAGGCCTGGGCCGCCGCCCGCATCCCCCACCGGAACGTGGTCACCGTCCACGACGTCGCGACGGAGGAGGGCCGCCCGTGGATCGTCATGGAGCTCGTGCGGGGCCTCTCGCTCTCCGACGTGCTGGACGCGGAGGGCGCCCTGCCGCCGCGGCGCGCCGCCCGCGTCGGCGCCGAGGTGCTCGCGGCACTGCGCGCCGCGCACGACGCCGGGGTCCTGCACCGCGACGTCAAGCCGGGCAACGTACTCATCGCCAACGACGGCCGTGTGGTCCTCACCGACTTCGGCATCGCGACGGTGGAGGGCGGTTCCGCGCCGACGATGACCGGGGAGGTCGTCGGATCGCCCGAATTCCTGGCTCCGGAGCGGGCGTTGGGGCAGCGTCCCGGCCCCGCGTCCGATCTCTGGTCCTTGGGGGTGCTGCTCTACGCGGCCGTCGAGGGCAGTTCACCGTTCCGCCGGGAGACGCCGCTGAGCACGCTGCGCGCGGTCGTGGACGAGGAGTTGCCGCCCGCCCGCGCCGCGGGGCCGCTCACGCCGGTCGTCGAGGGGCTGTTGCGCAAGGACCCGGCGGAGCGGATGCCGGCCGCGGACGCCGAGCGCGATCTGCGGCTCATCGTCTCGGGAGGCAGGCCGCTCACCGAGACCCGGCTCGCCGGGACCCCGCAGGCCGAGGCTCCGCCCCCGCACCCGCCGGCCGCTACGGCCGGGGGCGGCCCCTCGGCCCCCGCGCCGCCCGCGGCCGGTCCCGCCGCCACGGCTTCGGACACCACGACGGCCGAGCCGCCCCGGAGTCGTCGCACGATGGCCGCCCTGATCGCCGGCCTCGTGGCCCTGGCACTGGCCCTCGGCGGTCTCACGTACGCGCTGGTCACCCGCGATGACGGTGACGGCGGCTCCTCGACCGGTGACGGCAGCGACGGCGGCGGGAGCGGTGGCGGTACGACCCCTCCGCCCGCCCGGACCGTCAAGGTGCACGCCCCCGGAGCGCGTACCCCCCAGTACGAGGGCCCCTGTTCGCCGACGGCCGGGCAGGCGCCGTCCTTCATGGCGACGTTCGCGGTGGGGCGGGTGCCCGCCGCGGTCGAGTACCGCTGGGCGACGAAGACCGGCGAGCCGGGTGAGCCGGGTGAGCCGGGGTGGAAGACGCTGGACTTCCCCGCGGGGAGCGGCAAGTCGAAGCAGGTGAGCCGTGCCGAGACGGCGTACGACCAGCAGGGCGGGACGCGCACGAACGCGATCGGCGTGCGGGTGCGGGCTCCCGCGGGCACCGCTTCCAACGCCGTGGCGTACTCGGTGACGCGTGAGCAGGAGACCCCGGCGGGCGGGGGCTCCTGCTCGCCGTACGCGTCGGTTCAGCCGGCGGGGGTCAGGCCGCCGAGGTGAACACGGGGAGGTAGCCACCGGACTGCCCGGCGGCGGTGGGGTGGTAGGACTCGCCGATGTTGAGCCAGTTCACGCTGTGCAGCCAGGCGCTGCCGGAGCAGATCTCGTGGCCGGTGAAGGTGCGGGTGACGTCGCCGAAGGTGAAGCCGTGGTCGGCGGCGCGCTTGGCGGTGGCGGTGTTGAGGTAGTCGGCCGCGTCGTTGATGGCGGCCCGCTCGCGCTCGGAGAGGCCACTCGTGCACGTGCCGTTCAGCTTGTAGAAGCGGGGGTAGCCGAGCACCACCACGCGGGCGGAGGGGGCCTTCGCGCTGATCGCCGAGTAGACCTTGTCGAGGCTGCCGGGGAGGGTGGAGTCGACGTACGCGCGCGCCTGGGCGATGCGGGCCAGACAGCTGCTCTCGGACTGGAGCACACACGTCGTCATGACATCGGCGAAGCCCGCGTCGTTGCCTCCGACGGTGATCGAGACGAGGCCCGTGCCGGAGCCGAGCGGGCCCAGCTGATTCGCCAGAACATCACCCGTACGGGCGCCCGCGCAGGCAGCGAAGTTGAAGCTGGAGGGTGAGTTGGCGGCCGCCCAGAGTGCCGGGTAGGCGCGCTTGGTGCGCTTGCAGTCGCCGCTCGCGCTGTCGTAGTTGCCGGCGCCGACGCCCGAGGAATAGGAGTCGCCGAGCGCCACATAGCCGGTGGCCGCCGAGTTCTGGTCCGCTTGTGCCGCCGCGGCCCCGGTGAGGGCGAAGGCGACGGCGAGGAGGAGCGAGGACGCGTATGCCGTGAGGCGGGACAATCTCATGGAACCTCCCTTAGCAGGGTTTCCGCTTCGACCGTGGTAGCACGCACTCCGGCCCGTCGATAGTGTCCATGTCAACAATTCGGCAAACAACCCCCTTTCGTGTGACCGCAGTTCACACGGCGCGGGACCTGAAAGGGGAACATATGCACGCTTCTGCCGCGTCTTGACGAGCTCCGGGACCTGCGCGACATTGAAGCCCGGCATCCGGCGCGTCGGGGGGCGAAGTCGCCAATGCAGACCAACGGGATCAAGGTGCCGCCATCGGACACCGGGCGGCGCACCGGGCGGGGCCGCGACGGGGACCTGCTGCCGCTGCTCGCGGGAGCCGCCGTCGCCGTGGGGGGCGCCGGCGCGGCGCTCGCGCTCGCCGATCTGAGTTCGCCGCTGCGCGGGCCCTGCACACTCTTCTTCCTCCTCGCCGCACCCGCCTCGGCGCTCGCCGCGGCGCTGCGGGCGCTCGCACCATGGGGCCGTGCCGTGGCCTGCGTGGCCGGCGCGGTCGCGGTCAACCTCCTGGTGGCCCAGGGGATGCTGGCGCTGCACGTGTGGTCGGTGCGCGGCGGAGTCGTCGCCGTCGCCGCCCTCAGCGCGTGCGCGCTCCTGCTGACCGCGGCACGGCGCCCGCGCCGCCGTGCGGCGAGAAGGCGGACCACCTGACGTGACCATCACCGTGCACCGCCCCGGCGAGCTCACCGCCGCCGACCGGGCGGCGTGGACCGCCCTGCGGTCCACGGCACATCTCCACGGCTCGCCCGAGCTCGCCAAACCCTTTCTCGCACCGGAGTTCACCCATGCCGTGGCACACGGGCGGCGCGGGGTGCGTGCCGCCGTCGTGCGCGAGGGCGGCGGGCCGGCGGCGTTCTTCCCCTTCCAGGGGTCCGTGACCGGCGTGGGACGGGCCGTCGGTCCCGGCATCTCGGACTGCCAGGGCCTGGCACACCGCCCCGGCTTCCACCGGGACGCCCGGGAGCTGCCGCGGGCCTGCGGGCGCGCGCTGTGGGAGTTCGTCCACCTGGTCCGCGGCGAGGGGCCGTTCGAGGCGGGGAACGGCGGCGGCGTCCGCGCCTCCCCCGCCCCCGTCGTCGACGTCGGCCGGGGCTACGGCACCTACCTCGGCCACGTGCGCGAGCGCTCCCCGAAGTTCACCCGTGCGACGCTCGCCAAGGAGCGCGGACCCGGCCGCGACCACGGAGCGGTGCGCTACGTCCACGACGAGCGCGATCCCGGGGTCTGGACCGTCCTGATGGACTGGAGGCCGGGGCCGGAAGGACTGCAAGGACTGCAAGGACTCCGTCAAGACACGCGAACTGGCCGTGTCCGAGGGGTGGGTGGCGCTGCGCCACCCGGTGGCTCTCGGACACCGGGCGCGACATGCCCCGGCCCGGGGACTGCGGAACACCGTGCTGTCCGGGCCGGAATTATTCGGACCGGCCGACACATTGCTCAGACGGATGGGCGAAATTCGATCGTTGGACAAGGTGTTGAGCGAGGAATAGAGCAGTCCGAATACCATCGCATGGTTTGCTCAAATCATGCGAAACGTGAGGCCGCGTTCCAGGTCTTGCCATACAGTCTCCGTCATCAATACCGTCGTACATCCACCCGCAACGGCCCATCACGCAATGCGATCAAGGGGAGGGCTCAAGATCGCGATGGCACCGGTGCGGGGCGCGGTAGGGGGGTGCCGTGCCCGGTGATCGCTCTTCGGCCGGGTCACGTCCCGCGCGACGCCAGCTCACTCGGCATGCGGTGAGATCCATTTCGTCATGCCCACGTGAGAACCCCCCTTTCGAACCGGATCAATTACCGGACCGTCCATGGGCGGGCGGTCCACCGGACGAGAGGGACCACCGGAATCATGACTTCTTTCATGCGCCCGGCAGAAACCGGCCACGAACCGCTGGAAGAGATCTCCCGGAATTACCGCCCGATCTCCACGCACCTGGCGATCACACCGCCCGTGAGTGTGGTGATACCCGCGATGAATGAAGCGGAGAATCTTCCCTACGTATTCAAGACACTGCCCGGCTGGATCCACGAGGTCGTCCTCGTGGACGGCGACTCCACCGATGACACGGTGGCCGTCGCCCGCGAGCTGCGGCCGGACGTGAAGGTCGTCCGCCAGCTCGGGAAGGGCAAGGGCGACGCCCTGATCACCGGCTTCGCCGCGTGCACGGGCGACATCATCGTGATGGTCGACGCCGACGGCTCCGCCGACGGCCAGGAGATCGTCTCCTACGTCTCCGCCCTCGTCTCGGGCGCGGACTTCGCCAAGGGTTCGCGGTTCGCCAACGGCGGCGGCACGGACGACATGACGCCCATCCGCAAGCTCGGCAACCACGTCCTGTGCTCCGTGGTGAACGCCAAGTTCGGCGCGCGCTACACCGACCTGTGCTACGGCTACAACGCGTTCTGGCGGCACTGCCTCGACAGGATCGAGCTGGACTGCACCGGGTTCGAGGTCGAGACCCTGATGAACATCCGAGTCGTCAAGGCCGGGCTCAAGGTGCAGGAGATCCCGAGCCACGAGTACCTGCGCATCCACGGCACCAGCAACCTCAGAGCCGTCCGCGACGGCATCCGCGTACTGAAGGTGATCCTCACCGAGCGCTCCGGGCGCGGACGCGGCACCGCGCGGCGCAAGGGCGTGCGGGGCCTGCCCTTCGGCCGGGGCCAGGGAGAGGTGTCTTGAGCACGGACATATCCGTCGTCGTCTGCGTGTACACCGAGGACCGCTGGGAGGACGTCCTCGCGGCGGTCTCCTCGGTGCGCGCCCAGTCCCTGACGGCCCTGGAGACGCTGCTCGTGGTCGACCACAACGCCTCGCTTCTGGACCGTCTGAGCGAGGAGTTCAAGGAGTACCGGCGGACCGGGGAGGTGCGGGTGCTCGCCAACGCGGGCCCCCGCGGCCTCTCGGCGGGGCGCAACACCGGCATCGCCGCAGCGCGCGGCCCGGTCATCGCCTTCCTGGACGACGACGCCGTCGCCGAGCGGGACTGGCTGCGCCATCTCGCCGAGGCGTACGAGGACCCGCGGGTCCTCGCCGTCGGCGGGCGCACCGTGCCCCTGTGGGAGTCCGGGCGGCGGCCCGCCTGGTTCCCCGAGGAGTTCGACTGGGTCGTCGGCTGCACGTACCGGGGCCACCCGGAGGGCCGGGCGCGGGTGCGCAACGTCCTCGGGGGCAACGCCTCGTTCCGCCGCGCCGCCTTCGACGTGGCGGGCGGCTTCGCGACCGGCATCGGCAGGGACGGCGGCAGACGGCCGCTGGGCTGCGAGGAGACGGAGTTCTGCATCCGCCTCGCCCGCGCCCGGCCGGACGCGGTCCTGCTGGTCGACGACCGCGCGGTGATCCACCACCGGGTGCCCGCGGCGCGGGAGCGGTTCCCCTACTTCCGTACGAGGGCCTACGCCGAGGGCCTCTCGAAGGCGCTGGTGGCCCGGAGCGTCGGCGCGGGCAAGGGCCTTGAGTCCGAGCGGCGCTACGCCACGCGCGTACTGCCGGCCGGGGTCGCGCGCGGTCTTCGGGACGCCGTGCTGGGGCGGCCCGGCGGTGTGGGCCGCGCGGGTGCCATCCTGGCGGGAGTGGCCGCGGCGGCCGGGGGGTTCGTGGTCGGCAGCGTCCGTGCGCGCCGGGGAGCCGCCCCGTTCTCCGCCGTCGAGGGGGCCGCCGCCCCATGAGCGACAACAGACCCGTGCCGATACTGATGTACCACTCCATCGCGCGGCTCCCGAACGAGGCGACGCGCGCGCTGTCGGTGTCGCCCGGCGCGTTCGCACGCCAGATGGAGGTGCTCGCCGAGCGGGGTTTCACGCCGCTCACCACCGCCCGGCTGGCCGCCGCCTGGCGCTCGCCGGGCGCCCCGCTGCCCGGCCGCCCCGTCCTGATCACCTTCGACGACGGCTACGAGGGCGTGCACCGCCACGCGCTGCCCGTGCTCGCCGGGCACGGCTTCGCCTCCACCCTGTTCGTCTCCACGGGCTGGCTGCGCGGCGAGCACGACACCGGGGGCGGCCCGGACCTCATGCTCGGCTGGGACCAGGTGCGCGAACTGGCCGCCGCGGGCACGGAGATCGGCGGACACAGCCACACCCACCCCCAGCTCGACCAGCTCGGCGACGAGGAAGTGCGCTCGGAGCTGCGCCGCTGCCAGGACGTCGTGGCCGACGAGCTGGGCGCCCCGCCCGCCTCCTTCGCGTACCCGTACGGCTACTCCAGCCGCCGGGTGCGCGACTGTGTGCGGGAGGCGGGGTTCGCCCAGGCGCTCGCCGTCGGCAACGGTCTGGCCCGCCGCGCCCAGGGGCCCTACGCTCTGCGGCGGGTCACCGTGCGCCGCTCCACCGGCGAGGGGGAGTACGCACGCCTGGTCGGGGGGCACGAGCTCACCCGCCCGTTCGCCCGGTACCACGTTCTGGCCAAGGGGTACGCCGTGGTCCGCCGAGCCCGACAGGTCCGCCGGAAGGCCACCCGTGCCCGTGTCTGACACGACCACCGCCCAGGCG
>NZ_JAFEXF010000087.1 GCF_016905445.1 Streptomyces sp. G44
GACGGGTGGGGGGGTGGGGTGTGGGGGGGGGGTGGCGGTGTGGGGTGGGGGGGGGGGGGAGTGGGGGGGGGGGGGGGGCGGAGGGGGGGGTGGGGGCGTGGCGGGTTCGGGTCCGCCGTGGTGGGGGGGTTGGCTGGGGGGTGGTGGTGGCGGGGGGGGGGGGGGGGGGCGGGTGCGGGGGCGGGTGCGGGGGCGGGGCGGGGGTCCGGGTCGCGGGTGCGGGGTCCGGGGTGTGCGTGCGGGCTGTGGGGGTGCCGGCGCCTGAGGTCGTCTTCTGGGGCGGGGCCCCGGGGGTATGTCCGTGCTCGCCATCTTGGTGCGGGCGTTCCGTGCTTCGGGGCCCTCATGACCACCACTGTGCTCCGCGCGCACATACCCCCGTGTCCCCTCCGGCGCGCTCGCGGGTGCGGCATTTCGTCGGGTTCGCTTCCCGCTGGTGGGGGACACTCACGGGCATGCGTGATGCGTACGGTGTGGAGAGTGTCAGGGCGGCGGAGCTTGAGCTCATGGCGCGGGGGCCCGCCGGGGCCTTGATGCAGCGGGCCGCGGCGGGGCTTGCCGCCGAGTGCGCGCAGTTGCTCGGCAAGGTGTACGGCTCCCGGGTCGCGCTGCTGGTGGGCAGTGGGGACAACGGCGGCGACGCCCTGTACGCCGGGGCCCGGCTCGCCCGGCGGGGGGCGGGGGTCAGCGCCGTGCTGCTGGCTCCGGAGCGGACCCATGCCGGAGGGCTCGCCGCGCTGCGGGCCGCCGGGGGTGTGGTCGTGGACGGTGGCGCCGACCGGGCGGAGGACGTGGTCGCGCGGGCCCGGCTGGTCGTGGACGGCATCGTGGGCATCGGGGGGCGGGGCGGGCTCCGGGAGCGGGCGGCCGGGCTTGTCGCCGCCGCCGCGCGGGACGCGTTGGTCGTCGCCGTGGATCTGCCGAGCGGCGTCGACGCGGACACCGGCGAGGTGCACGGCGAGGCGGTGCGGGCCGATGTGACGGTGACGTTCGGGGCGTACAAGCCGGGGCTGCTGATCGATCCCGGGCGGGAGTACGCGGGGGCCGTGCGGCTCGTCGGCCTCGGGTTGGAACTGGCGGGGCGGGAGCGGGCGTTGGAGGCGTTGCAGTACGCGGATGTCGCGGGGCTGCTGCCGCTGCCGGGCGGGGAGAGCGACAAGTACCGGCGCGGGGTCGTCGGTGTCGTCGCCGGGTCCGCGCGGTACCCCGGGGCCGCCGTGCTCTGCGTGGCCGGGGCGCTGCGCGGCGGCGCGGGCGCCGTGCGGTACGTGGGGCCCGCCGCGGACGCCGTCATCGCGCGGTTCCCCGAGGCGCTGGTCTCCGCCGGGCCGCCGTCGAAGGCGGGGCGGGTGCAGGCCTGGGTCGTGGGACCCGGCCTCGGGGACGACGAGGAGCGGCTGCGGGACGTGGTCGGTGCGGAGGTACCGGTGCTGATCGACGCCGACGGGCTGCGGCTGGTGGCGGAGCGGGCGGTGCGGGAGCGCCGCGCGCCCACGCTGCTCACCCCGCACGCGGGGGAGGCCGCCGCCCTTCTCGGTGTCGCCCGGGAGGAGGTGGAGGCGGCCCGGCTCTCGGCGGTGCGGGAGCTGGCGGGGCGGTTCGGCGCGACCGTGCTGCTGAAGGGTTCCACCACCCTGGTCGGCACGGCCGAGGGCGCCGTGCGCGTCAACGCCACCGGCACGCCCTGGCTCGCCACGGCCGGCAGCGGCGACGTGCTGTCCGGCCTGGCGGGTTCCCTGCTCGCGGCGGGGCTCGGCGCGCGGGACGCGGGGTCCGTCGGCGCTTATCTGCACGGCCTCGCCGCCCGGCATGCCGCGAATGGGGCGCCCGTGGCCGCGCAGGATGTGGCCGATGCGATCCCCGTTGCTTGGCGGGATGTGCGGCGGGGCGGTTGAGGCGCGGGGCCACAGGGGGCGTGGGCACGCAACTGTGGGTGGTGGCGATGTGTTGTCCGGGGCTTGCGGGTTCCCTGCTCGCGGCGGGGCTCGGTGCGGGGGACGTGGGGGCGTGGGCGCGTTCCTGTACGGGCTCGCCGCCCGGCATGCCGCGGGTGGGGCGGTCGTGGCCGTGCAGGATGTGGTTGGCGCGAGACCGCCGGCTGGCGGGACGTGCGGCGGACCGGCTGAGCCATGAGGGCTGCGGCACGCGGGCGGGGCTGTCCGCGCGCTCTGAGACACTGGTCCGCGATGAACGAGACAGCCCCTTTCCGTGTCCGCGCCGAGATCGACCTCGCCGCCCTGCGCGCCAACGTGCGCGCCCTGCGTGCCCACGCGCCGGGCGCCGCGCTCATGGCCGTGGTGAAGGCCGACGCGTACGGCCACGGAATGGTGCCCTGCGCCAGGGCCGCCGTGCAGGCGGGCGCCACCTGGATCGGCACCGCCACCCCGGAGGAGGCGCTCGCCCTGCGTGCCGCGGGTCTGCCGGGGCGGATCATGTGCTGGCTGTGGACGCCGGGCGGCCCCTGGCGCGAGGGCGTCGAGGCCGGTTTCGACATGGCGGTGAGCGCGCTGTGGGCGCTGCGTGAGGTGACCGCGGCGGCCCGCGCGGCGGGGCGCACCGCGCGGATCCAGCTCAAGGCCGACACCGGCCTCGGGCGCAACGGCTGCATGCCCGCCGACTGGCCCGAGCTGATCGCCGAGTCCCTGCGCGCCGAGGCCGAGGGGCTGGTCAAGGTCACCGGGCTCTGGTCGCACTTCGCGTGCGCCGACGAGCCGGGGCACCCCTCGATCGCCGCCCAGCTCACCGTCTTCCGCGAGATGGTCGCGTACGCCGAGGACCAGGGGATACGCCCCGAGGTGCGGCACATCGCCAACTCGCCCGCGACGCTCACGCTCCCGGAGGCCCACTTCGATCTCGTACGGCCGGGCATCGCGCTGTACGGCGTCTCGCCGAGCCCCGAGGTGGGCGCCTCCGAGGACTTCGGGCTGCGGCCCGTCATGACGCTCACCGCCTCGCTCGCCCACGTGAAGCGCGCCCCGGCCGGCCACGGCGTGAGCTACGGACACCACTACGTCACCCCGGGGGAGACGACCCTCGGCCTCGTCCCGGCCGGGTACGGCGACGGCATCCCGCGGCACGCCTCCGGCACGGCCCCGGTACTCGTCGGCGGCAAGCTGCGGACGGCCGCGGGCCGCGTGGCGATGGACCAGTTCGTGGTCGACCTCGGCGGGGACGAGCCCGAAGTGGGCGCCGAGGCCGTGCTGTTCGGGCCGGGGGACCGCGGGGAGCCGACCGCCGAGGACTGGGCGCAGGCGGCGGGCACCATCGCGTACGAGATCGTCACCCGCATCGGATCGCGTGTCCCGCGCGTGTACGTGAATGAGCGGCCCGGCACCGGAGAGATGTGAACGAGCAGTCCGACCACTGACGAGGAGCGGCACGTGAGCGAGAGCAGCACGGGGGCTGCCGCGGCGGAAGCGGTGACGGAGGTCGTGACGGAGGCCGCCGCCGCGGCGGGAAGCTGGCGCCGGGCCGGGGTGGCCGGCGCGGCGCTGGGTGTCATCGCCGCGGGCGCGGCCGCGGGGGTCGCCGTCGAGCGGCTCACCGTCGGCCGGGGCATGCGCAAGAAAGCCCGCCTCGCCCTGGACGCCGCGGGGCCCTACGGCTCGCTGCGCGGCATGCCCGGCACGGCGTACGCGGACGACGGCACGGAGCTCGCCTACGAGGTCGAAGAGGTCGAGGGCGCCCCGGACGGCGCGGTCACCGTCGTCTTCAGCCACGGCTACTGCCTGAACCAGGACTCCTGGCACTTCCAGCGGGCCGCCCTGCGCGGCGCGGTCCGCGCGGTCTACTGGGACCAGCGCAGCCATGCCCGCTCCGGCCGGGGCGTCGAGCAGGCGGAGCGCGATGTGCCGGTCTCCATCGACCAGTTGGGGCGCGACCTGAAGGCCGTCATCGACGCGGCCGCGCCCAAGGGGCCGCTCGTCCTCGTCGGGCACTCCATGGGCGGCATGACGACGATGGCCCTGGCCGACCAGTTCCCGGAGCTGATCCGCGAGCGCGTGGTGGGTGTGGCCCTCGTCGGTACGTCCTCGGGGCAGCTCGGTCAGGTGAACTTCGGGCTGCCGGTGGCGGGGATGAACGCGGTGCGGCGGGTGCTGCCCGGCGTGCTGCGGGCGCTGGGCTCGCAGGCCGAGCTGGTGGAGCGCGGGCGCAGGGCCACCGCCGACCTCTTCGCGGGCGTCATCAAGCGGTACTCGTTCTCGCGCAGGGACGTCGACCCGGCGATCGCGCGGTTCGCGGAGCGGATGATCGAGGCGACGCCGATCGACGTGGTCGCGGAGTTCTACCCGGCCTTCGCCGAGCACGACAAGGCGGACGCCCTCGCGCACTTCGCGGGGCTGCCGGTGCTGGTCCTCGCCGGGGAGAAGGACCTGGTCACGCCGAGCGAGCACAGCGAGGCGATCGCCGCGCTGCTGCCGGACGCCGAGCTGGTCCTGGTCCCGGACGCCGGCCACCTCGTCATGCTGGAGCACCCCGAGGTGGTCACGGACCGCCTCGCCGGCCTGCTGTCCGGGGCGGGCGCCGGCGGCCGGGCGGCAGCCGACGCGGGGTCCTCCAGCGGCTAACGTGGGCGGTATGGAAGCACCGCACCACCAGGCCCCCGCCAACGTACTCAAGATCACCATCAACTCCCCCGAACAGATGGGCGAGTTGGGCCGCCGCCTGGCCAAACTCCTGCGCCCCGGCGACCTCGTCATGCTCACCGGTGAACTCGGCGCCGGCAAGACGACGCTGACCCGCGGCCTCGGCGAGGGCCTCGGCGTGCGCGGCGCCGTCACCTCGCCGACCTTCGTCATCGCCCGCGTCCACCCGCCGCTCGGCGCGGGTCCCGCGCTGGTGCACGTCGACGCGTACCGCCTGGGCGGCGGTCTCGACGAGATGGAGGACCTGGACCTCGACGTCTCGCTCCCCGAGTCGGTCGTCGTCGTGGAGTGGGGCGAGGGCAAGGTCGAGGAGCTGACCGATGACCGGCTGCACGTCGTCATCCACCGGGCCGTCGGGGACACGACGGACGAGGTGCGTGACGTGACGCTGACCGGGCTCGGCGAGCGGTGGACCGACGCGGATCTGGCGTCGCTCGCCGCCTAGGCCCGGCCCGGCTTGGTACGTTCACCCGAAGGTTCCGACAAGTCGTCGGCAAGATGTTGCGTTGCGTGCGTCGCGCGTGGTCACATGGAGACCGGTCCTGGTTAGGTATACCTAACCACGTCTGCCCCCGGGAGCCCAGGAGGCATCCATGTCGGCTTCAGAACGTGACGCACAGCCGCAGCCGCACGGGCTGCCGGGACCTCTGGCCGTGTCCGGCCGCCCCGCGCACCTGTCGATGAGTGACCTGCTGGCGTCGTGCGCCGCCGCGACCGCCGTCTCCACGCCGCCGCGGGGCCCGGCGCCCGCCGGGCACCGGCCTGACGCGCCTAGGGAACGACGACGACCTTCTTGCTGATCGTCGCGAACTCCCACATCGCGTTGCCGTGCGCGCGCGACTCGCGGATGCCTCCGGTCTTCTTCGACGGGTCCGGCTTCGGCGTGGAGTTGTCGACCGCGGCGCTGAACCCGATCGCGATGCCGTCGACGCTCGTGAACCGCACGACGTGCTCGATCGGCACACCGTCCGTACCGGTGACGGAGCCGGAGCGGGAGGTCACCACGTACGTGCCGGGGGCCGGGTCCACCGAGCCCGGCGTCACCGCGAAGGTGATCCGCGGCTTGCCCGAGGCCTCGACCAGCCAGACGCGGTCCTCGCCCAGGGAGTACACGACCCGCTCACCGGCGCCGGACCGCGCGGGCACCGCCGTGGGGTCCGCCTTCTCCTCGGGACTGCGCGGGGCGGAGGCGCCGGGCGACTTCTCGGGGCGCTTGCCCAGGTCCTCCGGCACGCTGGCCGAGGCCTGATAGGCGAGGAAGCCGATCGCGGCGACCGCGGCGGCGGTCAGCCCGGCCACAAATCCCGAGCTGCTCCTTGACACCTTGCGCCACCCACCTTTTCGTACTGCGACGGCTATGAACTGAAGGTAGCAGGAGACACCGCCCATCCCGGGGCGGCCGTGCGGCGGGCCCCGGAGCCGTAGGCTGTTCGCGTGCTCTTGCTCGCTCTTGATACCGCAACGCCCGCCGTCACCGTCGCCCTGCACGACGGCTCCTCCGTCGTGGCCCGGTCGAGCCAGGTGGACGCCCGTCGGCACGGAGAGCTGCTGCTCCCGGCCGTCGACCGTGTCCTCGCCGACGCGGGACTCAGACTCGACGCCGTCACCGCCGTCGTCGCCGGGGTGGGCCCCGGCCCCTACACCGGACTGCGCGTCGGCCTGATGACCGCCGAGACGTTCGGCCTCGCGCTCGGCGTCCCCGTGCACGGGGTGTGCACGCTGGACGGTCTCGCGTACGCCTCCGGCATCGAGACCGGCCCGTTCGTGGTCGCCACCGACGCCCGGCGCAAGGAGGTCTACTGGGCGCGCTACGACGACGCGCGCACCCGGGTGACCGACGCCGCCGTCGACCGGCCCGCCGACATCGCCGCCGAGGTCGAGGGCCTGCCCGCGGTCGGCGCGGGCGCGCTGCTCTACCCCGAGGTCTTCCCCGAAGCCCGCGCCCCCGAGCACGTCTCGGCGGCGGCCCTCGCCTCCCTCGCCGCCGAGCGGCTCGCCGCGGGCGAGGAGCTCCTGGAGCCGAGGCCGCTGTACCTGCGCCGCCCCGACGCGCAGGTGCCGAAGAACTACAAGGTGGTCACTCCCCGGTGACCCAGGTGAACGAGGCCGTCGTGCTGCGCGAGATGCGCTGGTGGGACATCGACGCGGTGTACGCCCTGGAGAAGGAGCTCTTCCCGGACGACGCCTGGTCGCGCGGCATGTTCTGGTCCGAGCTCGCCCACTCGCGCGGCCCGCTGGCCACCCGCCGCTACGTGGTGGCCGTGGACGGCGACCGCCTCGTCGGCTACGCGGGCCTCGCCGCATCGGGTGACCTGGCGGACGTCCAGACCATCGCCGTCGCCCGCGACCACTGGGGCACCGGGCTCGGCGCCCGGCTGCTCACCGACCTGCTCCAGGCCGCCACCGCCTTCGAGTGCGCCGAGGTCATGCTGGAGGTGCGGGTCGACAACGAACGCGCCCAGAAGCTGTACGAGCGCTTCGGCTTCGAACCCATCGGCTTCCGGCGCGGCTACTACCAACCCGGCAACGTCGACGCCCTGGTCATGCGTCGCACCGATCCCTCCACCCCCGCATCCGGCGTACAAGGAACCGAGATTCATGGCTGACTCGCGCGACGAACCCCTCGTCCTCGGCATCGAGACCTCCTGCGACGAAACCGGCGTCGGCATCGTCCGCGGCACCACCCTGCTCGCCGACGCCGTCGCCTCCAGCGTCGACGAGCACGCCCGCTTCGGCGGTGTCGTCCCCGAGGTCGCCTCCCGCGCGCACCTCGAAGCGATGGTGCCGACCATCGAACGCGCCCTGAAGGAAGCGGGGGTGAGCGCGAAGGACCTCGACGGCATCGCGGTCACCGCCGGACCCGGTCTCGCGGGCGCGCTGCTCGTCGGCGTCTCGGCGGCCAAGGCGTACGCCTACGCGCTCGACAAGCCGCTGTACGGCGTGAACCACCTCGCCTCGCACATCTGTGTGGACCAGCTGGAGCACGGGCCGCTGCCCGAGCCGACCATGGCGCTCCTGGTCTCCGGCGGCCACTCCTCGCTGCTGCTCTCCGCCGACATCACCTCGGACGTGCGGCCGCTCGGCTCGACCATCGACGACGCGGCGGGCGAGGCCTTCGACAAGATCGCGCGGGTGCTGAACCTCGGCTTCCCGGGCGGCCCCGTCATCGACCGGTACGCACGCGAGGGCGACCCGAACGCCATCGCCTTCCCGCGCGGGCTCACCGGGCCGCGCGACCCCGCGTACGACTTCTCCTTCTCCGGCCTGAAGACGTCCGTCGCCCGCTGGATCGAGGCGAAGCGGGCCGCGGGCGAGGACGTGCCGGTGCGGGACGTGTCGGCGTCCTTCCAGGAGGCCGTCGTCGACGTGCTGACCCGCAAGGCCGTGCGGGCCTGCAAGGACGAGGGCGTCGACCACCTGATGATCGGCGGTGGCGTGGCCGCCAACTCGCGGCTGCGGGCGCTCGCCGAGGAGCGGTGCGAGAGGGCCGGGATCCGGCTGCGCGTGCCGCGCCCCAAGCTGTGCACGGACAACGGCGCGATGGTCGCCGCCCTCGGCGCGGAGATGGTGGCGCGCAACCGCTCGGCCTCGTCCTGGGACCTGTCGGCGGACTCGTCGCTGCCGGTGACGGAGCCGCACGTGCCGGGGCACGGTCACGGGCACGGCCACACGCACGACCACGATCACGTGCACGAGGTCAGCAAGGAGAACCTCTACTCGTGACCGTCGCGCTGATGTGGGAGGCCCGGGCCGCCGAGGGGCGGGGCGAGGAGCTGCTGGCGTGGGCGCGCGCACAGCGGTTCGACGCCGCGCCACTGCGCCGGGAGCACTTCCGCGCGCCGCAGGACCGGGTCCTCGTCATCACCTGGTGGGACGCCACGTACGACGCCGAGCTGCCGGAACTGCCGGATCCGGCACCGGAGCTGGTGACGCGCGCGGTGCACCGCTGGCGGTTCGAGCCGGTCGACGCGGGCTGAGACTCAGGCCTTGCGGTACGTCAGCAGGTACCGCCAGAACAGCAGTTGCCGCACGCCGCTGCCGGGCAGGAGGCGGGCCGCCTCGGCGCGGATCTCGGGGAGCGTCATGCCGGGCTGCCGCACCGGGGCCTTGAGCGGTGGCGCGTACGTGCCGCGCAGGCGCTCGCCCGTGTACACCGCCAACCGGGCCACGGCGTTGGCGGGCGCCGCCGCGAGGTCCCACCACGTCGTCCCGGAGTAGCAGCCGAGGACGAGCAGGGTGCCGCCGGGGGCGAGGGCCGCGCGCAGCCGGGTGACGGCGGCGAACGGCATGTGGTGCAGGCTCGCCAGGCAGGTGACCACGTCGTAGCGGCCCTCGGGGAGGTCCTGCGCGGTCACGTCCGCCTGCCGGTAGCGGGGGCCGCCGCCGGCCGCCTCGGCCTCGGCGATGACCTCCGCCGACGGGTCGAGCGCGTCGACCTCGTAGCCGCGCGCCGCGAGCCGCCGGGCGAAGCGGCCGGTGCCGCAGCCGACGTCCAGGGCGGTACGGCCGTGCGGCGGCAGGTGCCGCAGGAGCAGCGGGTGGTAGTGGTCGTTGTGGTCGAAGGGCATGGGGCGAGCCTGGCAGAGGAACGCCCTCCGGGGCGCCCCGTCAGGGGTGCGGTGGGCTGGCCGCTCGCTCTCGCGCGGCGGGCAGGCGAATTCAGGGCGTAGGGCGCCCCGTCAGGGGCGCGGGGAACTGCGCGCCCGGCCCCCGGCAAGCCGCGTGCGGTGCACGCCACCAGGCGCCGGGCGGACCACAAGACGCCGGTCAGACCGGAGCCACAGGGTGCCCGATCAGCATGGCCGGCGCCCCCGCCACCCGCGTCAGGAACACCGTCGCCGCGTTCTTGCCCTGTGGCTTGACCTTCCGCCGCAGTTCCTCCGGCTCCACCGCCGAGCCCCGCTTCTTCACCGTCAGGACCCCGACCTCCCGCTCCCGCAGCAGCGCCTTCAGCTTCTTCACGCCGAAGGGCAGCTGATCGGTGATCTCGTACGCGACGGCGTACGGCGTCGCGTGCAGCTCGTCGGAGGTCACGTACGCGATGGTCCCGTCGATCAGACCGCCGCCGACCCGGGCCGCGACCTCGGCGACCAGGTGCGCGCGGATGACGGCGCCGTCGGGCTCGTACAGGTACCGCCCCACGGGGCGCACCCCGGGGTCGGGCAGCATCGTGGCGAGCGGGCTGTGCAGGGAGGCGCCGCCGGGCAGGAGCGTCGCGCGGTGCGAGGCGGGGGCGTCCGTGCCGAACCACAGCACGGCCTCCTTCACGTCGCCGCCGTCCGAGATCCACTCCGCCTCGGCCTCGGCGGGCACCGCCTCGTGCGGGATGCCGGGGGCGATCTTCAGCGCGGCGCGCGGGGCCGCGCGGGCCGCCTCGACCGCCCAGGACAGCGGCGGGGAGTAGGACTCCGGGTCGAAGATGCGGCCCCGCTTGGCGGAGCGCCGCGCCGGGTCCACGAACACCGCGTCGTACGCCGAGGTGTCCACGTCGGTGACATCGGCCTCGCGCACCTCGATCAGGTCGGCGAGGCCGAGCGCCTCCGCGTTGGCGCGGGCGACCGCGCAGGTCAGCGGGGACCGGTCGACGGCCAGTACGGAGATCCCGGCCCGCGCCAGGGCGATGGCGTCGCCGCCGATGCCGCAGCACAGGTCCGCGAGGGAACGCACCCCGAGAGCCTTGAAGCGCGCGGCCCGGTGCGTGGCCACGGAGGCGCGGGTGGACTGCTCGACGCCGTTCGGCGTGAAGAACATCCGCGCCGCGTCCTCGGCGCCGAACTTGGCGGCGGCCCGCCCGCGCAGCCGCGCCTGGGCGAGGGCGGCGGAGACCAGCGGCGCCGGGTAGGCGCGGCGCAGCCGGATCGCGGCGGCGAGTTCCTGGGCGGGTTCGACGTCCCGCACCTCGTCGAGCAGGGCCCGGCCCGTGCCGGTGCGCAGGGCGGCGAAGGCGGCGAGGGGGTCGCCGGGATCGGTGTGGCCGGCGGCGGGGGTGCTCGGCGTGTTCGGGGCGTTCACCCGCCCCATTGTGGGCCAGTCGGTGGATGGTGCGCGGCCGGCGGCGGTGTCGGCCGCGGGGCGCGGCGGACAGCTGCGAGGATCCGGCGCCATGCAACTCGTACGACAAAACGAAGAATACGCCGTAAGGCGGAAGAATCAGACGCGGGCCGTGGTGGCCGCCCTGACCGTCGCGGCGATCACCTCGGGCTGCGTCGCCGAGGGCGGTTCCGGCGTGGCGCCCGCCCACGGCCAGCAGCCGCTCCAGGCCCCGCCCGCGCGGGCCCTCGACTCCTACGCCCGCCAGCTCGCCGCCGCCCAGGCCGCACGGGTCACCGCCGCCAAGCGCTGGGGCCTCGCCAAGACGCCGCTCACCGCGCCCCCGCCGCCCGCGAAGAAGCCGCGGCTGACCACCCGCAAGGGCTTCGAGGTCAAGGGGCAGGCGAAGCTGCCGCCGGTCTTCACGACGATCCCGACCAAGAAGAAGGTCGTCTTCCTGACCATCGACGACGGCGCCGAGAAGGACCGTGCGCTGCTGCGGATGATGAGCGACCTGAAGCTGCCCTACACCGCCTTCCTCAGCGACTACCTGGTCAAGGAGGACTACGGCTACTTCAAGAAGATGCAGGACCGCGGGGTCACCCTGAACAACCACACCCTCAACCACCCGTACCTGCCCAAACTGTCGTACGAACGTCAACGCCGCGAGATCTGCGGCATGCAGAACGTCATCGAGAAGCGCTACGGCAAGCGGCCCGAACTCTTCCGGCCGCCGTACGGCAACTACAACCGGGACACGCTGCGGGCCGCCAAGTCCTGCGGCATCAAGGCGGTGCCGCTGTGGAACGCGGAGGCCTTCGCCGACCGCATGGCCTACCGCGAGTGGGACCGCGACCTGCACCCCGGCGACATCATCCTCACCCACTTCCGGGGCCGCGAGGACTGGCGGGGCACCATGCCCGACATGGTCCGCCGGGTCATGAAGACGGTCACGGACAAGGGCTACGCCGTGGCCAGGCTGGAGGACTACCTGTGACCCGGCGGGCGCGGGCACGCCGCCGCCTCCTCGCCGGGGCCCTGCTGTGCGGAGTACTCGCGCCCGCGCCGCTCACGGGCTGCGCCGAGTCGGTCGACCCGATCGAACGCCTGGGCAGGAAGGCGGCCGAGAAGCTGCCGCCGCGCGGACCGGGCCCGGTCCGCCCCGCCCCGCCCGCCTGCGGACCCGCGACGCCGTCCCCGGCGAAGGAACCCCGGCCCCGGAACAGTCGTTGTCCGGGCAAGGCCACCGCCGCGCCCGCACCGCCGTGGAGCACCCCGCACCCGTGAGGTCCGACGCCGCCCATTGGCACTCCGCTTGACCGAGTGCTAACCGCCGTCCTAGTCTCGCTTCTGGCACTCCCCGTTGGAGAGTGCCAACAGCGACGGGCAGGTCCGGCACCCGCGACGACGGATCCACCTGGTCGCCACACTCAGACTTGACCCCGTGAGATCTCCGAAGGGGGAGACCGGATCGTGACGACCACCAGCTCCAAGGTTGCCATCAAGCCGCTTGAGGACCGCATCGTGGTCCAGCCGCTCGATGCCGAGCAGACCACGGCCTCCGGCCTGGTCATTCCGGACACCGCCAAGGAGAAGCCCCAGGAGGGCGTCGTCCTGGCCGTGGGCCCGGGCCGCTTCGAGAACGGCGAGCGCCTGCCGCTCGACGTGAAGACCGGCGACATCGTGCTGTACAGCAAGTACGGCGGCACCGAGGTGAAGTACAACGGCGAGGAGTACCTCGTCCTCTCGGCTCGCGACGTGCTCGCGATCGTCGAGAAGTAGTTCACCCGAAGCAGAAGCATTGCTTTCGAGCTGCGCCCCTGGTCACCCCGCTGATTGCCGGGCGGCGAGGGGCGCGGTTCGTTCACCCGAGTTTCCGAGAGGGCTGAATCGCTCCCATGGCGAAGATCCTGAAGTTCGACGAGGACGCCCGTCGCGCCCTTGAGCGCGGCGTCAACAAGCTTGCCGACACGGTCAAGGTGACGATCGGCCCCCGCGGCCGCAACGTCGTCATCGACAAGAAGTTCGGCGCCCCCACCATCACCAACGACGGCGTCACCATCGCCCGTGAGGTCGAGGTCGAGGACCCGTACGAGAACCTCGGCGCCCAGCTGGTGAAGGAGGTGGCGACCAAGACCAACGACATCGCGGGTGACGGCACCACCACCGCCACCGTGCTCGCCCAGGCCCTCGTCAAGGAAGGCCTGCGCAACGTCGCCGCGGGCGCCTCCCCGGCCGCCCTGAAGAAGGGCATCGACGCCGCCGTCAAGGCCGTCTCCGAGGAGCTCCTCGCCACCGCCCGCCCGATCGACGACAAGGCCGACATCGCGGCCGTCGCCGGTCTGTCGGCCCAGGACCCGCAGGTCGGCGAGCTCATCGCCGAGGCGATGGACAAGGTCGGCAAGGACGGTGTCATCACCGTCGAGGAGTCCAACACCTTCGGCCTGGAGCTCGACTTCACCGAGGGCATGGCCTTCGACAAGGGCTACCTGTCCCCGTACATGGTCTCCGACCAGGAGCGTATGGAGGCCGTCCTCGACGACCCGTACATCCTGATCCACCAGGGCAAGATCTCCTCCATCCAGGACATGCTGCCGCTGCTGGAGAAGGTCATCCAGGCCAACTCCTCCAAGCCGCTGCTGATCATCGCCGAGGACGTCGAGGGCGAGGCCCTGTCGACCCTGGTCGTGAACAAGATCCGCGGCACCTTCAACGCCGTCGCGGTGAAGGCCCCCGGCTTCGGTGACCGCCGCAAGGCGATGCTCGGCGACATGGCGACCCTCACCGGTGCCACCGTCATCGCCGAGGAGGTCGGCCTCAAGCTCGACCAGGTCGGCCTGGACGTGCTCGGCACCGCCCGCCGCGTCACCATCACCAAGGACGACACCACGATCGTCGACGGCGGCGGCAACAAGGCCGACGTCGAGGGCCGCGTCGCCCAGATCAAGGCCGAGATCGACGCCACGGACTCCGACTGGGACCGCGAGAAGCTCCAGGAGCGCCTCGCGAAGCTGGCCGGCGGCGTGTGCGTGATCAAGGTCGGCGCCGCCACCGAGGTGGAGCTGAAGGAGAAGAAGCACCGTCTGGAGGACGCCATCTCCGCGACCCGCGCCGCGGTCGAGGAGGGCATCGTCTCCGGTGGTGGCTCCGCCCTGGTCCACGCCGTCAAGGTCCTCGAGGGCAACCTCGGCAAGGAGGGCGACGAGGCCACCGGTGTCGCCGTCGTGCGCCGCGCCGCCGTCGAGCCGCTGCGCTGGATCGCCGAGAACGCCGGCCTGGAGGGTTACGTCATCACCTCCAAGGTCGCCGAGCTCGACAAGGGCTTCGGCTTCAACGCCGCGACCGGCGAGTACGGCGACCTGGTCAAGGCCGGCGTCATCGACCCGGTCAAGGTCACGCGCTCCGCGCTGGAGAACGCCGCGTCGATCGCCTCGCTGCTGCTGACGACCGAGACCCTGGTCGTCGAGAAGCCGGCGGAGGACGAGGGCGACGCGGGCCACGGCCACGGTCACGGCCACTCGCACTGATCGCCACCGCTCCGGCTGAGCGGTGCACCGAGGCCCGGCTCCCCTTCGCGGGGAGCCGGGCCTCGGCCCTTTCCGGGGCTGCGTCCGCCGGGTCGCTGTGCCGTTGCCGGGTGCGGGTGGTTCTGGGCTGGTCGCGCAGTTCCCCGCGCCCCTGAAGGGGCCGGGGCTACTGAGGGCCGTATTTGCGCCCCGTCCGCGACGTGACCCCGCCCAGCAGGCTCCTCGGGGTCAGCTTGGCCACGCCCATCAGCGCCTTGTAGCGGGGGTCCGGGATCGAGACGGTGCGGCCCCGCGCCAGGTCGGCAAGCGCCGCCGCCACCAGCTTGTCCGCGTCGAGCCACATCCAGTTGGGGATGTTGGACGTGCCCATGCCGGCCCGCTCGTGGAACTCCGTCCGCACGAAGCCGGGGCACAGCGCCATCAGCCGCACCCCGGAACCGGCCAGGTCCTTCGCCGCGCCCTGGGTGAACTGCACGACCCAGGCCTTGGAGGCCCCGTACGTCCCGCGCGGCAGGAACGCCGCGACCGACGCGACGTTCACCACGCCGCCCCGGCCCCGCTCCCGCATCGGTTCCACGGCCGCCGACGTCAGCCGCAGCACCGCCTCGCAGTGCACCTTGAGCATGGTCAGCTCGTCGGCCATCGGGACTTCCAGGTACCGGCCCTTGTTGCCGAAGCCCGCGTTGTTGATCAGCAGGTCGACCGTGTCCCTGCGGTTCGAGAGCCGCTGCTCGACGGCTTCGATGCCCTCGTCCGTCGAGAGGTCGGCGGTGAGCACCTCCGCCTCGATGCCGTGCCGGTCGTGCAGCTCGGTCGCCTGTTCCCGCAGCCGCTTGGTGTCGCGCGCCACCAGGACGAGGTTGTGGCCGTCACCGGCGAGGCGCCGCGCGAAGGCGGCGCCGATGCCGGCGGTTGATCCCGTAATCAGAGCCGTAGTCATGGCCCAAGGCTAGTGAGGTCCAAGAGCGGTCATGCCGCGCGGACGCCCTGACTCCGGATCACGGGACCTCCGCGCCGGAGCGCGCCAGGTACTTGCGCGCCCGCTCGGCTGCCTCGGGGTGCAGCGCGTCGCCCGCGGCGAGCAGCCGCGGCAGCAGCGTGTTCTCCGTCATGACGGCGCGGAACTGGAAGGCGACGGTGACCTCGTGCGCCGGCCGGTGGAGGATCTCGACGGGGTCCCCGGCCTTGATCTCACCCGGCTCGATCACCCGGAAATAAGCGCCGGGAACGCCTTCCCGGGTGAACCGCTTCATCCATCCCCGCTCGCCGAGGTGGCCCTGGAACGTACGGCAGGGAATGCGGCCGCTCGTCACCTCCAGGACCAGGTCGGTGCCGACCCGCCAGCGCTCGCCTATCTTCGCGCCGCTCACGTCGAGCCCGGACGTCGTGAGGTTCTCGCCGAAGGAGCCGTCGGGCAGGGGCCGCCCGAGCTTGTCCTCCCAGGCGTCGAGGTCCTCGCGGGCGTACGCGTACACCGCCTGGTCGTCGCCGCCGTGGTGGCGCAGGTCGCTGACCGAGTCGCCGGCCAGGCCGCTGCCGCCGACGCCCTTGGGACCCGGCGCCGCCACCCGGACCGGCCCCGACACGGGGCGCTTGGCGATGCCGGTGCGGCCGGAGGGGGCGTCGGTGTACGGGACGGCCTCGGAACGGCCCAGGTTCACAGAGAGGAGCTTCATGATCCCGTAGCGTAGGACCAGCCGCCCCAAAGGCGCGACCCAATATTTCGCTCCCTGCCCAAGCATCGCTTATGCTCGAAAGCATGATCGAGGCCCGTCATCTCCGTGTCCTGCGCGCCGTGTCCGCCACCGGCTCCTTCTCGGCGGCGGCCCGCGAGCTCGGCTGCACCCAGCCCGCCGTGAGC
The DNA here is from genome assembly GCF_016905445.1 of Streptomyces sp. G44. Lineage (GTDB taxonomy): Bacteria > Actinomycetota > Actinomycetes > Streptomycetales > Streptomycetaceae > Streptomyces. Next base: position 16,065 of record NZ_JAFEXF010000087.1, read on the forward strand.
CAGCAGATGAAGGCCCTCGAAGCCTCGACCGGTACGCCGCTGCTCATCCGCACCGGCCGCGAGATGCGTCTGACGCAGGCGGGCGAGGCCCTGGTCAGGCACGCCACGGGCATCCTCGCCGGGCTCACCGCCGCGGAGGAGGAGATCGCCGCCATCGCGGGCCTGCGCGCGGGCCGGGTCCGCCTCGTCTCCTTCCCGAGCGGCAGCTCGACCCTGGTGCCCGGCGCCCTGGCGGCGCTGCGGGCGGCCCACCCCGGCACGCGCGTGTCCCTCGTGGAGGCCGAGCCGCCGCGCTCGGTGGAGATGCTCCGCGAGGGCGACTGCGACGTGGCGCTGGCCTTCCGGTACGAGGGGCGGCGCGAAGCGCCTCAGGGCAGGGGCGGGGGCGCGTCCGCCGGTGAGGAGTGGGACGACCTCGTCGTGCGCCCCCTGCTCGCGGACCGGCTCGTCGGGCTCGTGCCGGAGGGGCACCGGCTCGCGGGGGCCGACGCGGTCACCATCGGGGAGTTCGCCGATGAGCCGTGGATCGCGGGCTGCCCGCGCTGCCGGCGGCAGTTGGTGGAGGTCTGCGAAGGGGCCGGCTTCGTGCCCCGGATCGATTTCGCGACCGATGACTATCCGGCGGTGATCGGGCTGGTCGGCGCGGGCCTCGGAGTGGCGGTGCTGCCCGAACTCGCGATCGAGTCGGTGCGGCCCAGGGGTGCGCGCACGGTGACGGTGGAGCCCGCCGTGCGCCGGGAGATCGTCGCGCTCACGCTGCCGGATCTGGCGCAGGTGCCGGCCGTCGCCGCCACGCTGGACCACCTCGCGCGGGCCGCGACCCGCTGACCGGGGCGCCGGGCCCGGTGCGAAGAGGCGCGCGAAGAGGGCGAAGCGATCAGTGCAGAAACGTTCCTTCAGGGATGTGACGCTGATCTGTCCGTCGACGCGGACGCCGTGACGAGGCGGTTGCGCGCCCGCCCCATGAGCTCCTCGCGCTCGTCCTCGGTCAGTCCGCCCCACACGCCGTACGGCTCACGCACCGCGAGCGCGTGAGCGGCGCACTCCGCGCGTACCGGGCACCGCATGCAGACCTCCTTGGCGGAGTTCTCTCGTGCGCTGCGCGCCGCGCCCCGCTCGCCCTCCGGGTGGAAGAAGAGCGAGCTGTCGACCCCGCGGCAGGCCGCGAGGAGCTGCCAGTCCCAGAGATCTGCGTTCGGTCCGGGAAGGCGGGAGAAATCTGCCATTGCTGGTCCCCTTGAAGCCGTTCTGACGCGGATACGGTGCCCACGACCGTACATCTACTATCTAAGGAGATGAAAATATGACTCATTGCGAATCTAGCTACAGACACCGGTAAATGGGAAGAAAAGCCGCTAAATGGGGCATAGCTTGTGATGAAACGTTGAGGGTCCGCCGCACGCTCTGCTCTGTGTCCGGGCCCTCACGTAGAGTGCCGAAGATGACTGACAGCCCCGTAACTCTTTCGGGTGACCGTCGTTGAGAGGGCGGAGGCGGTTGAAGGAAGAAGCGCTCGGGCAGGTGTCCGAGGGCGTCAACCGCACAGGTGACGAATAAGTACCAGCCTGGAGGCTCAAGGTGACGCGCAGCAGCTGTGAGAGCCGCGGAGGACAGTCATGACATCCGTCCTCGTCTGCGACGACTCCCCGCTTGCCCGAGAGGCGCTCCGCCGGGCGGTCGCGACCGTGCCCGGCGTCGAGCGTGTGACGACGGCGGCCAACGGCGAGGAAGTCCTCCGCCGCTGGGGCGCCGACCGCTCGGACCTGATTCTGATGGACGTACGCATGCCCGGTCTGGGCGGCGTGGAGACCGTCCGGCGGCTGCTGTCCGCCGACCCCGGTGCGCGGATCATCATGCTCACCGTCGCCGAGGACCTCGACGGGGTCGCGCTCGCCGTCGCCGCCGGCGCCCGCGGCTATCTGCACAAGGACGCCTCGCGCGCCGAGCTGCGGGCGACGGTCACGCAGGCCCTCGCCGACCCGACGTGGCGGCTCGCGCCGCGCAGACTGCGCTCGGCCGAGATGGGCGCCGCGCCCACGCTCACCGCGCGTGAGATCCAGGTGCTCGAAGGCATGAGCCACGGCCGGTCGAACGCGGAGATCGGCCGCGAGCTCTTCCTCTCCGAGGACACGGTGAAGACGCACGCCAGGCGGCTCTTCAAGAAGCTCGGCGCCTCGGACCGGGCACACGCGGTGGCGCTCGGTTTCCGCTGGGGTCTGGTCCGCTGAGTGCGCCGCAGCGGGGGCGCGGTGCTCCCCGCCCGCCGCTCGGCGGGCGGGGCGACGGACGCCCGCTTTCCACCTTTTCGGGAGCGGTTGCCGTCGCTTCGCCGCCGATGCCGCATCCTTGAGGTGTGGAGTTCCTCGGGGACGAGTCGATCGAGCGGGAGGGGAGGGCGCAGGAGATGAGTTCCGGCGCACCTGCTCATAACGCTTCAGTGCACAACTACGGACGCGGTGCCACGGATCAGTCGCCACCAAGGCACCATGGACCGATGCGCGATGACAAGACGACGGTGATCGGTGCCCTCGTCCTTCGCGCCGTCGAGGGCGACGAACAGGCCACGCACGACCTTCTCGCACACGTGCACCCCCTCGCACTGCGGTACTGCCGCACCCGGCTGTCCCGGCTGCCGGGTGACGCGCGCCACTTCGTGGAGGACCTGGCGCAGGAGGTCTGCGTCGCGGTGCTCCTCGCCCTGCCGCGCTACAAGGACACGGGGCGGCCCTTCGAGGCGTTCGTCTTCGCGATCGCCGCGCACAAGGTGGCCGACCTCCAGCGCGCGGCGATGCGCCATCCGGGATCCACCGCCGTGCCTTCCGACGAGATGCCCGAGCGGCCCGACGACTCGCTCGGCCCGGAGGAGCGCGCCCTGCTCAGCAGTGACGCGGAGTGGGCCAAGAAGCTCCTCGCCAACCTCCCGGAGAACCAGCGCGAGCTGCTGCTGCTCCGGATCGCGGTCGGGCTCACGGCCGAGGAGACCGGACAGATGCTGGGCATGTCGCCCGGCGCGGTGCGGGTGGCCCAGCACCGGGCGCTGAGCCGCCTGAGGGCGCTCGCCGAACAGTGAGCACCCGCGCGCAGGAACAGTGAGCACCCCCGCGCAAGCGGACGTGCGAACGTACAAAGAATGCCGATGATCTTGATCGTGGAATGAGACACCCTCCGTTCCCGTTAGCATGGACATCCGCACCGATCAAGGCCATTTGGGGAAGGTGTCATGACTGCAAACAGCGGTTCTTCGACTGGGGTGCCCGATAAGTTCGCGACGCTCGGGCTGACCTACGACGACGTGCTGCTGCTGCCGGGCGCGTCGGACATGGCGCCCGACCAGATCGACACCTCCTCGTACATCTCGAAGAACGTGCGGGTGAACGTCCCGCTGCTGTCGGCCGCGATGGACAAGGTCACCGAGTCCCGCATGGCGATCGCCATGGCCCGCCAGGGCGGCGTCGGCGTGCTGCACCGCAACCTCTCCATCGCCGACCAGGCCAACCAGGTCGACCTGGTGAAGCGCTCCGAGTCCGGCATGGTCACCGACCCGATCACGGTGCACCCGGACGCGACGCTCGGTGAGGCCGACGCGATCTGCGCGAAATTCCGCATCAGCGGCGTCCCGGTGACCGACGCGGCGGGCAAGCTGCTCGGCATCGTCACCAACCGCGACATGGCCTTCGAGAACGACCGCAGCCGTCAGGTCCGCGAGGTCATGACGCCGATGCCGCTGGTCACCGGCAAGGTCGGCATCTCCGGCGTGGACGCCATGGAGCTGCTGCGCCGCCACAAGATCGAGAAGCTGCCGCTGGTCGACGACGCGGGCATCCTCAAGGGCCTCATCACGGTCAAGGACTTCGTGAAGGCCGAGAAGTACCCGCACGCCGCCAAGGACGGCGAGGGCCGCCTCCTGGTCGGTGCCGCCGTCGGTGTCGCGGGTGACGCCTTCGAGCGCGCCCAGGCGCTGGTCGCCGCGGGCGTCGACTTCATCGTCGTCGACACCGCGCACGGCCACTCCCGCCTGGTCGGCGACATGGTCGCCAAGATCAAGTCCGACGCCCCGGGCGTCGACGTCATCGGCGGCAACATCGCCACGCGCGAGGGCGCCCAGGCGCTCATCGACGCCGGTGTCGACGGCATCAAGGTCGGCGTCGGCCCCGGCTCCATCTGCACCACGCGTGTCGTCGCCGGCATCGGCGTCCCGCAGGTGACGGCCATCTACGAAGCCTCGCTCGCCGCCAAGGAGGCCGGTGTCCCGGTCATCGGCGACGGCGGTCTCCAGTACTCCGGAGACATCGCCAAGGCGCTCGTCGCCGGCGCGGACACGGTCATGCTGGGCTCGCTGCTGGCCGGCTGCGAGGAGTCCCCCGGTGAGCTGATGTTCATCAACGGCAAGCAGTTCAAGTCCTACCGCGGCATGGGCTCGCTCGGCGCCATGCAGTCCCGTGGCGACCAGCGCTCCTTCTCCAAGGACCGCTACTTCCAGGAGGGCGTCGCCTCCGACGAGAAGCTGGTGCCCGAGGGCATCGAGGGCCAGGTGCCCTACCGCGGCCCGCTCTCCGCGGTCGTCCACCAGCTGGTCGGCGGTCTGCGCCAGTCGATGTTCTACGTGGGCGGGCGCACCGTCCCCGAGCTCCAGGCCAACGGCCGCTTCGTCCGCATCACGTCCGCGGGGCTCAAGGAGAGCCACCCGCACGACATCCAGATGACGGTCGAAGCGCCGAACTACAGTCGTACGAAGTAGTCTCCTGCGCTCCACGCGCGCGTGGAGGGGCGGCCCCGGCTCACCGGGGCCGCCCCTTCCGTGTGTGTCGGGGATACTGGACAGGCAGACCAAGAGGGAAAGGCCCCACAACGTGACTGAGATCGAGATCGGGCGCGGCAAGCGCGGCCGCCGCGCGTACGCCTTCGACGACATCGCCGTCGTACCGAGCCGGCGCACCCGCGACCCGAAGGAGGTCTCGATCGCGTGGCAGATCGACGCCTACCGCTTCGAGCTGCCCTTCCTGGCCGCTCCCATGGACTCGGTGGTCTCCCCGCAGACCGCCATCCGCATCGGTGAGCTGGGGGGCCTCGGCGTCCTGAACCTCGAAGGGCTCTGGACGCGGTACGAGGACCCGCAGCCGCTGCTCGACGAGATCGCCGGACTGGACTCGGAGACCGCCACCCGGCGCCTCCAGGAGATCTACTCCGCGCCGATCAAGGCCGACCTCATCGGGCAGCGCATCAAGGAGGTGCGCGACTCCGGTGTGGTCACCGCCGCCGCGCTCTCCCCGCAGCGCACCGCCGAGTTCTCCAAGGCCGTCGTGGACGCCGGGGTCGACATCTTCGTGATCCGCGGCACCACCGTCTCCGCCGAGCACGTCTCCGGCGCCGCCGAGCCGCTGAACCTCAAGCAGTTCATCTACGAGCTCGACGTGCCGGTCATCGTCGGCGGCTGCGCCACGTACACCGCCGCCCTGCACCTGATGCGCACCGGCGCCGCGGGTGTCCTCGTCGGCTTCGGCGGCGGCGCCGCGCACACCACGCGCAACGTCCTGGGCATCCAGGTGCCGATGGCCACCGCCGTCGCCGACGTCGCGGCCGCCCGCCGCGACTACATGGACGAGTCCGGCGGCCGGTACGTCCACGTCATCGCCGACGGCGGCGTGGGCTGGTCCGGCGACCTGCCCAAGGCCATCGCCTGCGGCGCCGACGCCGTGATGGTGGGTTCCCCGCTGGCCCGCGCCACGGACGCGCCCGGCAAGGGCCACCACTGGGGCATGGAGGCCGTCCACGAGGACGTGCCGCGCGGCAAGAAGGTCGACCTCGGCACGGTCGGCACGACCGAGGAGATCCTCACCGGTCCCTCGCACATCCCGGACGGTTCCATGAACTTCTTCGGGGCGCTGCGCCGCGCGATGGCCACCACGGGCTACAGCGAGCTCAAGGAGTTCCAGCGCGTCGAGGTGACGGTCGCGGACTCGCAGCACAAGCGCTGACACGCCGTACGTCGTAGAAGGGCCCCGATACTTCGTACCGGGGCCCTTCTCGTCGTCACAGTCGGTGCGCCGCGCCCGCCGGGGTCGCGCCGCGCGTGTCCAGCAGCAGCTGCGCCTTCACGGCCAGCCCTTGGAGGTCGTACGTGCGGTGGTGCTGGAGCAGGATCGTGAGGTCGGCGTCGGCCGCCGCCTCGTAGAGGGAGTCCGCGCGCGGGACGGGGCGGCCGAGGACGCTCCAGTTGGGGACGTAGGGGTCGTGGTAGCTGACGGCCGCGCCCAGCTCCATCAGACGGGTCGCCACCTCCTGGGCGGGGGCGCCCTGTTGGTCGGCGAGGTCCGGTTTGTAGGTGACGCCGAGGAGCAGGACGCGGGCGCCGCGCACGGACTTGCCGTGTTCGTTGAGCAGCGTCGCCGAGCGCTGGATGACGTACCGGGGCATGCGGTCGTTGACCTGCTGGGCCAGTTCGACCATGCGCAGGGGACGGGCACCGCGGGACGGGTTCGGGATGTCCAGGGGGACGCCGTGGCCGCCGACGCCGGGGCCGGGGCGGAAGGCCTGGAAGCCGAAGGGCTTGGTCTCCGCGCAGCGGATGACGTCCCACAGGTCGATGCCGAGGTCGTGGCAGAGCACCGCCATCTCATTGACCAGGGCCATGTTGACGTGCCGGTAGTTGGTCTCCAGGAGGTGCACGGTCTCGGCCTCGCGGGGCCCCCGGGCGCGTACGACCTTGTCGGTGAGGCGGCCGTAGAAGGCGGCCGCCGACTCGGTGCAGGCCGGGGTGAGGCCGCCGATGACCTTGGGGGTGCACGCGTAGCCGTGCGAGCGGTTGCCGGGGTCGAGGCGGCCGGGGGAGTAGGCGAGGTGGAAGTCGCGGCCGGCGCGCAGGCCCGAGCCGGATTCGAGGATCGGACGGACGAACTCCTCCGTGGTCCCCGGGTACGCGGGGGATTCGAGGATCACGGTGGTGTGCGGGCGCAGGCGCGCGGCCAGGGCCCGGGCGGCGTCGGCGACCTGGCTCAGGTCGAGCGAGCGGTCGGCGGCGGGCGGGGTGGGCGCGCAGATGACGGCGGTGCGCACTCTGCCGAGGGGGGCCGGGTCGGTGGTCGGCCGGAAGCCCCCCGAGAGCATCCGGCGGACATCGGCGGCCGTGAGAGTGCCCTCGCCGCCGTCGCAGGGCAGGCGGCCGCCCGCCAGGTCGGTGGCGCGGGCGGGGTCATAGCCGATGGTGGCGATGCCGCGCGCGACGGCGGCCTGGGCGAGGGGCAGGCCGAGGTGGCCGAGACCGATGACGGCGAGATCTGCGGGCATGGCGGTGGGCCGTCCTCCCAATAGCCGGAGCGGGACGAGCGCGCAAGCCCTGTGGACAAGGGGGACCAGCGCAATGTCAGACTAGGAGTAAATATGACCGTTTTGTGGCATTGCACTGCCGTGCCGGTCCGGAGTGTTGTCCACAGGCTGCGGACGAGATCGGCGAGGGCGACGGAAATCTGGGCATGATGTGAGTCCGACCACACCCGATCACAGCGGGAGGCAGCGGTGAGGACAGCGACACTGGGGCCGGCGGAGCGTGCCGAGTCACTTGCGGGAATGGCCGACAGGGAGCTGGACATCCTGGTGGTGGGCGCGGGGGTGGTCGGCGCCGGGACCGCCCTGGACGCGGTGACCCGCGGCCTGTCCACCGGCCTCGTCGAGGCCCGCGACTGGGCCTCGGGCACGTCGAGCCGGTCGAGCAAGCTGATCCACGGCGGGCTGCGCTATCTGGAGATGCTCGACTTCGCGCTCGTCCGGGAGGCGCTGAAGGAGCGCGGCCTGCTCCTGGAGCGGCTCGCCCCGCACCTCGTGAAGCCGGTGCCGTTCCTCTACCCCCTGCGGCACAAGGGCTGGGAGAGGTGGTACGCCGGATCGGGCGTCGCGCTGTACGACGCCATGTCGATGTCGCGCGGGCACGGCCGCGGCCTGCCCCTGCACCGCCACCTGACGCGCCGCCACGCCCTGCGGGTGGCACCGTGCCTGAAGAAGGACGCCCTGGTCGGCGCCATGCAGTACTACGACGCCCAGATGGACGACGCCCGCTATGTCGCCACACTCGTGCGCACCGCGTCGGCGTACGGCGCGAAGGTCGCCAACCGCGCGCGTGTCACCGGCTTCCTGCGCGAGGGCGAGCGCGTGGTCGGCGCCAAGGTGCAGGACGTGGAGGGCGGCGGGGAGTACGAGGTCCGCGCCAAGCAGATCGTGAACGCCACCGGCGTGTGGACGGACGACACGCAGGCCATGGTCGGGGAGCGCGGGCAGTTCCACGTCAGGGCGTCCAAGGGCATCCACCTGGTCGTCCCCAAGGACCGGATCAGCTCCTCGACCGGCCTGATCCTGCGGACCGAGAAGAGCGTCCTGTTCGTCATCCCCTGGGGGCGGCACTGGATCGTGGGCACGACCGACACGGACTGGGACCTCGACAAGGCGCACCCGGCCGCGTCCAGCGCCGACATCGACTATCTGCTCGAACACGTGAACTCGGTGCTCGCCGTGCCTCTCTCCCGCGACGACGTCCAGGGGGTGTACGCCGGGCTCCGGCCGCTGCTCGCCGGCGAGTCGGACGCCACGAGCAAGCTGTCGCGCGAGCACACGGTCGCGCATCCGGCGCCCGGCCTGGTGGTCATCGCGGGCGGCAAGTACACGACGTACCGGGTGATGGCCAAGGACGCCGTCGACGAGGCCGTGCACGGGCTGGACCAGCGGGTCGCCGACTGCGTGACCGAGGACATCCCCCTGGTCGGGGCCGAGGGGTACAAAGCGCTGTGGAACGCCCGCGCGAGGATCGCCGCCCGGACGGGTCTTCATGTCGTGCGCGTGGAGCACCTGTTGAACCGGTACGGCTCGCTGGCCGAAGAGGTGCTCGACCTCATCACCTCGGACCCGAAGCTGGGCGAGCCCCTGCCGGGGGCCGATGACTACCTGCGGGCCGAGGTCGTCTACGCCGCGTCGCACGAGGGCGCCCGGCACCTCGACGACGTCCTGACGCGGCGGACACGCATCTCCATCGAGACGTTCGACCGGGGTACGCGCAGCGCCCGGGAGTGCGCCGAGCTGATGGCGCCGGTCCTCGGCTGGGACAAGGACCAGATCGACCGGGAGGTGCAGCACTACGAGAAGCGGGTGGAGGCCGAGCGGGAGTCGCAGCGCCAGCCGGACGACCTGACGGCGGACGCGGCACGGCTGGGCGCACCGGACATCGTGCCGCTCGGCTAGCGCGCCCCCGCCGAGAGGGAGCTTCGGCGGGTGGCGGGACAGAGTGCCGGGGAGCCTCGGCAACCGTTGTGGCGGGTCGTACGAGCCGTGCGCCACGCGGTTGTTGAGGCCGCGTGAGGGAGGGGTGGTGACCGGGGCCGAGGGGGCGCGGGGGCGGTGCGGTCCGCTCGCGGGACAGGAGGGCCATGGCCGGGGCCTTGCCTGGAGCGATGGGCAGCGGAAGAGTGGCGCCCGTGGCCGGCGTCGCGGCACACGGCGGGCCCGCCGTCAGGCTGATGAGGGTCGCCGCCGGGGCGACGGCCGTTCGCGGGGGCGGTCCCGGCATGGCGCTCGCACCCCGTACGCGGGCCATGATGAGGGACGGTGGACCCTGGGCGTCGGCCGGTCCTTGAGTAAGGGACAATGAAGGCTCTGTCAGGGCGGGTTGCGCGGGTAACAGCGGTAGCAGCAGAGGGGACGCATGTCGGACGCGGAGCAGACGGGTGAGGCCCGTCGGGACAAGAGCGAACGTCTCCTCGCCGGCCGGTACCGGCTGGGAGAGGTGCTCGGCCGCGGCGGCATGGGCACTGTGTGGCGCGCCAAGGACGAGACGCTGGGCCGTACGGTCGCGGTGAAGGAGCTGCGGTTCCCGTCGAGCATCGACGAGGAGGAGAAGCGGCGGCTCATCACGCGGACGCTGCGCGAGGCCAAGGCGATCGCGCGGATCCGCAACACCAGCGCCGTGACGGTCTACGACGTCGTCGACGAGGACGACCGGCCGTGGATCGTGATGGAGCTGGTCGAGGGCAAGTCCCTCGCGGAGGCGATCCGCGAGGACGGCGTGCTCACGCCGCGGCGGGCGGCCGAGGTCGGCCTCGCCATCCTCGACGTGCTGCGCTCCGCGCACCGCGAGGGAATCCTGCACCGTGACGTGAAGCCGTCGAACGTGCTGATCGCCGAGGACGGCCGGGTCGTGCTCACCGACTTCGGCATCGCCCAGGTCGAGGGCGACCCGTCGATCACCTCGACCGGCATGCTCGTCGGCGCGCCCTCGTACATCTCCCCGGAGCGGGCGCGCGGGCACAAGCCGGGCCCCGCGGCCGACCTGTGGTCGCTGGGCGGTCTGCTGTACGCGGCGGTGGAGGGCGTCCCCCCGTACGACAAGGGGTCGGCCATCGCGACCCTCACCGCGGTGATGACCGAGGAAGTCGACAAGCCCGTGAACGCGGGGCCGTTGGAGCCGGTCATCTACGGCCTGCTCGCCAAGGACCCCCAGCAGCGGCTGGACGACGCCGGGGCGCGGGCGCTGTTGAAGGACGTCATCAACGCGCCGGAGACGGCGGAGCCGGAGCCGGTCGAGGCGACGAAGGTCGTGCCGTTGCCGCCGGTTCCGCCGCCGCCCGCCGGGACCAGCAGGCTGCCCAAGCCGTCGAAGCCGTCCCGGCCGGGCACTCCGGCCCGGCTGACGAAGAAGCCGGGCGCGGGCGCCGCCGCCGGTGCCGCCGGGGCATCCGCCGCCTCCGGGGCCGTCGCGGGGCGCAAGGGCGAGGAGGCCGCGGACCGGCTGAAGGGGGCGCTGCGGTCGGTCCGCAAGGCCGCCGGGTCGGTCACCGGGGCCGGTACGGGTGCCGGTGCCGGTGCCGGTTCGGGTGCGGGTGTCGCGGCCGGTTCGGGCATGGGCTCGGGTCCGGGTTCCGGTTCGGCCGGCTCCGGGGTGGCCGGGGCCAGGAGCGGGGCCGCCGTGCCGTCGGCGCCGAGCGCGCCGCCGCGGGTGGCGCCCCGGGTGCCGCCCAAGGCGTCACTCACCGATGTGGTGCCGCGCCGGACGCTGGTCATCGCATCCGTGGTGGCCGTGCTCGCCGTGCTCGGCACGGTGCTCGCCTTCGCCCTCTCGAACGGCGATGACGGCGGTTCCGGCCAGGACGGCAAGGGCGGCGACAAGGCCGCCTCCAGCGGGGCGACCGCGGGCGGGGGCGGCAAGGACACCGGCAAGGACGCGGGCAAGGAGACGGACGGCGGCTCCGGCCCCGGCTCCGCCGACGACAAGGAACAGGGCCAGGGCCAGGGTCAGGGCAAGGATCAGGGCAAGGGCGACGGGGCGGGCGCGGACGAGGGCGAGGGGCACGACCCGAGCCAGGACGACGGCAAGAAGCCGGGTGACGGCGCCGCGTCGACGTACGAGCACGACCAGGGCTTCAAGATCGGTCTGCCGAAGGGCTGGAAGTACCAGTCCACGGGCAGGGCGGGCGCACGGTTCACCGGACCCGACAACCAGAAGCTGCTGATCGGTTGGACGACCACGCCCAAGGACAATCCGGTGAGCGACTGGAAGAACCAGGAGAACTACATGGTCCGGTCGCAGTACGACCGGATCAGGATCGAGAAGGTGGACTTCCGCGGATGGAACACCGCTGACTGGGAATTCACCTACGTGGAAGGCGGCACGAAGTACCGTTCCGTCGACCGGGGCTTCGTCGTCAACGGCGGGCTCGGCTACGGACTGATGTACACCGCCAAGGCCGACGACTGGAAGGGCGAGGAGCGGCGGGCCGCCTGGCGGACCTTCACGAGGACGTTTGAGCCGAAGCAGTGAGCTGAGATCTCGTATCCCCTCATTGCGGCTCGCCCGGTGCACGTATCGTGAAAGCTCGCGGACCGCGGGAAGCCGCAGCGAGCCACAAGAAGCCGCAACTCGAACGGAATTGACCACCGGGCGGATGGGGGAGGCATCGTGGACGACTATGCGGGACGGGTGCTCGCCGACCGCTACCGCTTGCCGCTGCCTCCCTCGGACGAGTACGAGCTCGCCGAATCGCGTGCCTTCGACACCTACAGCGGCCAGGAAGTCCTGGTCAGGCAGGTGCCGTTGCCCGAGGTCGTCGAGGCGGAGGTGCTCGACGAGGACGACCTGCCCGAGGGGTTCGCGCCCCGGGCGGGGGCGCGTCCGGGCGGTGCCGGGGTGCGGCGGGCCTCGGCGCGCACGACGCGCAGGCCCACCGATCCGGCCGTGCGGCGCGCGATGGAGGCGGCGCAGACGGCCGCGCAGATACCGGATCACCCCCGGCTCGACCAGGTCTTCGACGTCTTCGCCGAGGGCGGTTCGCTCTGGATCGTCAGCGAGCTGGTGGCGGCGAGGCCGCTGGCGGCACTCCTCGCGGACCGGCCGCTGAGCCCCTACCGGGCGGCCGAGGTCGCTGCGGACGTCCTGGCCGCGCTGCGGGTGCTGCACGCGCACGGCTGGGTGCACCGCAACATCACCGCGCGCACGGTACTGATCTGCGACGACGGCCGCGTGATGCTGACGGGACTCGCGGCCGGCGCGGCCGAGGAGGCCCTGTGCGGGTACGACCCCCGGCCCGTGGAGGCGGGGGAGGCCGCCGGTTCGGCGGGTTCGGTCGGGAATGTGGCCGGGTACGAGGGTGCCGCTGAGGTTGTCCCCGAAGGCGCCTATGAGGGCGCCTCCGGGAGTGCCTACGAGGGCGTCTCTCCGCGTGCCCATGAGGGCGCGGCTGAAGGCGCCCATGAACGTGCCTCGCGGGGGGAGTACGGGAGCGTGCCGCTCGCGCCCGCCCCGGAGGCGTACGAGGGGATCGAGCGCGGCGGGTCCGTCGCGGCGTATCGCGCGGGCGCGGCGCGGGCCTCGGCACGCGTCGAGGAGGAGCCGGCGGCGGGGGCGGGGACGGGCGCGGGGGGGCCCGGGCCCCTGGGGGGGGGGTGGGGGTGGGGGTTCCGGGGTCTGCGGGGGGTCCGGTGGGGGCCGGCCGCGCAGTTCCCCGCGCCCCTGAAG
>NZ_JAFEXF010000088.1 GCF_016905445.1 Streptomyces sp. G44
CCCCCCCCCGGGGGGGGGCCCCCGGGGGGAGGGCCGCCCCCCCGGTCCCCCCCAGCGGGGGGGCGGGGCGCCCCGGGGGGGGGGTGACCCCGGGGGCGCCCCCCGCGGCCGCCCCCCGCCCCCAGCACGCGCCCCCCCGCCCAACCCCCCCCCCCCTGCCCAAGGACCGCCCCCCCAGGGTCCCCCCCCCCCCCGCCGTACCCGAGGTCCCTGAGCGAGCCGCCGCGGCGGCGCAGCGCGAGGACGACGAGCGGGACGGCCAGCGCGCTGACCGCCGCGGCGGGAATCAGCCGTGCCGCGAACCCGCTCGCCCCGACGGCATCCGCGAGGACCGGCCCCGCCTCGGTGCCGACGCCGAGCGCCGCGCTCATGACGAGCCCGCCGCCCACGGCGCGCCGCAGTGTCCGAAGGAGCGGGGCCGACGGGCCGGGGCGAGGGCCGGTCTCGGGACGCATCTGTGTCTCACCTCTGGCTCACTCGTGTCTTCCTCACGGGCCACCCGCCGCGCCCCCGCGGGGCACACCGGAGTCGTGTGCCGCACCACGCTGTCGCAGGTCGCACCGGGTGGTGTACTCACCATGGTCGGCGCCGCAGCGATCAAGCGGGTCGTAGCCCCGGATGAGATGCGGGTACACCCTTCGATGCAGGAGCGGTGTGCGAGGGCGGGACCCGGCGGTCGGGCCCGGCCTCACATCGGGGGCGTGGCGGGCGCCGGGCCCAGCGTCGTCGTGCCCGGCGCGGCACGGTGCCCGAGTCCTGTGCGGTACGCGTCCATGGCCGCCTCCACCCGCCCGGTGCGGCGCAGCAGGTCCCCCAGCAGGCGGCACAGGTCCGCCAGGTCGCCCGCCGCGCTGGACCGTTCGAGCAGGGACAGCGCCGCGCAGTAGTGCTCCTCGGCGGCCTCCGTGTCGCCCCGCTCCTCGGCGATCAGCCCGAGCAGCCGGTGCGCGCCGCCCGCGTGCACCGCGCCCCGCGCCGCCCCGAGCGCGCCCGTGCCCTCGCCCGCGCCGTCCCGCTCGCGCCCGGAGGTCAGCAGCGGACGGAGCAGTGCCTCCGCCTCGGCGGTCCTGCCGCGCCGCCGCAGCACGTCCGCCAGCTCCACCTCGACCTGCTCGGTGAAGAGCGCGGCCCGCTTCGAGGCGAGGATGGAGCGGGCCGTGCGCAGCTCGCTCTCGGCGTGCTCCAGGTCGCCGTCCTGGGCGTGCACGTAGCCGCGCATCCAGTGGCAGTGCGCGAGTTCGGTGCGGATGTGCAGCTGGCGGTAGAGCTCCTGGGCCTTGGCGAGCGACGCGTCGGCCTCGGCGATGCGTCCCTCGGCGATGAGCGTGCGGGCCACCCCGCGGTGCATGCCGGCGACCAGCGCCGGATCGCTGACCCGCGGGGCGAGCGCGAGGGCCAGCTCGGCGGCGTGCGCGGCCCGGGCGTGCGCGCCCATGTCCATGTAGGGCGCGATCGACGCCGTGTAGAGGAGCAGCAGCGCCTCCGGGTCGTGCAGCCCGGCGGCGTCGAGCTCGTCGAGGGTGCTCTCCAGGAGGTAACAGGCGTACCGCAGCTCGCCGGTGAGCAGGTGGGCGGTGGCCCGGCCCCGGACGGCCGGGACCCGGCGGGGCAGCGGCTCGTCGGCGAGCAGCCGCTCGACGGCGGCGAAACAGTCCCGGGCGTCGGTCAGTTCGCCCGACTCCAGCAGGCAGTCGCCGAGGCCGAGGAGCGCGGCGGCCCGCTCCTCGGCGAGTGCGTGCGTGACGGCTTCCTCGTGCAGGGAGCGGAACAGGGTGGCCGCGTCCTCGGGCGCCCCGGTGGCGAGGGCGCGCCGGGCATCGGTGAGCCGCAGGCGCAGTCCGGCGGCGAGGCCGGAGGGGCGGCCGGTGACCAGCTCCTCGTGACTCACGCCGAGACGCTCGGCGAGATGCCGCAGCGCGGCCGGTGAGGGGCGCACCTTGCCCGCTTCGAGCGTGGACACGTACGCGGGCGTGTAGGCGGGTTCGGCCACCTGCCGCTGCGTCATCCCTCGTTCACCGCGCAGCCGCAGCACGCGCCGCCCGATCTCGGCCGGGTCGTCGGGCCGTACGCCCTCGGGCCGTACACCTTCGGTCCGCACGTCCTCGGGTCGTCCGCCTCCGGAATTGTCCTGCGCCACTGTGGCCTCCCCCTGCGTCGACATGAACAGGCCGGCCGCGCAAGCCACTTGTGGCCCATCCATTGCCTGGAACCCCAGGAGCCTCTACGTTGAGCCGCGCCTTAACCCCGTTTAACTCTCCAGTTATATCCCGGACTTCGGAAGGACGACCATGCCCCCCACACGCCGAATATCCGGCCGGCCCAGACGCACTCCGCTGCGCGCCGCGCTCGCCTCCGCGATCGCCCTCACCGCGGCGTTCGCCGCCACCGCGCCGGCCGGCACGGCCACGGCCGCGGACCCGGATCAGCGGCGGACGCAGCGCGTCGAGTACTTCACCGGCCCCGGCGCCCACCCCCGGCACGCCGAGGTCCCCGCGGCCGAGCCGCTCTCCGCGAAGGAGCGCGCCACGATCAAGGCGGACGGCGACGTGGTCCCGATCGTGCGGACCGGACCGACGGGCTCCAGACTCGACGTCGTCTTCATCGGTGACGGCTACACCGCCTCCCAGCAGGAGGACTTCCACGCCGACGTGCGCGCCAAGTGGGCGAAGGTCTCCGCCGTCGAGCCCTACGCCTCGTACCGGAGGCTCTTCAACGTCTGGGCCGTGGACGCGGTCTCCCGGCAGTCCGGCGTCTCCGGCGACCCGACGAGCGGCACCGTCAAGGACACCGCCCTGAGCTCGGCCTTCCACTGCGACGGCATCGAGCGGCTGCTGTGCGTCGACACCGACAAGGTGGAGGCGTACGCGAAGAAGGCCGCGGATCCCGACCTGGTGATCGTCCTCGCCAACTCCGCCAAGTACGGCGGCGCGGGCTACAACGACATCACCTCCCCGTCCGGCTACGACGGCATCGCCACCGCCTCCTCCGACAACGCCCGGTCCGACCAGGTGCTCGTCCACGAGACGGGTCATTCGCTGGGCAAGCTGGCCGACGAGTACTGGTACGACGAGTACGGCACCTACACCGGCGCCGAGCCGTGGGAGTCGAACAGCAGCAAGCTCACGGCCGACCGGCTCACCGCGCAGAAGAAGAAGTGGTACCGGTGGATCGGGCAGACCTCGCCGGACGGCGGGACGGTCGGCGCGTACGAGGGCGGCGGCTACCACCCGCGCGGCCTCTACCGGCCCACCACCGACTCGATCATGCGCACGCTCGGCCGCGAGTTCAATCTGCCCGGCCGCGAGGCCATGATCGCCGGCTTCCACCGGCACGCGTCCGTCGTCACCCCCGTCACCCCCACGGACCGCGTGGTGCGCCGTGACGCGAAGGTCGCGGTGGACGTGGCGGACGGCATCCGGCCGCGCTGGTCGGTCGACGGCCGCGAGGTCAGGCGGGCCAGGGGCGACACCGTGGTCAGCCCCCGCGCGCTCGGCGTCCCCGCCGACGGCCGTACGCACACGCTCACCGTGCACGCCACGGACGGAACGGACGCGGTCCGTGACCCGGAGCTGAAGCCGTTGCTGAGCGACACGCTCACGTGGCGGGTTTCGCGCCGATGAGGGTGCGGGCGGGGGTGAGCGCCCGGTGACCCTGCCCCCGCCCCGGGCCGCCCTCATGTGACCCGTACCGTCTCCCGCTCAGCCCTCGGTTCAGGCCCCCGCGGTCCCGCCAGGCGGCTCGGCGCGCTGGAGTCGCGCACCACCAGGGTGGGCGCCAGCCGTATCGACCGCTGGGGGCCGTCGGCGTCGCCGGACAGGCGCAGGGCCAGGAGGTGTGCCGCCTCGGCGGCCAGTTCGGCCACCGGCTGGCGGACCGTCGTGACGCCCGGCGCGGACAGCGCCGCCATCGGGATGTCGTCGAAGCCGGTGACGGCGACCTCGCCGGGCACCGCCACGCCGAGCTGCTGGAGCCGTTGGAGCGCCCCGATGGCGATGAGGTCGTTGGCGCAGACCAGGGCGTCGGGGCGGGCGGACCACACCTCGTCGACGGCGGCCCGGCCCCACTCCACGGAGAAGTCGCCGAGGGCCACCCGCTCCGGGGCGCCGGGATCGAGCGCGCCCGCCCCGGCCGCGTAGGCGCCGCGCCGCTCGGCGGCGGCCGACGCCGTCCCCGCCGCCCCGAGGAAGCAGACGCGGCGGCGCCCCGTGGCGGCCAGGTGATCGAGGACGAGGGCCATGCCCGCGCCATTGTCGACCGCGACGGAGTCCGCGACGCCGGGACCGCAGCCGCGGTCCATCAGCACCAGCGGCACCCGCGCCGCCGCCGCGGTCACCGCCTCCCGGCTGCGTTCCTCGTGCGCCGGGATGACCAGCAGCGCGTCGACCTGCCGGCCCAGCAGGTCCGCCACGTACTCCGCCTCGGCCACCGGGTCGTCGTCGCAGTCGGCGAGCAGCACGGCCCGGCCGTCGGCGTGCAGGGCGTGCGTCAACTCGCGCACCAGCGCGGGGTAGAAGGGGTTCGTGATCTGCGGCAGGACGAGGCCGACCGTTCCCGTGCGGCGGCCGCGCAGCGCCCGTGCCGCGTGATTGGGGCGGTAGCCGAGCGCGTCGGCGGCCTCGCGGACGCGGCGGGCGGTCTCGGCGCCGACGGGCCGCGTACCGGCGAGGACTCGGGAGACCGTGGCGACGGAGCAGCCGGAGACCCGGGCCACGTCTCTCAGCGTTACGTCGGCCACGCCGTGCCCGTCCCTTCGACCAGCCGCAGATGTCGGCAAACGTTATCAGCGGGCGTTCGTCACAACCAGACCCTCGATGTGGGCCGAATTCCGGCAGTCGGCGGCTTTCCGGCCCCCGGCCGCGGGCCGGCGGGCCATGTCCGTTCCGGGCGCGTTTGCCGGGGTGTGGTTTCTGCCATTGACATAATTCGTCCCTGTGCACAAAGTCTTCGGAGAACGTTTTCCCGAGCCTCCGCCCCGCCCCCCGGCGAACGACGGCGCAGGCTCAGCCGAACAAAGAGGTTCCGCGATGCCCCGAAAGATCATCCTGGACTGCGACCCGGGACATGACGACGCGATCGCCATGCTCCTGGCGCACGGCAATCCGGATGTGGAGCTGGTCGCCGTCACCACCGTGGTGGGCAACCAGACCCTGGAGAAGGTCACCCGCAACGCCCTGTCGGTGGCCCGCATCGCGAACATCACCGGCGTCCCCTTCGCCGCCGGCTGCTCCCGCCCCCTGGTGCGCACCATCGAGACGGCCCCCGAGATCCACGGCGAGAGCGGCATCGACGGCCCCGTCATGCCCGAGCCGGTCCTCGCCCTCGACGAGCGCCACGCCGTCGACCTGATCATCGACACGGTCATGGCGCACGAGCCCGGCGAGATCACCCTCGTCCCCACCGCGGGCCTCACCAACATCGCCATGGCCGCCCGCAAGGAGCCCCGCATCGTGGAGCGCGTCCGCGAGGTGGTCCTGATGGGCGGCGGCTACCACACGGGCAACTGGAGCCCCGTCGCCGAGTTCAACATCAAGATCGACCCCGAGGCCGCGCACATCGTCTTCAACGAGCCGTGGCCCGTCACCATGGTCGGCCTCGACCTGACCCACCAGGCGCTCGCCACCCCCGAGGTCGTCGCACGCATCGCGGAGGTCGGCACCGGACCCGCCGTCTTCGTGGGAGAGCTGCTGGACTTCTTCGGCGCCATGTACCTGGAGGCCCAGGGCTTCGCCGCGCCCCCCGTGCACGACCCGTGCGCGGTCGCGTACGTCATCGACCCCGACGTCATGACGGTCCGCAGGGCCCCGGTCGACATCGAGCTGACCGGCACCCTCACCCTCGGCATGACCGTGACGGATCTCCGCGCGCCCGCCCCCGAGGACTGCCACACGCAGGTCGCCGTCGACCTCGACCAGCAGCGCTTCTGGGACCTCGTGGTGGACGCGCTCGAGCGGATCGGGGACGTCCCCGCATGAACGCCTCCTTCACCGAACCGGCCGCCGGGACCCCCGGCGGTGCCCGCGGCTCCCGGCCGGTGCGCATCGGCGTCCTGGTCACCGCGCTCCTCGCGGCCTGCTTCGCCTTCCAGCTGAACGCGAGCATGCTCAGCCCGGCCCTGAAGAACATCGAGGACTCCCTCGGGGCGACCTCCGCCGAGGTCGGCCTCACCCAGACCGCCTTCTTCACCTCCGCCGCGCTCTTCTCCCTCTTCCTGCCGCGCCTCGGCGACCTCGTCGGACGCCGCAAGGTGCTCGCCGGAATGCTCGCGCTCATGGTCGTCGGCTGTGTGGTCGCCGCCCTCGCCGGGAGCGTGCCGATGCTCTTCGCGGGCCGCGTCATCCAGGGCGTCTCCGGACCCACCGTGCCGCTCTGCCTGATCATGCTGCGCCACGAGGTCCACGAGCCGAAGAAGTACGGCACGCTGCTCGGCGTCATCACCGCCGTCAACGGCGGCATCGCGGGCGTCGACTCCCTGGCGGGCGGCTACCTCGCCGACCACCACGGCTTCCAGTCCGTCTTCTGGTCGATGGCCGGTGTCGCCGCCGTCGCCGCGGTGCTGGTCGCCACCCTCACCCCCGAGTCCAGGGCCGCCGCCACCTCCGGCACCCGCATGGACTGGCCCGGCGTCACGCTCCTGGTCGTCTCGGTCGGCGCGGCCCTCATCGCCCTCAACGAAGCGGGCAAGCTGGGCGCGGCCAACTGGCCGCTGGTCGCGGGCCTGTTCGTCGTCTCGGCCCTCGCCTTCGCCCTGTTCTGGCGCACCGAGGACCGCAGCAGCCACCCCCTGGTCGCCACCCGCCACCTGCGCCAGCGCTCCACCTGGGCGCTGCTGCTCACCACCGTCCTCACCATGACGGGCGTCTTCGCCGTCATGAACGGCATGATTCCCGCCTTCGCGCAGGACGCCCAGGCCGGCTTCGGCATGAGCGCCGAGCAGTCCGCCTGGTGGACCCTGACGCCGTACGCCCTCGCGGGCCTCGCCATGGGCCCGATCGCCGGGCGCCTGGCCGCCACGTACGGATACGGACGGATCCTGCGCCTCGGCCTCATCGGCTCGGCCGTGACGGTCGCCCTGATGCTGTTCACGCTGCACGCCGACTCGCGGCTGCTGCTCCTGGCCGCGTCGATCCTCATCGGCGTCACCTACGCGGGCGTCGGCAACATCGTCCTCAACGGCCTCGGCATCGTGCTCTCCCCGAAGGAGAACCCGGGCTTCCTGCCCGGCCTGAACGCGGGCGCCTTCAACCTCGGCGCCGGCCTCAGCTTCGCCGTCCTGTACGCCGTGCAGACCGCCGCCGAACCGGCCGACAAGACCTCGCCCGCCGGGTACACGGCAGGCATGATCGCCGGGGTCGCGCTCATCGCGGCGGCCTTCGCGACGTCCTTCCTCATCCCCAAGCCGGTGGAGGCGGAAGCCACCGAGTGACGGGTGCGACCGGTGACGGCATGCGCGGGCCCGCGCCACGACTGAGCCGTGGCGCGGGCCCGCGCATGGCACCCGGCCCGCTCAGGCCGGCTCAGCCGCCCGAGCCGCCCGAGCCGTCTTCGGGGGGCGCGACCCGGGCCGAGAGCCCGTAGTCCAGCTCGGCCCCGTCGACGAGCAGGGCCTCGACGGAGCGCGTCGCGGGGTCGATGTCGGCCTCCATGCCGTCCCCCACATACCGGGGATAGCCGGAGGCGCCGGTCTCACCGGTGGCCACCACGACGGCCGAACGCAGGGCCCCACGGGTGTCGTCGGTGGCCCTGCCGTCCCCGCCGAACTCGGGGACCAGCAGAATCTCGTAGCGCTGCGGATGTGTCGTCATGCGACGACGCTAGACAGGAGCGCCGCCCGCCGCACGTTTCCGCCGCCCCGTGGCGCGCCGCCGCGTCCGCGCCCGGAGGTCATCACCACCGCACGGCCTTGATGTCCACCGGACGGGACCGCAGCGTCGCCGTCCGAGCGGTCAACGCCCGCATGCGGTCCGCCATTTCGGCGGCGGGCAGGTGCTTGCGGTCGCCGTGTCCGGGCAGCAGCCACTCGAAGCGGAGCCGTTCGGCCGTGCGGGCCAACGAGGCCGCCAGTTCCTCGATGGAGTACCAGGTCACGCTCTCGGCCACCTCGATGTCGCCCGTCGAACGCGACCAATAGAAGCTGTCGCCGCTGAAGCAGTACCGCTCGTCGGCGACGTACAGCACACTGCCCCGCGTATGGCCGGGCAGCGGATGGGCGAGCACCCCCTCGCCGATCTCGACGCTCCCGGTGCCGCGCAGGACCTTGTCGGCGTCGGGCGCGGCGTCCAGATCTCCCTCGTGGATCCAGAGCCGGGCGCCGAAGCGGTCGGCGTAGCGGCGGCCGTGGGCGGCGTGGTCGCGGTGGGTGAGCAGGACGTCGGTGACGGGACCGATCCGCTCGTACCGGGCGGCCAGCGCCTCGCTCCAGCGCGGGGTGTCGACCATCATCAGGTTCCCCGAAGGGCGGTGCAGGAGGTAGGAGTTGGCGCCCGCGGTGTGGGTGGAGTTGTGCCCGCAGAACAGGACGGTCTCGTCGGCATGGGCGTTGGCGGTGTCGTTGGCGTCGTCCGCACGCCTGGGTTCGCCGATGGGCAGGGGATAGGGGTCCCACCGCTCGTCCAGCCGACCGGTGGCGGGCCGGATGGAGCGCGTGTGGCAGGCGAACGCGGCGGCGTGGATCCGGCGTTCCTCGGCCGCGTCGCGCGGCTGGCGGAGAAGCTCGGAGCGGCCGTCGATCTCATGGAACAGGTCGGGCGCGACCTGCCTGGCGACATCGCAGTTCGTGCAGCGATCGTCCACGTACCAGCCGGAGGCCAGGGGCTGGGAGCCGGGGGCATCGTTCACGGCGTGACTCGCTTCCTGCGGGGGAGTGGGCCGGGTTCGTCCCACCAGGGGTATCCCGGCGCGGGACGGAAGTGGAAGGGGGTCAGGCCCTTGTTTCCGGGGACGGGAGCGACTCTCACGGAGCGGGGCCGGGCGGGGCGATGTTGGTGTGAGCATGACAATAAGGTGCTACCGAAACTTCTTCATGCGGAGGGCGGCAACAGGACCGCCCCCGCCGGAAAACGGATCGACGCCGCGAGGCCGTCACGACCTGGAGCCGTGCGGTCATGACGCCGTACGTCAGCGGCGCCCGCCCCGCCGTGTCGTCCGGCGCCAGCCGAAGGGGCCGGGCAGATCCATCGAGGTCGTGCGCCGGCCCGTGCTGCTGTGGGTCCGGCGGGGTCCGTGCCGGCCGCCCGTGGTGAGGGACCAGGAGCGCTTGTTGATGTTCAGACGCACCCCGGGAAGTATCCGGAAACTCTTGCGGAACGTGAGTGGCATGGGTTCCTCCTGACGTTCCTCCACGGGTACCCGGCGGGGGTTGCATCTCACGGACTGACGTGCGCCGTTCCGCGCACCGGCCGCGCTGACCCCCGACGCGTACCTCTCGCCCTGTGAAAGTGGTCACAAGGCCCGAACTCATGATCGGGGTCGGGTGCCCATCACGCACCGAGTTCGCGTAAGGTCGCGGGTCGGTCGCCCCACGGCCGACCCGAACCACACCGTCACCGAACAAGGAGTCGCAGGTCATGCCGGCCAATGACACCGCCCAGGCGCCGATCTATGAAACCCTCGTCCAAGAGCACGGCGACGTCCTCGCCACGGCTCGCAAGGCCGCGGAGGAGACCCAGCAGACGGCTCAGGACGTCCTCGACTTCAGCACCCCGCCCCGCGTGAGCATGCCCGCGGAGCCCGCCTCCTGACCCGGCCCCGGGGCGGCACCGCCTCGCGCCGGGGGCGGCCGTTCGGCCAGGATGACGCCATGGACCACGAGTTCTGGAAAGACATCCACGACCGCGGCGGCATCCCCGCGGTCCAGAGCGCTTTGGCGGACCTCCCTGAGGACCTGTCCCCGCAGGAGGCGGGGGCCGCGGCCGAGCTGGCCCTGAAGGTCATCGAGGAGGACATCGCCCGCATCAACGCCCGCGCCGACGAGGCGGAGGCGAGGGCCCGTGACCTGGCCGAGCAGACCCGAGAGGTGAACCGGCAACTCACGGAGAACGCCACCCGCGGCGCACGTGAGGCCTGACCGAGGCACGACCCCGCTGCGTCAACACCCGGGCGGGCCGGGCAGGGGGCGGGAGTACTGCCAGTTGCCGGGCCGGTTATGCGCCGCAGAGCGGGACACTCGGGGCTGGCGGGGCACGGGTGGCCGCCGGGTCGGTCATGTGCCGGGATGGCGGCGTCCACCGCAGCGCCGAACACTCGGGTAGGCCGGGCAGCCGACGGAGCACTGTCAACTGCTGGACCATCCATGCGCCGGGACGGCGGCACCCACCGCAGAGTCGAACGTCCGGGCGCGCCAGGCAGCCGGCAGAGCACTGGCAGCCGCCGGGGCTCGGGCCTGCGCCGGGACGGCGGCGCGCGCTGCGGTGTCGAAGCCGCGGGCAGGGCGTTACGTACGGGTCATCAGCCGTAGCATCGCCGTGTCGTACCGCGCCTGCACCCCCGCGTCCGCCGAGACGCGGAGCAGGGCGCCGAGGGCCCGTACCGCGCCGTCGTCGTAGCCGCACGTCTCCGCCTCCAGCGCGGCGTTCTCCAGGCGGCGGATGCCCTCCGTCTCGTCGCCCATTCCGAGCAGCGCCTCGCCGATCGCGGTGAGCAGCAGCACCCGGGACGCGACCGACGCCTCCGCGGGGCCTTCGAGGTCCAGCGCGGCGACGGCCGTCTCGTGGGCCGCCTGCCACTCCCCGGCGTCCAGCCGGTGCCGGGCGAGGTGGCACAGGGCGAGGCGTTCGGTGTGCCGGTCGCCGACGCTGTGCGCGAGCTCCGCCGCGAGCGCGCACCCCTCGGCAGCCTCGTCGGGACCGCCGAGCGCCGCCTGCGCGAGCGACAGGTTGATGAGCGCGGTCGCCTCGCCACGCGTGTCCCGCACCCGCGCCGCGAGCACCGGCGCGGCCTCCAGGTGGCCGAGCGCCTCGCCGAAGCGGCCCTCCTCGGTCAGCACCCACCCGAGGAGCGCCAGCACCCGCGACTCCGCCCGGGGGTCACCATCGGCCCGCGCCGCCTCCAACGCCGTCCGGAGCAGCGGAGCCCACCCGTCCCGCACCCGCCACACGATCCGCGGCCACATCCCGAGGACGATCCGCCACGTCCTGCCGTGCTGCCCCGCGCAGTTCGCGGCGGCCACCGCCAGCGTCAGGTCGTCGCGCTCGGCCGCGTACCAGGCCATGGCCTGCTCACGGCCGGCGAACTCCCGTGTGGCCCGCGGCGGACGGAAATCGGCGGGCAGGGAGAAGCAGGACTCGTCGCCGGGTTCGGCCGCGTCGGCGGCGGCCAGCACGGTCGTCACCAGCTGGTCGAGCACCCGCAGCAGGGCCTCCGCCCCGGCATCCAGGTCACGCGCGTACAGCCGTACGAGATCGTGCAGCGTCCAGCGGCCGGACCCGGCCCGCACGACGAGATGCGCGGCGGTCAGCTTGTCGAGCGCGGCCTCGGCGGCCGCCGGGTCGGTGTCGGCGAGGGCGGCCGCCGCGTACCGGTCGACGTACCTGCCCGGATGGCGTCCGAGGTGGGCGAACTGCCGCGCGGCGTCCGCCGGCAGCCGGTGCACCGTGAGCCGCAGCGCCGCCCGCACCCCGGTGTCCTCCACGTCGAGGAGACTCAACCGGCGCGACTCGTCGGACAGTTCGGCGCACATCGCGCCCAGTGACGACTCGGGCTGGTCCGCGAGCCGCGCGGCGGCCACCCGCAGGGCGAGCGGCAGCCCGCCGCACAGCTCGGCGAGGCGCCGCGCGGCCACCTCCTCCGCGCGCACCCGCTCCGTGCCGAGCACCGCGGCGAGCAGGGCGGTGCCGTCCTCCGGTTCGAGGACGTCGACGGGTACGGGACGCGCGGCGTCGGAGGCGATCAGGCCGCGCAGCCGGTAGCGGCTCGTCACGACGGTCACGCAGCGGGCACCGCCCGGCAGTAACTCCCGTACCTGCTCGGACGCCCGCGCGTTGTCGAGGACGACCAGTGACTGCCGGTCGGCGCACAGGGAGCGGAACAGCGCGGACGCGGCGCCCGTCGACTCCGGTACCCGACGCGGCGCGACCCCCAGCGCCAGCAGGAACGCACGCAGCACCTCCAGCAGGGCGGGCTCCCCGGTGTCACTGAAGCCGCGCAGGTCGGCGTAGAGCAGGCCGCCGGGAAACTGCTCGCGGTTGCGGTGCGCCCAGTGCGTCACCAGCGCCGTCTTGCCGACACCCGCGGGTCCGGTCACCAGGCAGACGGGCGCCTCACCGGCGGCGGCCCGGGACAGCGCGGTCAGCTCCCCGGCCCGTCCGTGGAAACCGCGGGGCATGCGTGGCAGCAGGTCGATCGCGCCCGGCGCCGGGGACTGCGGCGTCCCGAGCGCCACACCGGGCGGGGAGGGCGGGGGAGACGGAGAGGGCGGGGAAGCCACGACGCTCGCCACCTTGTCCTCACCCGTTCCGCGCAACGCGACCGCGTACGCGTCGGCAAGCTCCCGGCCGGGGTCGACCCCCAGCTCGTCGGCGAGCAGCCGCCGGGTGCGGTGGAACCAGTCGAGTGCCTCGGTCCGCCGCCCCGCCCGCTGAAGCGCCCTCATCAACGCGGCCGACAGCGATTCACGCAGCGGATGCGCACTGGCTTCCGCCCGCAGCACGGCCACGGCCCGCTCATGCTCGCCCAGGCGCGCGCAGGCCCCGGCCAGCGACTCCACCGACGCCAGCCGCGCCTCCTCCAGCGCCTCGGCGGCGGCCCGCAGCGGCCGGCTCGGACACGTCCCCGTCAGCGCGGGCCCCTGCCACAGCGCCAACGCCTCCTGATACAGGGCCACGGCGTCGGCGGGCGCCCGCCGGCCGCGGGCCAGCGTCACCAGTTCCTCGAAGCGGTGGGCGTCCAGCAGCGACTCCGGCATCCGCAGGACGTACGCCGTGCCCTGGGTGACCAGCTCGACGCCGAACATGTCGGCCTCGGCGTCGGCGAGCAGCGCCCGCAGCCGCGACACATGCCCCTGGATGACGCCACGAGCCCGCGCGGGCGGCTCCTGATCCCACAGCGTGGCCGTCAACTGCTCCACGGGGACCGGATGGTTGGGCCGCAGCAGCAGCGCGGCGAGCAGGCTGCGCCGTTTGGCGGGACCGAGCGGCAGCACGCCGGCCCCTGTGGCCACGGAAACCGCTCCGAGCAGCCGGAACTCCACTGACGCAACTCCTCCTGCGGGAAAAGATTCAGATTACCGGAGCCGTACACCTGTCCCAGGAGCGGCGGAGACGCGTACGGGAAGGGCAGATTTGTCAAGGTGGCCCCAGGGCACACGATCACCGTGATCCGCTGATCATCCAGAGGCGACCGGCGGACCACATGACCGAGTCGTGCGCCGGCCGGGAAATGCATGCGGGTCCTGGTTCGGTCAGGATCAGAGAGGGCCACCGCCTCCGTATGCCGACGGCCTGCGTCTTTTCCACCAGGAGGACCTCATGCTGGACCACACGCTGCCGCTCCTCGCCCAGGGCTACGCGTGGCTCCCCGACCTCACCCGCCGCAGGGGGCCGGGACCCGTGCGCACCCGCCTGATGGGCAAGCCCGCCATCGCGCTGCGCGGTCCGGAGGCCGTCTCCTTCTTCTACGACGAGAACCACGTGCGCCGTCGCACGGCCCTGCCCGAACCCATCCTGAGCACGCTGTTCGGCAAGGGCGCGGTGCACACCCTCGACGGGCAGGAGCACCGCGCGCGCAAGGCCATGTTCGTCTCGGCGCTCACGGACGCGTCCGCGGTCACCGCCTTGGCGGAGCGTGTCGCCGACGAATGGGAACGGGCCGCCAAGGAGTGGGCCGACCGCTCCGAGGTGGTGCTGTTCGACGAAGTGAGCCTCCTGATCACCCGTGCCGTCTGCGCGTGGGCGGGCGTCCCCCTCGGGCAGGACCCGCACGGCGACCAGCCGGGCGGCCAGTACCCGGATGACGAAGCACGCCCGGACGACGAAGCACGCCCGGATCACGAAGCACACCTTGACGCCGAAGCACGGCAGACCGCCCGAGACCTGGTGGCCATGGTCGACGGGTTCGCCACCGCGGGCCCCCGCCACTGGAAGGCGCGGCGCGCCCGCGCGCGGCAGGAGGAGCGGCTCGCCCGCCTCATCGAGGACATCCGGTCGACCGGTCACGAGGCCGCCGGCCCGCCGTCCGTGATCGAGGCCGTGGCCGCCCACCGCGAGGCCGACGGGCGGCTGCTCGACCCTCGTACGGCCGCCGTGGAGGTCCTGAACGTCCTGCGCCCGACCGTCGCCGTCACGTGGTTCACCGTGTTCGGCGCGCACGCGCTGCACCGGCACCCGGCACTGCGCGAGCGGCTGGCCGGCGAGGGCGACGGCTACGCGCGGGCGTTCGCCCACGAGGTGCGGCGCTTCTACCCGTTCGCGCCGTTCGTCGCCGGCCTCGCCCCGAGCGACCTGGACTGGCACGGCGAGCACATCGCCGAAGGCACCATGATCCTGCTCGACCTGTACGGGCAGAACCACGACCCGGGGCTGTGGAAGGCGCCGTACAGGTTCGACCCGGAGCGGTTCCACGGCCGGGAACCGGGCCGTGACGAGCTCGTTCCCCAGGGCGGCGGCGAGGCCTCGGCAGGGCACCGCTGCCCGGGCGAGGACATCACCCTGGCGGTGCTGACCACGCTCCTCCCGCGCCTCGCCCGCCTCGGCCACCGCGTACCCGAACAGGATCTGCGGATCCCGCTGCACCGGGTGCCGACCAGGCCCCGCAGCGGCTTCGTCATCACGGACGTACGCTGACCCGCCCGTCCGCCCGCCCATCGACCGACGCCCCAGAAGGAAACGGTGTGAAACCATGGCCCGTGCCGCGCTGTTCGATGTCGACGGAACCCTCGCCGACACCAACCACCTGCATGTGACCACGTGGTGGGAGGCGTTCCGCCAAGCCGGCGAGAACGTCGCGATGCACGACATCCACCACGCCATCGGCCTCGGCTCGGCCGACCTCGTCGCCCACCTCCTCGGCGACGAACGCGACCGCGACCTCGACGACCAGATCAGCGCCGCCCACAGCACCCTTTACGCCACGTACTTCGACCGGCTGCCCGCGCTGGAGGGCGCCCGTGACCTGCTGCACGCCTTCGACGGGCGCGGGTGGCGCATCGTCCTCGCGACCTCGGCGGGCGGCGGTGAACTGAGCGCGTTGCGCCGGGCCATCGACGCGGACGACGTGATCGCCGGCGTCGCGAGCGCCGATGACGTGTCCTCGGGGAAACCCGCCCCCGACGCCGTGCGCCATGCCCTGGACATCGCCGGATGCGGCCCGGACGAGGCCCTGTTCATCGGTGACACCGTGTGGGACATGCGGGCCGCGTCCCGCGCGGGCGTACGGAGCATCGGGCTGCTCTCGGGAGGAATTCCGCGCAGCGACCTGGAGGAGGCCGGCGCCTCGGCGGTGTACGCCGACCCGGCGGACCTGCTGACCCAGTTGGACGCCGAGATCCCCGCCGACAAGGTGTGAGCTGAGCGAGAAGCGAGAAGCGAGAGACGAAAAGCGAGAGGCGAAAAGCGGGGAGACAGGACACCGACCGGCCGCACCCCAATGCGGCCGGTCGGTGAGGCCTGCGTCCACGTGCCGTTCCGACGCTTCGCTCCCCGCGGGGCGCGTGCCCCGCGGACGTGGAGACATGCCCGAACGCCCACCGAACTGATGACTCCTTGAACGCGCGCACGTATTTCGCGTATTCACGGAGCCGCTCGGCCCGGGGCCCGAACCACTTTCAGGGAAAGGCTGTTTGGCCCCAGGTTCGAAGGGCAGGCGGAAAACGTGCTTCGGACCGGAGGCGCGTTCGCGGGAGTGGTATGTCGCTTCCCGGTGGATGCATGTCACCGGGGTGCCTCCGTTTCCCGCGGTCCCTGTTGGCGGCACCGTTGAGGAGCGTATTTCTGATGCTTACCGACCTGACTGCATACTCCGCCCGTCGTCGTACGACGAAGCGGCACCCCTACAACGACGCACCTGACACCGCGGCCGAATTCGCCCGACTCGCCGACCTGGGGGACGGCCCCGAGCGCGAACTGCTCTGCGAGCAGATCGTCGAGGCGTGGCTCCCCATGGCCCACCGCATCGCCGGCCGCTTCCGCAACAAGGGCGAGAGCCTCGAAGACCTCCAGCAGGTCGCCGCGATGGGCCTGGTCAAGGCGGTCAACCGGTACGAGCCCGGACGCGGCGCCTTCGAGAGCTACGCCGTGCCGACCATCACGGGCGAACTGCGGCGCCACTTCCGCGACCGCATGTGGGACGTGCGTGTGCCCCGGCGCGTCCAGGAACTGCGCAACAAGGTCCGGGTCGCCCGCCGCGAGCTGCTTGACCAGCCCGGCAGCGGGCCCGAGCCCGGCATCACCGAGATCGCCGAGCACGCGGGGCTCACCGAGGACGAGGTCAAGGACGGCATGGAGGCGATGGAGGGGTACAGCGCCCTGTCGCTGGACGCCGAGATCTCCTCCGCCGACCCCGACGGCTTCAGCCTCGCCGACACACTCGGGGCGCCCGACCCCGCGTACGACTGCATCACCGACCGCGAGGCGGCCAAGGCAGGCCTGCGGCAGCTGCCGGAGCGCGAGCGGACCATCCTGTACCTGCGCTTCTTCGAGGACATGACGCAGAGCCGGATCGCCGAGAAGCTCGGCATCTCGCAGATGCACGTCTCGCGCCTGATCAACCGCAGCTGCGCCCGCGTCCGCGCGGAGGCCGACGCCGGGTACGACGGCGTCGAGCACGCCCGCGCCGCATGACCCGCCCGCACCACGGCCACAGCCGCAGCCGGCGGCGGGCACGCGCCGCCGGCCGGGCGATCCACCTGGTCAAAGGGTGTTGCGCCCGGTTGCCGGACGCCCGGATTGGGCGGCGCGACTCCAGGGAACGCGTGACCCATGTCGCCTGATCACAGCCGCGCCCCCGTACTGGAAGCCCTCGCCGAATACCGCGACAAGGACCGGATCGGCTTCACACCCCCGGGCCACAAGCAAGCGCGCGGCGCCGACCCGGCCGTGCGCGACGTGCTCGGTGACGCGGTGTTCCACGGCGATGTGCTGGCCTCGGGAGGCCTCGACGACCGCCGGACACGGGGCGGGGTCCTGGAACGGGCCGAGCGGCTCATGGCGGACGCCGTCCACGCCGAGCACACCTTCTTCTCCACGTGCGGCAGTTCGCTGTCGGTCAAGGCCGCCATGCTGTCCATCGCGGGACCGGGCTCGAAACTGCTCCTCGGCCGGGACGCGCACAAGTCCGTGATCTCCGGGCTGATCCTGGCCGGCATCGAACCGGTGTGGGTCGAACCGAGGTGGGACGAGAAACGCCATCTCGCCCACGCGCCCGGCCCCGAGGACTTCGAGGCGGCGTTCGCCGCCCACCCCGACGCGAAGGGCGCCCTGGTCACCAGCCCGACCCCCTACGGAGCCTGCGCCGATCTGCGCGGCATCGCGGCCGTCTGCCACCGCCGGTCGCGGCCGCTCGTCGTGGACGAGGCGTGGGGCGCGCACCTGCCGTTCCACCGCGACCTGCCGTCCTGGGCGATGGACGCGGGCGCCGACATCTGCGTCACGAGCATCCACAAGATGGGCAGCGGCCTCGAACAGGGTTCCGTCTTCCACCTCCAGGGCGATCTGATCGACCCGGAGGACCTGGAGAACTGCGCGGACCTCCTCGGCACCACCAGCCCGTCCGTCCTGATCTACGCCGGACTCGACGGCTGGCGGCGACAGATGGCCCTGCACGGCCATGAGCTGATGGGCCGGGCGCTGGACCTCGCGGCCGAGGTACGCGCGCGGATCGAGGAGATCGACGGCCTGCACGTCAACGACCGCGACGACTTCTGCGGACCCGGTCTCGCCGCGGACTTCGACCCGCTGCCGGTCGTCATCGAGGTCGACGGCCTGGGCACCAGCGGCTACCGGGCGGCGGACTGGCTGCGCCGACACCACTCCCTGGACCCGCACCTCAGCGACCACCGCAGGATCAGCGCCCAGATCACCCACGGCGACGACCACGAGACGACCGGCAGGCTGCTCACGGCCCTGCGCGAGCTGGCCCACGCCGCCCCGCGTCTGCGCCCCGCGCCACCGGTGGAGGTCCCCTCCCCGGACGAGCTGCGGATGGAGCAGGCGATCCACCCCCGCGACGCGTTCTTCGGCGTCACCGAGGACGTGCCGGTGGCCGAGGCGGCGGGCCGCATCGCCGCGGAGATGATGACCCCCTACCCGCCCGGCATCCCCACGGCACTGCCCGGCGAACGGCTCACCGAGCCCGTCCTGCGCTACCTCCGCACCGGTGTGGAGGCCGGGATGAACCTTCCCGACGCCAAGGACAGCGAACTGAACACGGTGCGGGTCGTCGTCGAGTAGACCGCACCCCGCCGCACGACGCACCAGGTCCCACCCGGGCACAGTGAAACCACAGACCGCACAGACCCCATAAACACCCAGAGAACGCACAGACCGTACATACAAAGAACACGAGGAAACGGAGCACCCCCATGGACCCCATGGACGAGCGCAACCCCCCGTCGCCTGGACAGGACGGCCCGCCCGTGCCCAGGGACCTGCCGGACCAGCAGGCCTCGGACGAGCCCGACCCCTGGGAGGTGGACGAGAAGGCGTCCACCACGGGCAACAGCCCCGACGACGCGGACGAGGACGTGCCCGACACGGACGAGGCGGGCACCGGCCGACGCGGCTCGGACGAAGCCGACGCCTCGCCCACCGACGACCCGCAGCCGGACGAGCCCACCGCCTGAGCGCGGCCTCGCAGACGCAGCGGACACAGCGGACGTACGCGCTTCCCGGCGCCGTCAGGCCGCGCGGCACGCTCGCCGTGCCGCGCGGCCCGTCATGGGCGACGCTGGTAGCACGCGTACGCCGCCGGAGGAGACCGGCGGCCGGAGGTGCCGATGGAGCCCGTGGAGGCGCTGGAACGGATCGCCTTTCTGCTGGAGCGCGGCCGCGCCCCGACCTACCGGGTGCGGGCCTTCCGCACCGCGGCCGCGGTGATCGGCGCCCTGCCCGACGGCGAGGCCGCACGGCGCGCCGGCGACGGCACGCTGGAGTCCCTCAAGGGGATCGGGCCGAAGACGGCCGACGTCATCCGCGAGGCGCTCTCCGGCGAGGTGCCCGGCTACCTCGAACGGCTCGAAGGGGAGGCGGGAGACCCCCTCGCCGAAGGCGGAGCCGAGCTGCGGGCGCTGCTGCGCGGCGACTGCCACCTGCACTCGGACTGGTCCGACGGCGGCAGCCCCATCGAGGAGATGGGCCGGGCCGCACAGGCGCTCGGCCACGAGTGGGCGGTGCTCACCGACCACTCGCCCAGGCTCACCATCGCCCGCGGACTCTCACCGGAACGACTGCGCGAGCAACTGGACGTGGTGGCCGACCTCAACACCCGCTGGGCGCCCTTCCGGCTGCTCACCGGCATCGAGTGCGACATCCTCGACGACGGCTCCCTCGACCAGGAACCGGAACTGCTCGACCGGCTCGACGTCGTCGTCGTGTCGGTGCACTCCAAGCTGCGCATGGACGCCGCCGCGATGACCCGCCGCATGGTCGCCGCCGTCAGCAATCCCCGGGCCGACATCCTCGGCCACTGCACCGGCCGGCTCGTCACGGGACGCGGCAGGCCCGAGTCGAGCTTCGACGCCGACGAGGTGTTCGCCGCGTGTGCGGCCGCGGGCACGGCGGTGGAGATCAACAGCCGTCCCGAGCGCCTCGATCCGCCGCGCAGACTGCTGCGCCGCGCCGTGGACGCGGGGGTCCTGTTCTCCGTGGACACCGACGCGCACGCCCCCGGCCAGCTGGACTGGCAGATCTTCGGGTGCGCGCGGGCCGAGGAGTGCGGTGTCCCCGCCGAGCGCGTCGTGACGACCTGGACGGCGGAGAAACTGCTGGCCTGGACCCGGAAGAGCCGGGCCAGGGCCGCCGCCTGACGACGCCCCGACCCGCAGCCGCTACGGCGCCGCCCCTTCGGCGGCCGCGAGCACCCGGTCCGGCGTCAGCGGCAGCTCACGCAGCCGTACGCCCGTCGCGTGGTGGACCGCGTTGCCGATGGCGGCGGCCGTCCCCACGATGCCGATCTCCCCGATCCCCTTGCTGCCCATCGGGTTCAGGTGGGGGTCCTCCTCGTCGACCCAATGCGCCTCGATCGCGGGCACGTCCGCGTGGACCGGGACGTGGTAGGAGGCGAGGTCGGACTCCGCGAAGTCGCCGAAGGCCTCGTCCACCGTGCTGTGCTCGGTGAGCGCCATCCCCAGCCCCATGGCCATCGCGCCGATGAACTGCGAGCGCGCCGTTCGGGCGTTGAGGATGCGCCCGGCGGCGTAGACACCCAGCAGGCGGCGCACACGTACCTCGCCGGTCACCATGTCGACACCCACCTCGGCGAAGTGCGCGCCGAACGCGTGGCGCGCGTACTCACTGTCCGCGTCCGCGGTGCCCGCGGTGTCGGCCGTCGCGCCCACACCTTCCGGCGGCAACTGCTGCCCCTGCTGTCCCGCGAGGCGCTCGGCCAGCCGCGTACAGGCCTCGTGGACGGCCCAGCCCCAGGAGGCCGTGCCGGAGGAGCCGCCGGCCAGCGGCGCGTTCGGCAGGTCGCTGCTGCCGACATCGGCCCGCACCCGCTCCACCGGCACACCGAGCGCGTCGGCGGCGACCTGTGCCAGGACGGTGCGCGCGCCCGTACCGATGTCGGTGGCGTTGACCCGGACCACGAAGCTGCCGTCCGGATGGGCGTGCGCGCTCGCCCGCGACGGCGAGGCGAGCACGGGATACGTTGCGCAGGCGACGCCGCTGCCGACCAGGACAGGTCCCTCGGCGCGCGAGCGGGGCCGCGGATCGCGCGCCGACCAGCCGAAACGGCGGGCCCCTTCACGCAGGCACTCGGCGAGGTGACGGCTGCTGAACGGCTTGGAACTGTCGGGCTCCGTACGGGTGTCGTTGCGCAGCCGCAGCTCGACGGGGTCGATGCCGAGGCGGACCGCGAGCTCGTCCATCGCCGACTCCAGGGCGTACATGCCGGGCGCCTCACCCGGCGCCCGCATCCACGAGGGGCTCGGCACGTCGAGCGGTACGACCCGGTGTGTCGTGCGGGCGTGCGGCGAGGGATACATGACGCGTGTGGCGGCGGCCGCCGTCTCGACGAACTCCTTGACGCGCGAGGTGTGCGAGGCCACCTCGTGGATCACGGAGACCAGCGTGCCGTCCGGTTGCGCGCCCAGCCGCACCCGCTGGAGCGTCGGCGAGCGATGGCCCACCACGGTCGCCAACTGCCGCCTGGGCAGCGAGAGTTTGACCGGCCGACCGGTCACGCGGGCGGCCATGGCGGCGAGCACGACATGCGGCCGGGGTGTGCCCTTGGAGCCGAAGCCGCCGCCGACGTGTTCGGAGATGACCGTGATCCGCTCCTTGGGCAGCGCGAACATGTCCGCGAGGGTGTCGCGCACGGTGGTCGCGCCCTGGCTGGAGTCGTACACGGTCAGCCGCCCGTCCTCCCAGTGGGCGGTCGCGGCGTGCGGCTCCATGGGGTGGTTGTGCAGCGGCGGTACGCGGTAGAGGACGTCGACGTGGGCGGGCGCCGAGGAGAAGACGCCGTCGGCGTCACCGCGGACGTGCTCGCCCGAGGTGCCGTCGGTGTCCTCGGGCACGTACGCGTCGGCGTGGTCGGCGGTCAGGGTGACGTCGTGCGGCTCCTCGGCGTAGGAGACCTCCACGGCGGCGGCGCCCTCCCGGGCGGCCTCCAGCGTCTTGGCGACCACCAGGGCGACGTACCAGCCGCGATGCGGCACATGCGCGTCCTGGAGCACGGCGAGGGTCGCGTCCTCCGGCTCGACCAGGCGCGGCGCGTTCAGATGGCTGAGGACGTCGATGACTCCGGGCAGGGCGAGGGCCGCCGTGTCGTCGATGGCGGTGATCTCGCCACGCGCCACCGTGGCGGGGACCGGCCAGGCGTACGCGCATCCGTCGGGCGTGCGCTCGGCGGCGTACCGGGCGGCCCCGGTGACCTTGGCGGGGCCTTCCCTGCGCTCGGCGGGCGCCCCGAGGGCGCTGACGCGGGTGGTGTCCGGCATGAGGTGTACTCCCTGGAGGGCGGAGGAGGGGCGGGGGCCGAATCAGGAAGCCGGATGTCTGCCGGCCAGGCGCCGCAGGACGTCACACGCCAGGTTGCGGGCCAGCGGCACCTTGAACGCGTTGTCCCGCAGCGGCTCGGCCGCGTCGAGCTCGGCCGCCACGGCCCGCCGGAACGCCTCATCGGTCGGCGCGCCGCCCGTCAGCTCCCGCTCGGCCAGCCGCGCGCGCCAGGGCCGGTGCGCGAGGCCGCCGAACGCGATGCGCACCTCGCGTACGACGGAGTCCTCGACGTCCAGGACCACGGCCACCGAGGCGAGCGCGAAGGCGTACGAGGCGCGGTCGCGGGCCTTGCGGTAGGCGCAGGGCAGGCCGGCGGTCTCCGGCGGGAGCACGACTGCGGTGATGAGTTCGCCGTGCCTGATCTCGGTGTCCAGGTCGGGGCGGTCGCCCGGCAGCCGGTGGAACTCGGCCGCGGGGAGCGTCCGCCGGCCGCCCGGCCCGGACAACTCCACCTCGGCGTCGAGCGCGGCGAGCGCGACCGCCATGTCGGAGGGGTGCGTGGCGATGCACTGCGCCGACTGGCCGAGGACCGCGTGGTCACGGTGGACACCGTCCCGGGCCCCGCAGCCGGTGCCCGGGGCACGCTTGTTGCACGGCTTGCCCAGGTCCTGGAAGTAGGGGCAGCGGGTGCGCTGGAGGAGGTTGCCGCCCGTCGTCGCCATGTTGCGCAGCTGGCCCGACGCGCCCGCGAGCAGTGCCTGGGAAAGCACCGGATAGCGCTCGCGCACCAGCGGATGAGCGGCGAGGTCGCTGTTGCGCACCGTCGCCCCCACGCGCACGGAGCCGTCGGGCAGCTCCTCGACCGCGTCCAGGGGCAGGGCGCTGACGTCGATCAGCGTCCGGGGACTCTCCACGCCCAGCTTCATCAGGTCGACGAGATTCGTGCCGCCGCCCAGATAGCGGGAGGTGGGGCGGCCCGCGTGCGCCGCGGCCGCCTCGTCGACGCTGTGCGCGCGTACGTACAGGAAGGGCTTCACCGGGTCACGTCCTCCACGGCCTCGACGATGTGCGGATAGGCGCCGCAGCGGCAGATGTTGCCGCTGAGCCGTTCCCGGATCTCGTCCCTGGTCAGCTCCACGGCGGAACCCGCGGGCTGCTGCGGGTCCGTGACGTGCGAGGGATGGCCCGCCGCGGCCTCCGCGACGGCGCCGACGGCCGAGCAGATCTGTCCCGGGGTGCAGTAGCCGCACTGGAAGGCGTCACGCTCCACGAAGGCCCGCTGCAAGGCGTGCGGCCCCTCGCCGTCGGCCGCGCGCAGACCTTCGACGGTGGTGAGGTCGCACCCCTCCTGCGCCACGGCGAGGAGCAGGCAGCTGTTGGCCCGGCGCCCGTCGACGAGGACGGTGCAGGCACCGCACTGGCCGTGGTCACAGCCCTTCTTGGCGCCGGTCAGGCCCAGCCGCTCGCGCAGCACGTCCAGCAGCGTCGAGCGGTGGTCGACGGTGACGCGGCAGGGCTTGCCGTTCACCGTCAGGGACACTTCCGAGTGGAACGCTTCGGTTCCCATGAGACTCTGCTCCCTCGTCCTCCGTGGTCCGTGCGATGACCGCTTATCCAGCCTGGGCCAGGACACACGTTCCGGCATGCCGGGAGGGCCGGATGCCCGCGGCCCGGCACCACCTGGTAAGACGGCAGCAGCACGGCCCCGACCGCCGCAGAAGGAGAACCGCATGCCCCTCAGCGTCGAAGAGCGCGAGCAGTTCCTGGCCGAACCCCACATCGGGGCGCTGGCCGTGGCCGCGGAGGAGGGGCGGGCGCCGCTCACCCTCCCGATCTGGTACCAGTACGTTCCTGGCGGCGAGCTGTGGGTGATGACCGGCCGCCACTCCAAGAAGGGCCGCCTGATCGCCGCCGCCGGCCGCTTCTCCCTCATGGTCGACCGCGTGGAGCCCACCGTTCGCTACGTCTCCGTCGAGGGCCCCGTGGTCCGCACCGAGGACGCCACCGTCGAACAGCTGCGGGAGATCGCCGCCCGCTACCTCCCGGCCGACAAGGTCGACGGATACGTGGAGTTCGCCTCCGGCGAGCACGGTGAGCAGGCGGTCTACCACCTGCGCCCGGAGCACTGGTACTCCTCGGACCTGGGCTCGGTCTGACGGCGCCGGCGGGCCGCCGGTGGTGGCGGCCCGCCCTCAGCTGTCCTGGCCGGTGATGTCGACCATCCAGGTGATGCCGTGGCGGTCCGTGCACATGCCGAAGACGTCTCCCCACATCTGCTTCTCCAGCGGGACGGTGACCGAGGCGCCCACGGAGAGCTTCTCCCAGTACCCCCGCAGTTCCGCGTCGTCGTCACCGCTCAGGCTCACCGAGATGTTGTTGCCGGGCCGGTGGTCGTCCGAGGGGGTGTCGGCGCCCATCAGGGTGAAGCCGCCGGGGGTCTCCAGCATGCCGTGCATGATCTTCTCGGCCATGGGGGTGTCCTTCTGGCCGAACTCGGCGTAGGTGTGGAGCACCAGGATCCCGCCGAACACTTCCTTGTAGAACTCCATCGCCTGCCGGGCCTCACCGGCGAAGGAGATGTACGGGTTGAGACGCGAGGCCATGAATCCTCCTGGTACAGGTCTGTAAACCGGGCATACCGGACTCTGGGCAAGCTAGCGCAGGCCACGGACCATGGCTCGCGCAGGCACCCTCATGGCCGACGGAGGAAAGCGCCCGACACCGGGTGTGAGGGTCGCCGAGGCGGGCACACGTGCAGTGCAGGGGTGACAACCTGGCAGGCACCGCCGATGGTCAGTCGACGATGCCACATGCGAGCTGAGCGGCCGCGCCTTCGTGGGACAGGGACGCGGCCGCTCAGACGGTTCAGCGGGCTATTCGGCGCCGCATATCAGGTCGTGTGCGGGCAGCTTGCCCGTCGCCAGGTAGTCGTTCACCCGCCCGTCCACACAGGCGTTGCCGTAGTCACCGTAGACACCGTGCTGGTTGGCCCCGGGCACGGTGAGCAGCCGGGAGCGCGTCCACTGCTCGCGCACTCGCCGCGCTCCCGAGTAGGTGGTCCGGGTGTCACCCGTGGCGTTGACCAGCAGCGCCGGCACGTCGTTGTCGACCACGGTCGGTGCCTCGACGGGCCGGTCCCAGAACTCGCACGCCGTGATGTTGTGCGTCAGCGGACTCGCGAAGGGGGCCGAGCCCCGGTCGGCCTGAATGGCGCGCCAGTAGCTCTCGGTCCCGCGCCGGGCCGCGACGTCCCCGCAGAGAATGGCCGCCTGCACACTGCCCTGGTGCGAACCGGCCTCGGTCGTCATGGCCGTCAGCATCTCCGTCAGCCACGGGCCCGGCTCCACCGGTTCACGGTCGGCGGCCCGCGCGAGCGTACGGGTCGCGGTGGCCAAGTCGGCCCGGGCCGCGTCGAGGTCGCTGCCGAGACCCCCGAAGAAGACGATCGGCAGGAAGTGTTCGTCGACGCGGAACCTCCCGACCCGCAGCGGCTTCTCCGCCGCGGCCTCCTCGATGCGGTCCACCGACGCCAGCACGGCCTTCGGGGTCCTGCCGAGGCCGTACGTCCCGTGGCGCGCGGCGACCCAGGCCGCCCAGTCGCGCAGAGCCCGTTCATTGGCCGCGGTGGAGTCCGCCAAGAGTGTCTGGTTGTACCTGGCCGGGTCGATGACCCCGTCGAGGACCATGCGGTCGGTGCGGCCGGGGAACAGCTCGGTGAAGACCTCGCCGAGGTAACTGCCGTAGGAGTAACCGAAGTACGAGATCCGCTTCTCGCCCAGCGCGGCCCTGACGACATCCATGTCACGGGCGGTGTTGCGGGTGGTGACGTACGGCAGGACGTCGCCGTCGGTGCGCCGGCACCGCTCGGCCAGGTCCCGCCCACGGGCCACGGACCGGTCGAACCCGGCCCGGTCGCGCCCGGCCGAGAAGATCATCGAACCCACGTCCCAGCCGCAGTCCAGCGGCGTGGAACGCCCGACGAACCGCGGGTCCACGCCGATCAGGTCGAACTTCCCGGCCGTCTTGCCCATGAACCGGGCCATGCCGGGCGGCATTTCGAGACTCGGCCCGCCGGGACCGCCGTTGTTGAGCAGCATCGCGCCGACACGGTTCGCGCGATCGGTGGCGCGCAGGCGGGAGATGGCGACGGTGATGGTCCGCCCGCCCGGATCGGAGTAGTCGAGGGGCACGGTGATGTCGGCACACCGGGCGCCCGCGGCGTCGAGCTCGCGTCCGGTGGCGTCGTCGGGGCCGAGGGCGCACTTGTGCCAGTCGACCCGCTGGTCGTAGTACCGCTTGAGCGGCTCGGTGGGGGAGGAGGCCGCCGCCGCGGGCAGTGTCCCCGCCCCGACGGCCAGCATCGCCGCGGCGGCGACGGCGGACCGTGAACACGCGTTGATTCTCATGCACCGCACGCTAGGGGCGGCGCCATCCGCGGCTCACTCCGGTCCGCCCCCGGATCTTCCTGGGGCCAGCACCACCCCGCGCAGCTACCTCGCCAGCTCCGCGCGGATGGTCTTGCCGGCGGAACCGGGCGTGACCGTCACGTTCGTGGCCAGATTCCGCACCATGGGCCAGCCGAAGCCGCCCGTTCCCCCCGCGAGATCGGGGGTCCGCTCCTGCGGGGGCCGCGGATCCGCGTCGGCCACCGTGATCGTGATGACGTCGGGCCGCGCCTGGAGCCGGAGCGCGCACAGACTGCCACGGGCGTGGCGCACCACGTTCGTGATGAGCTCGGAGACGATCAGCTCGATGCTCGCGGCGGTCTGCTCGCCCACGGCCGGACTCAGCCCGGCGACGAAGTCCCGCGTGAGATCCCGTGCCTCGGTGACCGCGCTGGGCTCCTTGGAGAAGGTGGCTGTCCCGGGCGGCCCGTCATCCAGCCGTACCTGTTGCGTCGGCATGAGCCTCCCCCCTTCCGGTTCTCCCTGTGCCATGGCCGTACGAGGGGAACCCCTGCCCGAAACACACGGGTTTAATGCTCCCGAAGTGGCCGGGAAGTATCGGTTGCCGAACTGTTGCGAAAACCCCGGCGGCTCAGTCGCCGGTGTCCCGGCACTCCACGTGGCCCCAGCCGTGCGCGTTCTTCGCGATCTTCTCCCCGGCGGCATACGGCTTCTGGCAGTGGCAGCGGCCGGCGAACTTGGCCTTGATCACGGGGCCCGGGCCGGACTTCCCAGGACCGGACTTCTTCGCGCCGGCGGCGGCCTTCTTGGGGGCGCGGCTCGCGGGGGAGGCGGTCATCCGCTCCGCGCGCGGCTCGGGGATCGCCGGCGTGCCGTGGGCGGTACCGGCGGGCTGCTGCGTCGTCGCGGCGTCGCTGGCGGCGACATCGGCGATCGCGTTGAGATGGTCGCCGTCCACTTGGTGGGCGGCCACGTGCCGGAACGTCACCGCGCGCCCCTGCAACAGCGCGTCGATGCGGACGACGAGGTCCTTGTTGGCGACCGGCTTCTTCGCGGCGGTCAGCCAGCCGTTGCGCTTCCACGAGGCGATCCACTTGGTGACCGCGTTCATCGCGTACTGACTGTCCATCCGCACCTCGATCGGCACCGCCGGGTCCGTGGACTCCAACAGCTCGGCCAGCGCGGTCAGTTCGGCCACGTTGTTCGTCGAGTGACCCAGTGGCCCGGCCTCCCAGCGCTGCGGGCGGCCCTCGGCGTCGGCGACGACCCATGCCCAGGCCGCGGGCCCGGGATTCTTCTTGGCCGCTCCGTCACAGGCGGCGATGATCAAGTCAGACATCCTCCGATGATTTCATCCACCGCCCGGAGCCGGGACGCCGGACACCCTTTCGGTACGCGCGTCACCCGGAACCGGCTAGCCCGGCCGGTCGATGCTGCGGTGCTGGGCCAGCGCCCACCGCTCCAGGTACGCCCGCTGGATGAAGCCGCCGGACAGGGTCGGGCTCGTGTTCGCCAGCGCCGCGAAGGCGATGCGCGTCTGCGGACTGAACCCCGCGAAGCAGGTGAAGCCCCGGGTGCCGCCGGAATGGCGGTAGCGGTCGTGGTTCGGGCGGGGCCTGATGCTCCAGACCAGACCAGGGCGATCCGCGTACCGGCGGCCGGCAGCGCGACGCGGGGCACGGTGACATCGGTGAGCGCGGCCCGCAGGGTGCCGGGAGCGTCCTGCGGTACGGCGCCGGGGGCGCAGAGGCCGTCCAGGACCGTCAGCAGGTCCCGGGCGCTGGACCGCCCGGCTCCGGCGCCCGTCATGGTGGCCATGTGCCAGCCGGGACGTGCGCGGCCGTGCCAGTAGCCGGTGGCCTGCGGCTGGTCGGCGGCGCAGCTGGTGTGGGCCGGGCCGAGCGGGTCGAGTACGCGTTCGGCGAGCAGCGGGGCGTAGGCGCCGCCGGGGCCGTGGGCGGCGCGGACCAGCAGCTCACCGAGGAGGCCGACGCCGTAGTTGGAGTAGCGCACGCGCATGCCGGGCGCGGCCCGCGGCCGCGTGCGGGCGAGGGCGCCGAGCAGCGCCTCGGGGGAGAAGCCGGCGTAGGGATTGCTGAACCAGGTGGGCACACCGCTGCGCAGCAGGCCGGGGGCAGCCTGGGCAGTCCCGAGGTGTGCGTGGCGAGGTGGAGGAGGGTGATGGGCGCGCCCCGCAGGTGCGGGGTGGCGGCGCGGGGCAGGAAGCGGCTGATGGGATCGTCGTAGGCGACCTCGCCGCGCGCGACCATCTCGGCCAGGAGCAGGCCGGTGAACGTCTTGGTGAGCGAACCGATCTCGAAGCGGGTGTCGGCGTCGGCGGGCGTCCCGCCGCGCCACGCGGTCTCGCCGGTGGCGAGGAGGGCGCGCTCGGGGCCGCGCCGGACGGCGAGCGCCACGGTGCTCGCGCCGGGTGCGGCGTCGCGCAGCGCCCCGAGCAGC
>NZ_JAFEXF010000089.1 GCF_016905445.1 Streptomyces sp. G44
AACATATCTGGCGTTGACTTTTGGCACGCTGTTGAGTTCTCAAGGAACGGACGCTTCCTTTGTACTCACCCTTGCGGGCTTTCCTCCGGGCGCTTCCCTTCGGTGTTTCTTTTGTTCTTGCGTTTCCGACTCTATCAGACTCTTTCGTGTCCGATTTCCTCGGCGCCTTTCCGGTTCCCGCTCCGGCCTCTCGGCTTTCGCGTTTCCCTTTCCGGCGACTCCGACTTTATCAGGTCTCATTCGACTCTCTGACCACGGCCACCGCAGCACATGCGGAACCACACTCAGGGATAAGATCTGTCGTGAGGATGTCGCCGAGCGTGGACGCTTGTCGCGTCCCGTTGGCCTCAGGCAGAGTCCGACTCTACATCGCCTCCCGGGCAGGCGCAAATCGTTCGTGCTGTGCTCCTACGGTCGCCAACCGGGATCTCTCGTGCGGAACCGGGACTTCCTATGACTTACGCTTCTGAGCAGTGCGTCGTCCAGGACAGGTAGCGACGGCGGCTACGAATCTCCACCCCCTGGGAGGCTTGCCATGACCAGTGTTTCGTCCCCGCTTGCTGGACGCGCCATCGGACTCTCCGCAGTACCGGATCCCGTCTTCTCAGGTGCCATGGTCGGCCCTGGTACGGCCATCGATCCCGTACGTGAGCCCTCCGAGGCCGTCTCTCCCGTGGACGGCATCATCGTCTCTCTCCACCCCCACGCATTTGTAGTGGTCGACGATCAGGGTCACGGCGTCCTGACGCACCTCGGCATCGACACCGTCCAGCTCAACGGCGAGGGTTTCGAGCTTCTCGTCAACAAGGGGGACACCGTGCAGCGCGGTCAGGCCGTGGTGCGCTGGAACCCGGCCGCCGTCGAGGCCGCCGGCAAGTCCCCCGTGTGCCCGGTCGTGGCGCTCGAGGCCACGGCCGAGTCCCTCTCCGAGCTCGTCGAGGACGGCGACGTGAAGGCCGGCGACGCGCTCTTCAGCTGGCAGTGACGTCATCGCCGTCGCTGACGGCATGCAGGACAACCACCGCGGCGGACAAGCCCGCCGCACTATCGGAGACGGGTGAGATGGAGACAACGCTGCGAGGCGTCGGTGTGAGCCACGGTGTGGCGATCGGCGAGGTCCGGCACATGGGCACGGCGGTCCTGGAGCCGCCGGCCAAGCAGATTCCCGCGGAGGAGGCGGAGCGCGAACAGGGGCGCGCCCGCCAGGCCGTGGAAGCTGTGGCGGCCGACCTGAATGCACGCGGCAATCTGGCCGGTGGCGAGGCGCAGGCGGTGCTCGAGGCGCAGGCCATGATCGCCCAGGACCCGGAGCTCATGTCGGACGTCGACCGGCGGATCACCGTCGGCAGCACGGCCGAGCGCGCCGTCTATGACGCGTTCTCGCACTACCGCGAGCTCCTCGCCGGTGCCGGTGAGTACATGGCAGGTCGCGTGGCGGACCTGGACGACGTGCGGAACCGTATCGTCGCCCGGCTGCTGGGTGTTCCGATGCCGGGTGTGCCGGACAGCGACGAGCCGTACGTACTGATCGCGCGGGACCTCGCGCCCGCGGACACCGCGCTGCTCGACCCGGCTCTGGTGCTCGGCTTCGTGACGGAGGAGGGCGGGCCCACCAGCCACAGCGCGATCCTCGCGCGGGCGCTGGGTGTGCCGGCCGTCGTCGCGCTGCCGGGCGCGGGTGAGCTGGCCGAGGGCACCGTCGTGGCTGTCGACGGCAGCACCGGCGAGATCTTCGTGGACCCGAGCGTGGAGAAGCGGGAGCAGCTGGAGGCGGCTGCTGCCGAGCGCAGGGCCGCGCTGGCGGCGTCGACCGGCCCCGGTGCGACGTCCGACGGGCACAAGGTTCCGCTC
This sequence comes from Streptomyces sp. G44, assembly GCF_016905445.1. Classification (GTDB taxonomy): domain Bacteria; phylum Actinomycetota; class Actinomycetes; order Streptomycetales; family Streptomycetaceae; genus Streptomyces. Next base: position 1,852 of record NZ_JAFEXF010000089.1, read on the forward strand.
CTCGCCAATGTCGGCGGTCCCGCCGATGTGCCGGCTGCCGTCGAGGCCGGTGCCGAAGGTGTCGGTCTCTTCCGTACCGAGTTCCTCTTCCTGGACGACAGCACCAAGGCGCCGTCGGAGGAGAAGCAGGTCGAGGCGTACCGCAAGGTGCTCGAAGCATTTCCCGAGGGCCGTGTGGTCGTGCGGGTGCTGGATGCCGGTGCGGACAAGCCGCTGGACTTCCTGACGCCGACCGATGAGCCGAACCCGGCACTCGGCGTGCGCGGTCTGCGGTCGCTGCTGGATCACCCGGAGGTGCTCCGGACGCAGCTGACCGCGCTGGCCAAGGCCGCCGAGGGGCTGCCGGTCTACCTGGAGGTCATGGCCCCCATGGTCGCGGACCGCACCGACGCCAAGGCGTTCGCGGACGCGTGCCGTGAGGCCGGGCTCCAGGCCAAGTTCGGTGCGATGGTCGAGATCCCGTCGGCGGCGCTGCGGGCGCGCTCGATCCTTCAGGAGGTCGAGTTCCTTTCGCTGGGGACCAACGACCTCGCGCAGTACGCGTTCGCCGCCGACCGTCAGGTGGGTGCGGTGTCCCGGCTCCAGGATCCGTGGCAGCCGGCGCTGCTCGACCTGGTGTCGCTGTCCGCCGAGGCGGCGCGGGCCGAGGGCAAGAGCTGTGGCGTGTGCGGTGAGGCCGCGTCCGACCCGCTGCTCGCCTGCGTGCTGACCGGTCTCGGTGTCACCTCCCTGTCGATGGGCGCGGCGTCGATTCCTTACGTGCGGGCGACGCTCGGCAAGTACACGCTGGCGCAGTGCGAGCGCGCGGCGGCGGCGGCGCGTGCCGCGGACACCGCCGAGGAGGCGCGGCAGGCCGCCCAGGCGGTGCTGTCCGGCGAGTAGCCGTTCGGTCGTTGTTCCGAGGGGCGTCCCACCGATGCGGTGGGGCGCCCCTCGGGCGTTCAGTGGGTGTGGCCCCCTCCCGGTTCGTCGTCTTCGAGGTGGGGTGCCGCGCAGTAGTCGACGCCTGATTCGGGGGCGACGAGCTCTCCTGAGATGGCGTCGGTGCAGTACGCGTCGAATACCTCGGCGGCGGTGAGGGGGTGGAGTCGGCCGCCGTTCATGCGCCAGCCCTGGACGCGGTCGCGTGTGCCTTCGGCGCTGGAGCGCAGCACCATGCCGGCCGCGCGGTGGGTGGCGATGCCGACGGCGAGGACCGTGGCGAACTCCAGGGCCTCGGTCTCGTCGAGCACGGCACTGCCGTCGGTGTCGATCTCGACGTGCAGGGCGGCCAGGAGGGTCTCGGCTTCGCAGGGCACGCTGCATACCAGGTGCCGGGTGCCGGGGCCTGATGTGTCGAGGGCCCGGGTGATCAGTTCGGCGGCGCGGGCGAAGGCGGCTCGTCCGATGTCCTCGCCGCAGGTCGCGCAGGCGCCGGTGCGGGCGAGCACCGTCGTCGCGTACTCCCAGGTGGCGCGGCGGACCGCCTCATCGACGAGGTCGGGGAGGAGGTCGGCGAGCGACTGGCCTTCGTAGGGCACGGTGGGGCCGCCCGCTGCCAGTTCGGCGGTGAAGCGGCTGCGGCTGCCGGGGGCGTCGGGGTCGAGGCCGGCATCCGCGCAGTACTCGGCGTACTCCTCGGGGTCGAAGAGGGCGACGGTGGTGTGCCTGCCTTCGGACGCGAGGGTCTTGAGCAGGGCTTCGACCTGTTGGAGGTAGGCCGCGTGGTCGTCGAAGGTGAAGGTGCGGTAGCGACGCATCGCCGCGAAGTCCTCCTCATCGGCCAGCAGGCCGATGGTTCCGGCGACTTCGCGGCGTAGAGCACGTCGCATCGTGTCGTGTCGGGTGTGCGCCATGATTCCCCCTGCGCTCGGCGATCAATGCTCACTCACAGTAACCGGGGGTACCGACAATGGGCGCTGAGCTGCGGGGACGGCGGTCAGGTGCGCTTGGCGGCGAGGTCCTCGTAGAAGCGGAGGAGGTCGAGGTCGTCGACCGAGCCGGGGTTGACCGCCTTGTTCAGCGGGGTGCCTTGCAGGAGGCGCTTGACCGGGACCTCGATGCGCTTGCCGGTGAGGGTGTGCGGGATGCCGGGAACCTCGATGACCTCGTCGGGGACGTGGCGCGGGGAGAGCTGTTCACGGATGGTCCGCTTGATGCGGTCGCGCAGGGCGTCGTCGAGGGCCGCGCCGGGGGCGAGGTGGACGAAGAGCGGCATCCAGTAGCCGCCGTCGGGCTGTTCGACGCCGATGACGAGGGATTCGCGGATCTCGGGGAGGCGCTCGACGGCCTCGTAGATGTCGGCGGAGCCCATGCGGACGCCCTGGCGGTTGAGCGTGGAGTCGGAGCGGCCGTGGATGATCACGGAGCCACGGGAGGTGACGGTGATCCAGTCGCCGTGCCGCCAGACGCCGGGGTAGGTGTCGAAGTAGCTGTCGTGGTAGCGGGTGCCGTCCGGGTCGTTCCAGAAGTGGATGGGCATGGACGGCATGGGGTTGGTGACGACGAGTTCGCCGACCTCGTCGGTCAGCGGCCTGCCCTGGGGGTCCCAGGACTGGAGGTCGGTGCCCAGGCAGGGAGCCTGGAGTTCGCCGATGTGGACGGGGAGGGTGGGGACGGCGCCCGCGAAGCAGGAGCAGACGTCCGTGCCGCCGCTGACGGAGGCGGCCCACAAGCCGCCCGGGGTCTCGGCGAATTCGTCGTGCAGCCAGCGGAAGCCGTCGGGTGGCAGCGGGGAGCCGGTCGTCGCGACGCACTTGACGCGTGAGAGGTCGAAGTCGTGGGCCGGGTGGACGTCGGCTTTGCGGCAGGCCATGACGTACGCGGCCGAGGTGCCGTAGAGGGTGGCTCCGGTGCGTTCGGCGATGCGCCACTGGGCGCCGGTGTCGGGGTAGCCGGGGCTGCCGTCGTACAGGACGATCGTGGTGCCCGTCAGGAGGCCGGAGACGAGGAAGTTCCACATCATCCAGCCGGTCGACGTGTACCAGAAGAAGCGGTCGTCGGGGCCGAGGTCGCAGTGCAGGCCGAGTTGCTTGAGGTGTTCGACGAGGATGCCGCCCTGGGACTGGACGATCGCCTTGGGCAGGCCGGTGGTGCCGGAGGAGTACAGCACCCACAGGGGGTGGTCGAAGGGCACCGCTTCGAAGACGGGCGTCACGTCGGCCGAGGTGAGGGCCGACCACTCGAGTGCGCCTTCGGGGGCCTCGGTGCCGAGCAGGGGGATGTGGACGACCGCGCGGAGGCTCGGCAGTTCGGAGCGGAGTTCGGCGACGGTCTCGCGGCGGTCGTGCTCCTTGCCGCCGTAGCGGTAGCCGTCGACGGTGAACAGGACGACGGGTTCGACCTGCTGGAAGCGGTCCAGGACGCTGCGGGCGCCGAAGTCGGGGGCGCAGGAGGTCCAGACGGCTCCGACGGCGGCGGTGGCCAGGAGGGCGACGACGGCCTCGGGGATGTTCGGCAGGTAGCCGCTGACGCGGTCTCCGGGGCGTACGCCGAGTGCGCGCAGTTCCGCGGTCAGGGAGCCGACCTGGCGGCGCAGCTCGGCCCAGGTGACGGGCCGCGGGTCGTGGCGCTCGTCGACGTGGAGGAGGGCGGGGGCGTCCGCGCGCGCGGGGTCGTCGGCCGCGCGCAGGGCGTGTTCCGCGTAGTTGAGGGTCGCGCCGGGGAACCACTGGGCGCCCGGCATCGAGCGGTCGCCGAGCACGCGCGCGTAGGGCGTGGAGAAGGTGACGTCGAACCAGTCGGTGACGGCCTTCCAGAACGTCTCCAGTTCGGTGACCGACCAGTGGTGCAGCGCTTCGTAGCCCCCGTCGGCCGGTGCGCCGTAGTGTTCGGCGGCCCAGGCCTGGAATCGGGTGACCTGCGCTTCGGCGATCCTCTCCGGGCTCGGCTGCCAGAGCGGCGCAGGGTTCGCTGAGGACGTCATGGGGCGGCTCCCGGACTGTACGCGTCGTATGCGTGTGGGGTGCGCACGTGCTGGGTGTGCGCGTGAACACGGCTGCCAAGGACGATGCCACGTGATCGACTTCCGCACCAGGGTGTGCCTCGCCCGGTCGGCCGGGCGGACAGTTGCCATCCCCCCAGGTGAACGGCAGTTGAACGAACCACCCGTGCGGCGTTTTCGGTGGCAGGGTGAGCAGCATGAACGGTCGTGACCTGGTGCGTTCGGTGAAGGCGGTCGGCATGGTCGGCACGGCGCAGGGGTTGCGCACGGTGCGCGCCTCGTGGCGCAGGTGGAGGGCGGACGCGACAGGGCTGGCTCCGCGGCGTGCCGAGCGTGCGCGGGCGCCCGGTGCCGTGATGGAGGTGGCGCCGGGGCCCGGTGGGGGTGTGGTGCGGTTCGCGCGGTCCGAGCTGCGGGTGCGGGTGACCACCGGTGGGGCTGTCTTCTGGGGGTGGGACGGCGCGGAGCCCGAGCCGTCGTACGCGCTGGCGTGCGGGAGTCCTGAGGCGGATCCGCGGGCGGTCCTGGAACCCGACAAGGAGGGCGGCTGGCGGGTGGTGTCGGAGCGCGCCACGGTGGTGGTGTCGCGCCAAGGGGCCGTGGAGCTGCGGACGCCCGGCGGCGTGATGCTGCGGCGTGATCTGCCGCCGCGCTGGTGGGAGCCGGCCGAGGGGGGCGCTGCGCGCTGGGTGCAGCGCTCGCAGGTGGCGGCGGACGCGCGGTTCTTCGGGCTCGGGGGCCGGTCGGGCGGGCCGCGGTTGCGCGATGGGGTGTACCGGCTGTGGAACACCGATCCGGGCGGTTCCTTCGGGCCCGGTGACGATCCGCTGTACATCACCATGCCGGTGCAGATGGTGGTGGCCGACGCCGGTACGCATCTGGTCTTCCATGACAACACGTGGGAGGGCGAGGTCGTGGTCCGGGAGGGCCGGGAGGGGGCGGGGTCGGGTCATGACCGGGGTGGTTCGTGCGAGGTGCGGATGGACGGCGGGCCGCTGCGGTGCTGGGTGATGGTCGGCACTCCCGCGCGCGTGCTGCACAGTTGGGCGTCGCTCACCGGCCCTCCGGCGCTGCCGCCCTCGTGGGCGCTCGGGCACCATCACGCGCGGTGGGGGTTCGGCAGCGAGGCGGAGGTCCGGCGGATCGTCGCGGGCTATGAGGAGCACGAACTGCCGTTGGACGCGGTCCATCTGGACATCGACCACTACGAAGCGCATCAGGTGTTCACGGTCGACAAGGAGCGCTTCGCGGAACTGCCGCGGCTGGCGGAGGAGTTGCGCGGGAGCGGGATCCGTCTCGTCTCGATCGTCGACCCGGCGGTGAAGGCGGAGCCGGGCGTCGAGGCGTACGACCGGGGGGTGGCGGCCGATGCCTTCGTGCGGGACGCGGCGGGGCGGCTGGTGCGTGGTGTCGTATGGCCCGGGGAGGCGGTGTATCCGGACTTCACCGACCCGCGCGCGCGGAAGTGGTGGAGCCGTCTCTACGAGGAGCGGCTCGGCCAGGGTTTCGCGGGGTTCTGGCACGACATGAACGAACCGGTGTCCTTCGCCGCGTTCGGCGAGGCGACGCTGCCCCGCTCCGCGCGGCACTGCCTGGAGGGGCGTGGTGGCGACCACCGGGAGGCCCACAACGTCTACGGGCTGGCGATGGCCCGCGCGGGGTACGAGGGGCTGAGGGAGCTGCTTCCGGAGGGGCGGCCCTTCTTGTTCTCGCGTTCCGGCTGGGCGGGGATGCAGCGCTACGGAGGGACGTGGTCGGGCGATGTGTCCACGGGCTGGCCGGGGTTGCGGGCGTCGCTTTCGCTGGTGCTGGGGCTCGGGTTGTGCGGTGTGCCGTACTCGGGTCCGGATGTGGGTGGGTTCGACGGCAGTCCCTCTCCGGAGCTGTATCTGCGGTGGTTCCAACTCGGGGCGTATCTGCCGCTGTTCCGTACGCACGCGGCGATCACAGCGGGGCGGCGTGAGCCGTGGGAGTTCGGTGAGGAGGTGCTCGGGCACGCGCGCGTGGCGCTCGTCGAGCGCAGGCGGCTGCTGCCGTACTTCGTGACGCTCGCCCATCTGGCCCGGCTCACGGGTGCGCCATATGTGCGGCCTGTGTGGTGGGGTTGTGCGGAGGACAGGGCGTTGCGCGACTGTGAGGACGCGTTCCTGTTGGGGGACTCCTTGTTGGTGGCACCGGTCCTGGAGAGCGGTGCCCGGGTCCGGACGGTGCGGCTGCCGCCGGGGCGGTGGTACGACACGGCGACCGGGCGGGCGTACGAAGGTCCGGGGCAGGTGCTGGTGGACGCCCCGTTGTCGCGGATTCCGGTGCTGGCGCGTGCGGGCACGGTGCTGCCGGTGCGGGGGCGCGACGGCGGCCTTGAGCTGGAGGTGTGGGCGCCCGCCGAGGGGCGCGCGGGCGGGGGCCTGGTGATCGCCGACGTCGGGGACGGGTGGGAGAGAGCGGAGGTCGAGCGGTTCACGACGCGGTGGAGCGGGGGGCGTGTCGTCGTCGAGAGGGACGGCGGTGGGGGCGGAGGCGGTGCGCCTGAGCGGCCGGTGCGGGTGCGGGGGCTCGTGGGGTGAGGCCTGGCGGGTGAGGGCTTCGGCGGGGCCGGGGTCAGGCCGCTGGCCCGGTCGCCCGTCGCTGTACGGCGGGACCGGCGGGCTCTGGCGTCCGTACCACGGGCCCCGGTGTCGTCTTCGCCTCGGTGCCGCTCGTCCACGCCGTTCAGGCCCCGGCCGTGGCTCGTGCGGAGCTCGGCCGGGGCCGGCGTCAGGGCGTCAGGGCGTCAGATGTAGCGGCCCTCGAACCACGCGCGTGCCGCCAGCGTGTGGAGGGGGAAGGCGAGTTCGTCGGCGTGGCGCAGCACGTGCCAGCCCTCGGTCTCGTCCGTCGGCTCGGAGGCCGGCAGGTCGGCGGCCGGTCGCTCGGGCAGGAGACCGAACAGCAGGAGGTATCCGTCGGAGTCGCTCATGGCGTCGACGAGGCGTACGTCGCGGCTCTGCACCGCGATGCCGGTCTCCTCCTTGAGCTCGCGTACCACCGCGTGCCGCCAGTCCTCCGTGTCGTCGATGAAGCCGCCGGGCAGGGCGACGCCTCCGCGCGCGGGAGCGATGGTGCGCGTGATGACGACCAGGCCGGTGCCCTGGGTGTCGTACACGGGCTGGAGGGCCACCGCTACGGGGAGCGGGTTGCGGTAGGCCACGGCTCCACAGGCGGCGCAGGTGCGCGGCCAGCCCGTGGGCCGGTCTTCGTAGGACGCTCCGCAGCTCGAACAGTGGGAGCCCGGGGCCGAGTTGGCGAGGTGTGGGGATTCGGACACGCCGCGGACTGTATCCGATCGCCGTGGCGTCGGTCTTCCCTGGTCGGCAGTGATCCTGGTAGACGCAGGGGCATGACAGCATTTGCCCCCCTTCTGCGGAAACTCGTCGTCTCGGCCGCCGCTCTGCTGGCCGTGACGGCCGCCCCCTCCCCCGCGCACGCGAAGCCCGAGCCGAAGGCTCCGGAGGAGTTCGTCGCGCTGCGGGACGTCGACCCGACCATCATCCAGGAGATGCGGTACGTCACTGCGCACAACTTCGTGGGTGAGCCCATCGACGGCTACAGGAAGCCGGTGTGCATTCTCACCGAGCCCGCGGCGAAGGCACTGCGCAAGGCGCAGCGCGCACTGCTGCGCAAGGGCTACTCCTTGAAGGTGTACGACTGCTACCGGCCGCAACGGGCCGTCGACCACTTCGTGCGGTGGGCGGAGGAGCTGAGCGACGAGCGCATGAAGGAGGAGTTCTACCCTCGCGTCGACAAGTCGCGCTTGTTCGCGGACGGCTACATCGCGGAGAAGTCCGGGCACAGCCGAGGCTCGACGGTGGATCTGACCGTCGTGAAGCTTCCGGCGGCGCCGACGCGCCCCTATGTGCCCGGGGAGCCGCTGACGCCGTGCCACGGCCCGCAGAGCGAGCGCTTCCCGGACAACTCCGTGGACATGGGAACGGGCTTCGACTGCTTCGACACGCTGTCGCACACGGACGATCCCCGCGTCACGGGCGAGCAGCGGGCTCACCGCGACCTCCTGCGGGGCACGTTGGCCAAGGAGGGGTTCGCCAACCTGCCGGAGGAGTGGTGGCACTTCACCCACAAGCCCGAGCTGTTCCCGGACACCTATTTTGATTTCCCCGTGACGCGGAGGTCGCTGACCGGGCACTGAAAGCAGTGCGCGCCGAAGAGCCGGCACGCGAGAGAGGGGCGACCGGGACCACCCCCGTCGGTCCCGGTCACGCCCCCTGACTCCGTAGTCTCCGGCTTCCGCTCCCCCTGACGAAATCCGGTTGCCCGTGGCACACTTCTGACAGAGCGTCAGATGCGGAGCCGAGCAGCGCCACACAGCGCCATGGAGGAACCTTGTCGCGTACCCGCACACCCGTAGTGGCCGACTGGTTCGCCGGTGAGGGGGAGAGCTTCCGCCTCCTGGGAACGCGCTGTTCGGCCTGCGCCGCCGTCTTCTTCCCGCGCGAGGACGGCTTCTGCCGCAACCCCGGCTGCGCGGGCGGGGAGCTGGCCGAGGTGCCGCTGTCCCGGCGCGGGCGCGTGTGGTCGTACACCGACGGGCGGTACCGGCCTCCCGCGCCCTATCTCTCCGACCCGGAACTTCCCTGGCAGCCCTACACGTTGATCGCTGTGGAGCTGGCCGCGGAGCGCATGGTGGTGCTCGGGCAGGCGGTTCCCGGTGTCTCCGTCGCCGATCTGGAGGTCGGCATGGAGGTGGAGGTCGTCCCAGGGGTGCTCCATGAGCACGCCGGGACGGCGTGGACGACGTGGCACTGGCGGCCCGTGGAGGTGAGCGCATGACCGGCGAGGTGGCGGTGCTCGGCGCGGGCATGCACCCCTGGGGCAAATGGGGGCGCGGCTTCGTCGAGTACGGCGTGGTGGCCGCCCGCGCGGCCCTCGCGGACGCCGGGGTCGACTGGCGGGAGGTGGGCTCGGTCGTCGGCGCGGGGACGGTCCGCGGCGGCTATCCCGGGTATGTCGCCGGGGCCGCCTTCGCCAAGGCGCTCGGCTGGCAGGGAGCGCGGGTCACGAGCGTGTACGCGGCGTGCGCGTCCGGTGCCCAGGCGATCGGCGCCGCGCGCACGCAGATCCTCGCGGGCATGGCGGACGTGGTCCTGGTGGTCGGTGCCGACGCGGCCCCCAAGGGGTTCTTCCGGCCCGCCGACGGCGACCGGCCCGATGATCCCGACTGGCTGCGGTTCCGGGTCCTCGGCGCGACCAACCCGGCGTACTTCGGTCTGTACGCGCGCCGCAGGATGGCCGTGCACGGCGACACTCTGGAAGACTTCGCCCAGGTCAAGGTGAAGAACGCGGCCGCGGGCGCCCTCAACGCGCATGCCCGCTACCGCAAGGCCGTCACGGCGGAGGAGGTCGCCGCCTCGGCCGTCGTCGCCGACCCGCTGCGGCTGCTCGACATCTGCGCCACCTCCGACGGCGCCGCGGCCCTGGTGCTCTCCAGCGTGGAGTTCGCCCGGCGGCACGAGGCGTCGGACCCGGTGCGCATCCGCGCGGTGTCCACGGTGACGCCGACGTATCCGACCACCGTGCTGGACCTGCCGGACATCGCCACGGACTCCGCGGCGGCCGTCGCCCCCGCCACCGAGGAGACGTTCCGCGCCTCCATCGCGCGAGCGGCCTACGAAGAAGCGGGCATAGGCCCCGAGGACATATCCCTGGCGGAGGTGTACGACCTGTCCACCGCTCTCGAATTGCAGTGGTACGAGGATCTGGGGCTCTGCGCCGAGGGCGAGGGGGCCAAGCTGCTGCGCGACGGGGCGACGTCCCCCGGCGGGCGCGTGCCGGTGAACACCAGTGGGGGTCTCGCGTCCTTCGGAGAGGCCGTGCCGGCGCAGGCGATCGCGCAAGTATGCGAGCTGACGTGGCAGTTGAGGGGCGCGGCGGGGGCGCGACAGGTGGCGGGCGCGCGCGTGGGGATCACCGCGAACCAGGGGCTGTTCGGTCACGGCTCCGCCGTCGTCGCGGTGCGCTGACCCGCACGGCGGTCTGTGCGGCGGTTATGGCGCGAGTGCTGCACAGCGAGCGCTCGGGAGGAAGCGCGGCACCGGTTAACCGCTGGTGTCCGCGACCTTGACGCTCCATCACCATCGGTGAACACTTCCGGGTGTCAGTCGGCGTCGCCGCACCCGGCTCCACGGCGCTCAGAGCCTCTGTGCGCGTGCAGGTGCCTGCGTGAAGGGCCTGGTCACCAGGTCATCCCCCATGGGCGATACGGCTGCGACGGCACGCTCGTCATGGACGCCGGCGGGGCTCGGGACGCTCCCTGCCTCCGGCCGCATCAGCCGGGCGTATCCAGGCAGCAGTCGTGGGAAACGCACCCTGCACGGAGGACCGGGGCGCACCGCCCCGGGCGAGGTCCTAGGAGCCGCCATGTACGCGAACGGGGACATCTTCGTCGGTGAGGTCATCGGCACCGCGATCCTGATTCTGCTCGGCGCCGGCGTGTGCGCCGCCGTCACGCTCAGCCATTCGAAGGCGCAGGCCTCCGGGTGGGTCGTCATCGCCTTCGGATGGGGGTTCGGAGTGCTCGCGGGGGCCTATACCGCGGGCCCGCTCTCCGGCGGTCATCTCAACCCCGCCGTCACGCTCGGCATCGCCGTCGACACCGGTGTGTGGGGCAAGGTCTGGGTCTACGTACTCGGGCAGCTGGTCGGCGCGATGCTCGGGGCCGTCCTCGCCTATCTCGTCTATCTCGCGCAGTTCAACGCCAATGGAACGCGCGGCGCGAAGAACACGGGGGCGGGGGCGCACGAGCCGACGCCGACGCTCGGGATCTTCTCCACCATCCCGGAGATCCGCAATCCGGTCGCCAACCTCGTCACCGAGGTCATCGCGACCGTCGCGCTGGTGCTGCCCGTCCTCGCCTTCGGTCTCACCGAAGGCCTCGGCGAGTCCGGCACCCAGACGCTGATCGTTGCCTTCCTCGTCGTCGGCATCGGTCTCTCGCTCGGCGGCCCCACGGGCTACGCCATCAACCCCGCGCGTGACCTCGGTCCGCGCGTGGTGCACACGTTCCTGCCGATCCCCCACAAGGGCACGTCCGACTGGAGCTATGCCTGGATTCCGGTGGCCGGGCCGCTGATCGGCGGAGCCCTCGCGGGCCTCATCTACAACGCGGCGTTCTGAGCGCAGCCCGCTGAGAACGCGACCTTCTGAGCGCAGCCTTCTGAGTCCTCTCATCGAGCTCATCAAGGGGTAGCCATGCCGGACAGCTCCGAGAAATTCGTCGCCGCCATCGATCAGGGCACCACCTCCAGCCGCTGCATCATCTTCGACCGGGACGGCGCGATCGTCGCCGTGGACCAGCGTGAGCACCGCCAGATCTTTCCCAAGCCGGGATGGGTGGAGCACGACGCCACCGAGATCTGGTCCAAGGTGCAGGCGGTGGTTGCGGGGGCGATCGCCAAGGCCGGTCTCCGCGCCGACCAGGTCAGCGCCCTCGGCATCACCAACCAGCGCGAGACGACGGTCCTGTGGGACCGGGCGACGGGCAAGCCCGTGCACAACGCGATCGTGTGGCAGGACACGCGCACGTCGGGGCTCTGCAACGAACTGGGCGGCACGGACGGCCAGGACCGCTTCCGCGAGCAGACGGGTCTGCCGCTCGCAAGCTACTTCTCCGGGCCCAAGGCGGCCTGGCTGCTCGACAACGTGCCGGGGCTGAGGGCGCGCGCAGAGCGGGGCGAGATCGCCTTCGGCACCATCGACTCCTGGCTGATCTGGAACCTCACGGGCGGCACCGACGGCGGCAAGCACGTCACCGATGTCACCAACGCGGGCCGCACCATGCTGATGGACCTCCGGACGCTCCAGTGGGACCCGTCGATCCTGTCGGCGATGAACGTCCCGGAGGTGATGCTGCCGGAGATCAGGTCGTCGTCCGAGGTGTACGGCACGGCTGTGGGGCAGCTCTCCGGAGTGCCCGTCGCCTCCGCGCTCGGCGACCAGCAGGCAGCCGTGTTCGGGCAGGCCTGCTATGACACCGGGACGGCCAAGAACACGTACGGCACCGGCAGCTTTCTGCTGCTCAACACCGGGAACCGGCCCGTCCCCTCGAAGAGCGGGCTGCTCACGACCATGGGGTACAAGATCGGCTCCGAGGCGCCCGTGTACTGCCTGGAGGGCTCCATCGCGATCACCGGCGCCCTGGTGCAGTGGTTCCGCGACCAGCTCGGCATCATCCGCGGCGCGGACGAGATCGAGCCGCTGGCGGCGAGCGTGGACGACAACGGCGGCGCGTACATCGTGCCGGCGTTCTCCGGCCTGTACGCGCCGTACTGGCGCTCGGACGCGCGCGGCGTCGTCACCGGGCTCACCCGGTACGTCACCAAGGCGCACCTCGCGCGCGCGGTCCTGGAGGCCACCAGCTGGCAGACCCGTGAGGTCGTCGACGCCATGTACCAGGACTCCGGGGTGCGGATCACCACCCTCAAGGTGGACGGCGGCATGACGAAGAACAACCTGCTGATGCAGCACCAGGCGGACGTCCTCGGGGTGCCGGTGATCCGTCCCATGGTCTCCGAGACGACGTGTCTGGGCGCCGCGTACGCGGCCGGGCTCGCGACCGGCGTCTGGAACGACCTCGACGAGCTGAAGGCGCACTGGCGGCAGGACGTCGAATGGTCGCCGCGGATGGACGCGGCCACGCGGGACAGGGAGTTCCACAACTGGCACAAGGCGGTGGAGCGGAGCTTCGGCTGGCTGGAGGACGGCGAGGGCTGAGCCGGGCAGGGCCGCGGCCCGCACCCCGGTCGGCGGGGGTACGGGCCGCGCTCCCGTCAGAAGGCCGTCACGTGGTCGCGGGCTCCCTGGCGGCCGCGGCGGCCGCCATCGCGTGCTCGACGACGCCGATGAGGACCTCCTTGACGGACTCGCGGTCGCGCGCGTCGCACAGCACGACGGGCACCGTCTCGTCGAGGTCCAGCGCCTGGCGGACGGTCTCCGCGGGGTAACGGGTGGCGCCCTCGAAGCAGTTGACGCCGACGACGAAGGGGATCGAGCGCCGTTCGAAGTAGTCGACGGCGGCGAAGCAGTCCTCCAGGCGGCGGGTGTCGGCGAGGACCACGGCGCCGAGCGCCCCCGTCGCCAGCTCGTCCCAGAGGAACCAGAAGCGGTCCTGTCCGGGCGTACCGAAGAGGTACAGGACGAGGTCCTCGCGCAGGGTGATGCGGCCGAAGTCCATCGCCACCGTGGTGGTGTGCTTGCCCGCGACGCCGCTCGTGTCGTCGATGGGCCGGCCGGCCTCGCTGAGGGCTTCCTCGGTGCGCAGCGGCCTGATCTCGCTGACCGCGCCGACCAGGGTCGTCTTGCCGACGCCGAAGCCTCCCGCCACCAGGATCTTCAGCGTGACCGGCTCGACGGGAGGCTTGCCGCGCTCAGAACGCCTGAAGATCATCGCTCACTTCTCCTGGATCGGTGCCTGTCGGGGCACCTGTATCGATACCTGTATCGGTGGTGTCGCGTATCGGTGGTGTCGCGCGGGCCGGTACGTGACCGCCGCTGCCGGGGGTTTCGATCACGGGTACGTCGCCCGGACCCAACGCGGCCGAGTCGCCGCCGCCGAGGAGTTCCCGGACGCCGGCGACGGCCGCGTCGCGACGGCGCGCGGGGTTGCCGGAGAGGAGCTTGTGGGTGGGCGGGCGGCCGTCGGGGCGGCGACGCGCGACGACGGCGGTGCAGGTGTCGCCCCTGTCGACCCGGAACTGCCGGCCAGTCACGTTCTCACTCCCGCTTCCGCGCTGCTCAGAGCGCCCGGAGGCCGCTGATCACGTCGCGCAGAATACTCTCGTCCGGCAGCTCGGCAGGGGGAACCGGGCGGGTCACGTGCACCAGTTCGTCGGCCACCAGGTCGCCGATGAGAACGCGGATCACGCCGATGGGCAGATCGAGTTCGGACGCCAGCTCGGCGACCGACTGGGGCGCGTCACGGCAGAGCCCGACGATGTCCACGTGCTCGGGCGACAGCGTCTGGTCCGCCTCCGGGTCGCCGTCGGCCCGGTCCTCGGCGACGACGAGTGCGATCAGGTCGAGGCGGTGCTGGGCGGGGCTGGTGGTGCGTCCGCGTGTCATGGCGTACGGGCGCACCACGGGACCGGCTTCGTCGTCGAACCAGCGGGGCGTGCGCTGCAACTCCGGCGTGCCTCGTGCCGCGGCTGTGGCCGCCAAGCCCCGCAGTGTCGGCACCCTCGGTGGCCGCTGCGCTCTCTGCGTTCCCGGTGTCCTGTGCGTTCTCTGCGTCCTTCGACCGTCGTCGCTCATGACCTCCCACTACCCTCCCGCGGGCAGGTCCGTGCGCGGCGCCGCACCCAGATGCACACCCACCCTCTTGACCAGCAGCGTCATCTCGTACGCCACCAGGCCGACATCGGAGTCCGCTTCCGCGAGGACGGCCAGGCAGCTGCCGTCGCCCGCGGCGGTGACGAAGAGGAACGCGTCGTCGAGCTCGACCACGGTCTGGCGGACCCTGCCCGCCTCGAAATGGCGCCCCACGCCCTTGGCGAGGCTGTGGAACCCGGAGGCGACGGCGGCGAGGTGCTCGCTGTCCTCTCGCGTCAGGTCCTTGGAGACGCCGGTGGGCAGGCCGTCCCCGGAGAGCACGAGCGCCTTGCGGATGCTGGCGACGCGTTGCACCAGGTCGTCGAGGAGCCAGTTCAGCTCACCCTGCCCCCCGGTCGTGGCGGTGCGTGCGTCGGCCTTCGGTGCGGTCATCGACCGTTCCCCTCAGAAGTCGTTCCTGGTGCTGTGCCGTCCGTGGCGTCGTCGCCGGCGGCGTTCTCTTCGCGTCCGCGCTGCCAGCCCCGCTGAAGCGAGGCCATACGGCTGCGCACCTCGTCCGCGTCGCGCTCTTCCGGCCCGGTCTCGGCGCGGTCGGAGCGGCGGTCGGGGTCGTCCTTCAACTGCGGGGCGAGATTGGCCTGCCGGATCCGGCGGGGCAGTCCGCCCAGGGCGGTCGTGGTGGTGCTCCGGTCCCGGTCGGCGTCCGCGGAGGGTGCCGGGGCGGGGCGGGGCCTGGTCTCGGCCCCTGCCGGGGTGGTGCGGTTCTGGGTGGCGCGGTCGGGGGCGGCGCCGCCCTGCGGGCCGGTGCGGCGGGTGCGCCGGGGGAGGTCGGGTGTCCCCTCGGCGGTGACGTCGCGGTGCGGCGGGGAGAGGTCGGGCCAAGCGGACCGCGGCCGGGGCTGCGAGGGCTGCGAGGGCAGGGGCATCGTGGCGCGGGGAGCCGGGTCCCGGGGATCCGGGTCCCGGGGATCCGGGCCTCCCGGAGTCGGGTCTCCCGGAGTCAGACCGCCTGGAGTCGGGTCCTCCGGCGCCGGGGCGAGGGGCCTGCCCTGCGCCCTGCCGTGTGTGACGGGGCGGCCGTGCGAGCTGACCAGCTTCGGGGTCCTGCGGCGCGGCAGCGGCACGGGGTCGCCGGGGCGGGCGTCTGCGGCGGGGTCGTCGTCGAGGCGGGGGTACGGGATGTCACGGTAGGGCTGCGGGGCATCGGGGCGGGTCGGCTCGGCGCGGCCGGCCGGCCGGTCGTCACGGGCGTGCTGGTGCTGCTCGCCCCGGGCGCCGGGGGCCCTGCGGCGGGGGCGGAAGAGGTCGCCGCGCTCGCTGTCGTCGTCGCCGAGCGCACCGGGGAAGCCGTCGAGGTCCGCCATGCCGACGGGGGCCTCCAGCTCCACGGGGCCGTGCAGCAGGGAGGCGGGCAGACCGGGCAGTTGTACGGGGACCTGGGCCAGGGCCGCCGAGCGGTCCGCCGCCTTGTCGGGGCTCGCCGAGGCGCCCTTGGCCTGCGGCCGGTCGAGCCGGAAGCCGACGCCGCCGGTGTCGGGGACGTCGTCGGTGAGCAGGGCCTCGGGGATGAAGACGACGGCGGTCGTACCGCCGTAGGGAGAGGGCTGCAAGGAGACGCGTACCCGCTGGCGCTGGGCGAGCCTGCTGACGACGAAGAGGCCGAGCCGGTCGGTGTCCGACAGTTCGAACTCGGGTGTCTCCGCGAGCCGGAGGTTGGCGTCCAGCAGGGCGTCGGGGGCCATGCCGAGCCCCCGGTCGTGGATCTCCAGGGTGAAGCCGTTGGCGACGTGTTCGCCCAGGACCTGCACGGCGGTGTGCGGGGGCGAGAACACCGTGGCGTTCTCCATGAGTTCGGCCATCAGGTGCGTGAGGTCGGCGACGGCCGGGCCGGTGACCGCGATGCGCGGCAGGCGGCGCACCTCGATGCGTTCGTAGTCCTCGACCTCGGCGACGGCGGCGCGTACGACGTCCATGAGCTGGACGGGCTTGCGCCACTGCCGGGACGGGGCGGCCCCGGAGAGGATCACGAGTCCCTCGGCGTGCCGTCGCATGCGGGTGGTCAGGTGGTCGAGGCGGAAGAGGTCGGCCAGCTCGTCGGTGTCCTCGGTCCTGCGCTCCATGGTGTCCAGGAGGGTGAGCTGCTTGTGCAGCAGGACCTGGCTGCGGCGCGCCAGGTTGACGAAGACCTCGGAGACGCCGCGCCGCAGGTCGGCCTGTTTGACGGTGGCCTCGATCGCGGCGCGCTGCAACGTGTTCAGGGCCTGGCCGACCTGCCCGATCTCGTCCTTGTCGTACGTCAGCCGGGGCGCCTCGGTCTCCACGTCGACCTGTTCGCCGGCCGCCAGGCGGCGCAGCACGCCCGGCAGCCGGACCCCGGAGGCCTCGTGGGCCTCCAGTCGCAGGCGGCGCAGGTCACGGATGAGACCGCGCCCGATCCGTACGGACAGGAAGACGGAGACCAGCAGTGCGAGGAGGCCGAGGACGCCGGCCAGGACGACGCGGACGACCACACCGACGGCGGCGGGTTCGGCGCGGTCCCTGAGGCGGTCGCTCGCCTCGACGTCGCGCTCGGCGAGGTCCTTCAGGACCCGGCCCGCGGCGGCGTTCCAGTGTGCGGAGGTCACCGCGTTCGGGGTACCGGGCGTGGACTCGATGAGGTCCTTCTCGGCCTTGCGCAGCTGTGTGGTCTCGGCGCCGTTCCAGTAGCGCTCGTAGCGGCCGCGGTCGTCCTCCGGAAGCGCCACGAGGTTCACCTCGTACAGGAGGGAGCGCTGTGCCCTGAGTTCGGCGATCTGGCGGATCTCGGACCTGGTGACGCGCCGAGCCAGGAGCGCGGAGCCGAGCAGCGCGTCCTCACGGGAGAGCAGTTCACGCGCGCGTGCCACGCCGACGAGGGCGCGGCTCTGCTGGTCGAGGCTCACGTCGTCGAGGTAGGTGAAGCCGTTGAGGGTGGTGAGCAGGCCGAAGCAGGGGTCGATCAGCTTGGTGTACATCTTCAGGGCGCCGGCCCGGGTGATCGTGCCCTCTTCGACGGTGCGGCGCAGGGATTCGATGCCGTCGAAGGCGTCGAGGAGCGAGGCGAGCCGCTTGCGCGCCGTGTCGTCGAGGCTGTCGCGTACGTCCGCGTCCTCGGCGTTCGCACGGACTTCGGCGATCATGTCGTCGGTCGCGTCGCGGCTGCGGCGCAGGGCCGTGAGGGCGTCGGAGGCGCGCGGGTCCGCGAGGTGGGCAAGGGTCTGGCGGCGCTCCTGCTGGACGACGCGGACGGTGTCCTCGATCGGGTAGCCGAGCTTGTCGACGACGTTGGCCGTGTCGAGCAGGGCGCTCGCCTCGCGGCCCGTGATGACGGTGGCGAAGCCCCAGATGGCGGTCAGGGAAACCAGCGGCACGAGCAGCAGCGCCACGATCTTCCGGCGGATGGACTTCCCGCGAAAGCGCATGGCCTCCCCCAGATCGGCCCCGGCCGTTGCACGGGCCAGGGGCACACATGTGCGTCAACAAACGGCGCGAGCCTACTACTCACCCACAGGCAACTCGAAGACGCATCCGGACGCTTTTCGGCCGTGACGCGAAAGAAGCGTCCGCAGTTGTCCCTCCATTACGGGAGATTGCGTCCCAGCCGATGTCACCTGTCACCGGGGTTCATCGGCCGCTGTACGTACGCCAGTTGGCCGGAATCCTTCGATGCGCGGAACCGGAACGGGAATTTTCCGGATCTCTCGTTCGTCGGTCCGGGAGAGACGGTGAAGAGCCCTCGGGGAGAGGGAGGGCCGCGGGGGCAGGCAGCATGAAGCGCGGTAAACCGGGCAGCCACAGGTGTGTCGGACCAGTTGGTGTCCCCGGAAGGTGTTCGTGAGCGGCCGCGAAGCAGCGGGGGAGTGACGAAATGATGGGCACGGCAGAGCGCCACAGGGCGTCGGCGTCGGGTGGTGGCGAGGCCGGGAGGAGCGCGGTGCGCGAAGCCGCCCCGCGGGGGGACGAGCGTCCGGCGCCCCGTCCGGCGCTGTGGGTCGAGGAGCCCGCCCGCAGACGGCGGCTGCCCGATCCGGTCCGGACGGCGGCCGTGCGGGCCGTGATCCTGGTGGCGGTCACCCTGGTGCAGGCGATGGTCGCCTTCCTCACCGCCCTCGCGGGGTCCTGGCTCTCCTTCCCCATGGTGCTGAGCAGCGTGGCCGGCACGATCGTGGCCACCTGGGGCGTGCTCGACGTATGGGTGACCCGGCAGGTGTGGAAGCAACGGAACGGGGTGGTGTCGGCGCCGAGCAGCACGGCGCGACAGCTGCGACGGGAGCGGCGCCGGGCCCGCCGCCGGGCGCGGGCCGCGACGCGCGGCAAGGTACGTATACGGAGGCGTGGCGGCGCGGGTCAGTTGTCGCACTCCTGAGGGGGACACGGGCCGGGACTGGCGCCGCCGGGGTGGCGCAGGGGTGTGCGGGGTGCCGTGCCGTCTGGCCCCTTGCCACGGCAGGCCACTCCGCGTCCAGCTCCGCCGTCTCCTCCTCGTCGGACGGGGCCAGTCGGTCCTCGGCACCGCATCCGGTGAGGAAAGTCCTCCCTGGGCGCGCAGTTCGCGTGCCGCGTACAGGCCCGCGAGCGAGGCCCGACCACGGTCACGGTCCTCACGCGGCGGACCCTCCCCGGGCTTCCCCGGCGGCGGTCAGACGCACATGGACGACGCCGTCCTCGACGTACACCTGGTGGGTGCGGACGGGTTCGCGCGCGGGCAGGCGGGTGGGGCGCCCGGTGCGGAGATCGAACGTGGCGGCGTGGAGCGGGCATTCGACGAGACAGCCCTCCAGCCACCCTTCCGACAGGGAGGCGTCCTGATGGCTGCATGTGTCGTCGATGGCGAAGAGCTCACCGTCGGCGTTGAACACCGCGACGGGCGGCGTGGTGTCGAGACGGACGGACTCGCCCGCGGGGAGGTCTTCGAGGCGGCATACGGGAATCATGGGCCCCCCTCTGGTGTCGTTAGGCCCGGTCCGCGCCCCCTTCTGGGGAGAGGACCCTTCGATAACATGATGTTTCGCATGGCGCACGAGGGAGCGTTCTGCGCAACAGAATCCGGCCGGGGCGCCCGTCGCGTCAAGGGCCTTCCGAAGACGCGGCCGCGACGGGCCGCCAGGTGGTGAGAGTCGAGCTATGACCGGCACGCGGAAACAGGCTGATCAGAACAGTGGACCGACCGGCGAGCCACGGGAGAGGCAGCCGAGGACAGCCGCCGGATCGGTCCAGTCCGTGGACCGCGCGGTGAGCGTCCTGGAGATCCTCGCGCGGCACGACGAGGCCGGAGTGACCGAGATCGCCGACGAGTTGGGCGTCCACAAGTCGACGGCGTTCCGGCTCCTCGGGGTGCTCGAGAACCGCGGTCTGGTCGGCCAGGCCAGGGATCGCGGGAAGTACTTCCTGGGTGCGGGCGTACTCCGCCTCGCGGGGGCGGCGGCAGTGCGCATGGACATCTCCCAGGAGGGCGGCCCGGTCTGCCGCGAACTCGCCGACGAGGTGGGCGAGACCGTCAACATCGCGGTCCTGGACGAGGACGCGGCGGTCAACATCATGCAGGCGCGCGGCCCAGCCTCGGTCACCGCGCAGAACTGGCTCGGCCGGCGTACGCCGCTGCACGCCACGTCCAGCGGCAAGGTGCTCCTCGCGCACCTGCCGACGACGCTGCGGGAGGGGCTGCTGGCCCGTACGCTGCCGCGCCTGACCGAACACACGGTGACCGGCACGGTGGCGCTGCGCGGCGAGCTGGAGGCCGTCGTGGGGCAGGGCTTCGCCGTCGCCGTCGAGGAGCTGGAGGTGGGCCTCGCCGCGGTCGCCGCGCCGGTGCGGGCGCACGACGGCAAGGTGATCGGGGCGCTCAGCACGTCGGGGCCGGTGTACCGGCTGACCGAGGACCGCCGTACCGAGCTGGCCAAGCGGACGGTCGCGGCGGCCGTGGAGCTGTCGAGGCGCATGGGGTACGGCTTCTGACCGAAAGCCACTCGCGGGCCACCCGGAGGCACACCGTGGGCGGGACCGGGAACCCCTGGTCCCGCCCACGCGCGTACGGCCGTGTTCCGGCGCGCCCCGGCTGTTTTGCGCAGGGTTGACCCCGCACCCTTGACGGCCTCTTGATGCCGTTCTCACTATGTCTCTCATAGCGCAACCGATCGTGCACCACGCAACAGCTCCAGCTCCAGCTTCAGCACCGTCATGCCGTGCGCGAGCGCAGAAGGAGGCTGGCCGTGGCCCATGAGGTCCGTGCCGTCGTCGCCGTGAAGAAGGGCGCACCCGTGGAGGTGCGGACGATCGTCGTGCCAGATCCGGGCCCCGGAGAGGTGCTCGTCTCGGTGCGGGCCTGCGGGGTCTGCCACACGGATCTGCACTACCGGGAGGGCGCGATCAACGACGGCTTCCCGTTCCTGCTCGGCCACGAGGCGGCCGGCACCGTCGAGTCGGTCGGCGCGGACGTCGCCGATCTTGTACCCGGTGACTCCGTGGTGATCGCCTGGCGCGCCCCCTGCGGGGCGTGCCGTTCCTGTCTGCGCGGGCGCCCTTGGTACTGCTTCGGCTCCCGCCACGCCGACCGGCCGATGACACTCCCCGACGGCGCACCGCTGAGCCCCGCGCTCGGCATCGGCGCCTTCGCGGAGAAGACGCTGGTCGCCGCGGGGCAGGCGGTGAAGGTCGATCCGGCGGCGCGCCCGGAGGCCGTGTGCCTGATCGGCTGCGGCGTGATGGCGGGGTACGGGGCCGCCGTGCACACCGGCAGGGTGGGCCCTGGCGACACCGTCGCCGTGATCGGCTGCGGCGGCGTCGGTGACGCCGCGATCGCGGGGGCGGCCCTCGCCGGGGCACGCCGCGTCATCGCCGTCGACATCGAGGACGCGAAGCTGGACGGTGCGACCCGGTTCGGCGCCACGCACACCGTCAACTCCCGTGGCACCGAGCCCGTGGCGGCCGTGCGGGAGCTGACCGGCGGGCACGGGGTCGACGTCGCGATCGACGCGGTCGGCACCCCGTCGACGTACGAGCAGGCGTTCTACATGCGCGATCACGCGGGTGTGCTGGTCCAGGTGGGGGTGCCCGCTCCGGGGATGACGGTCGAACTGCCGCTCATCGACCTGTTCTCGCGCGGCGGCGCCCTCAAGTCGTCGTGGTACGGCGACTGTCTGCCCACGCGGGACTTCCCGATCCTCGTCGACCAGTACCTCAGCCGCCGTCTCGACCTCGGTGGCTTCGTCTCGGAGAAGATCACCCTGGACCAGGTGGAGGAGGCCTTCGCGGGCATGCGGCGCGGTGAGGTGCTGCGTTCGGTGGTGGTCCTGTGAGTCGCCCCGGCAAGCACGCCGCGGGGCAGCCGACGGCACAGCCCCGGGTGGTCGTCATCGGCGCCGGGATCGTCGGCTGCTCGCTCGCCGACGAGCTGACCGCCCGCGGCTGGACCGACGTCACCGTGCTCGACCAGGGGCCGCTCCCGGCGCCGGGGGGTTCGACGTCGCACGCGCCGGGGCTGGTCTTCCGGACCGGGCCCTCCAAGACCCTGACCGCGTTCGCGGCGTACACCGTGGAGAAGTTCACCTCTCTGGAGGCCGACGGTCTCCCCTGCTTCATCCCGGTCGGCGGCCTGGAACTGGCCACCACACCCGAGCGCTGGGCCGATCTGCACCGCAAGGCCGGTTTCGCCGCGTCCTGGGGTGTCCGCGCCGAACTCGTCGGCCCTGGGCGGTGCAAGGAACTGTGGCCGCTGGTGGACGAGGCGCGGGTGCTCGGCGGTCTGTACACGCCCGAGGACGGCCTGGCCCGGGCGGTGCCCGCCTGCCGGGCGCAGAGGGAGCGGGCACGCGCGCGCGGAGCGCGTTTTCTGGACCGGCACACCGTGACCGGCATCGAGCGGGACGGCAACCGCGTGACGGCCGTCGTCACCGACCGCGGCACCTTCCCCGCCGACCACGTCGTCTCGGCGGCCGGCTTCTGGGGTCCCGTGATCGGGCGGATGGCCGGCGTCGACGTACCTCTGCTGCCGCTCGCCCATCAGTACGTGAAGACAGGGCCGCTGCCCGAACCGGCGGGCGGCAACGGCCCGCGTCCCGAGGCGTCGCGGCCCATCCTGCGCTTCCAGGATCGCGACCTGTACTTCCGTGAGCACACCGACCGCATCGGCATTGGCTCGTACGCCCACCGGCCGCTGCCCGTCGATCCGTTCACCGTGGCCGCGTACGACGACGCCGAGGACATGCCGTCGTCGTACCCCTTCACCGAGGAGGACTTCGCGCCCAGTTGGGAGGACTGCCGATGGCTGATCCCCTCCCTTCGGGCGGCGGAGATCGAGGAGGGCTTCAACGGCGTCTTCTCCTTCACCCCGGACGGCATGCCGCTGCTCGGGGAGGTGCGGGCGCCGCGCGGCTTCTGGCTCGCGGAAGCCGTCTGGGTCACGCACTCCGCGGGCGTCGCCAAGGCGGTCGCCGAGTGGATGACCGAGGGCCGTCCCTCGCTCGACCTGCACGAGTGCGAGCTGACGCGGTTCGAGGACGCCCAGCGCTCCCCCGCGTACGTCGCCGAGCGCGGCGCACAGCAGTTCGCCGAGGTCTATGACGTCATCCACCCGCTCCAGCCCCCGGCCGAGCCGCGCCCCCTACGGGTCAGCCCCTTCCACGCCCGCCAACAGGAGCTGGGCGCGGTCTTCCTGGAGGGCGGCGGCTGGGAGCGCCCCCACTGGTACGAGGCGAACGCCGCCCTGGCCCTGGCCAAGGACATCGTTGTGCCCCCGCGCGACGCCTGGGCGGCCCGCCACTGGTCCCCGATCGCGGCGGCCGAGGCGCGCGCCACCCGCGAAGGGGTCGCCCTGTACGACATGACGCCCCTGCGCCGCCTGGAGGTCACGGGCCCCGGCTCACTCGCCTTCCTCCAGCGCATGACCAGCAACAACCTCGCCAAGAGGCCCGGTTCGGTCACCTACACCCTGCTGCTCGACAAGGCGGGCGGCATCCGCTCCGACCTGACCGTGGCACGGCTGGCCCCCGACCGCTTCCAGGTGGGCGCCAACTCCCCCGCCGACCTGGACTGGCTGCTGCGGCACGCCCCCGAGGACGTACACCTCAGGGACATCACCTCGGGGACGTGCTGCGTCGGCGTCTGGGGCCCGCTGGCCCGCGCGCTGGTCCAGCCGCTCACTGGCGACGACTTCTCGCACGAGGCGTTCGGCTACTTCAAGGCCAAGGAGACGTACATCGGGCACGTCCCGGTGACCGCGCTGCGCCTGAGTTACGTCGGTGAACTCGGCTGGGAGCTGTACACCACCGCCGATCTGGGGCTGCGCCTGTGGGACGTCCTGTGGGAGGCGGGACGGGCGCACGGAGTGGTCGCGGCGGGGCGCTCGGCCTTCAACAGTCTGCGGCTGGAGAAGGGGTACCGCGCCTGGGGCCACGACATGACCACCGAACACCACCCCTACGAGGCGGGCGTCGGCTTCGCGGTCCGCATGGACAAGGGGGACTTCGTGGGGCGCGCGGCCCTCGAGAAGCTCGGGGCGCCGACGCGCAGGCTCACCGCCCTTCTCCTCGACGACCCGGCCGCCGTCGTCCTCGGCAAGGAACCCGTGTACCTCGACGGGGCCCCCGCCGGGTACGTCACCAGCGCCGCGTACGGCTACACGCTGGGCCGCTGCGTCGCGTACGCCTGGCTGCCGCGGCTGGAGACGGGCACGGGCGTCCACGTCGAGTACTTCGGCGAGAAGATGCCGGCGACGGTCGCCGAGGAGCCGCTGTTCGACCCGGAGATGACCCGCATCCGCCGCTGACCCGCTGACCCGCTGACCCGCTGACCCGCTGACCGCCAGTCGATAGCCGCCGGCCGCCGACCGCCGGCCGCTCCGGAGGCAACGGCCCCGCCCGTCCGAGGAGTACGCCACCGTGACGACGACCCCGCAGTCCCCCGCGCCGAGCCTCATCGCGACGCTTCCCGGCCGCTGCTACACCGACCCGGAGATCTTCCGGCAGGAGCAGGAACGCGTCTTCGAAGCCCTCTGGTTCTGCGCGGTGCGCGCCGCCGACCTGGAGGCGCCGGGCGCCTTCAGGACCGTCCAGGTCGGCCGGGAGAGCGTGCTGGTCACCCGCTCCCGCAGCGGTGCGCTGCACGCCTTCCTCAACATCTGCCGGCACCGCGGCGCCCGCCTGTGCACCGAGGGGGCCGGGCGGGTCCGCCGCGCCCTCCGGTGCCCCTACCACGCGTGGACGTACGACCTCGACGGCAAGCTCATCGCCGCGCCCAACCTGGTGAAGATGCCGGACGTGGACCGCTCCGCGTACGGCCTGGTGAAGGTGGCCCTGCGGGAGTGGCTCGGGTACGCCTGGGTCTGTCTCGCCGACGAACCGCCCTCCTTCGAAGAGACCGTCATCGGCGCCGCCGTCGAACGCCTGGGCGACGCGGCGTCGATCGAGCGGTACGGCACCGAGCGGCTCGCCCTCGGCAAGCGGATCACGTACGACGTACGCGCCAACTGGAAGCTGATCGTCGAGAACTTCATGGAGTGCTACCACTGCGCGACGATCCACCCCGAACTGACGGACGTGCTGCCGGAGTTCGCCGAGGGCTTCGCCGCGCAGTACTACGTGGGACACGGCGCCGCGTTCGGCGAGGACGTCGGCGGCTTCACGGTCGACGGCAGCGCGGGCTTCGGCCGCCTTCCCGAGGTCCAGGACCACCAGGACCGCCGCTACTACGCGATCACCGTGAAGCCGACCCTGTTCGTCAACCTCGTCCCCGACCACGTGATCCTGCACCGGATGTTCCCGATGGCCGAGGACCGCACGGTCGTCGAGTGCGACTGGCTGTACGCGCCCGCCGTCGTCGCCTCCGGCGCCGACCTGTCGAAGTCCGTGGAACTCTTCCACCGGGTCAACGTCCAGGACTTCGCCGCCTGTGAGCGCACCCAGCCCGCGATGGCGTCCCGCGCCTACCGCGCGGGCGGGGTGCTGGTGCCGACCGAGCACCACATCGGGCACTTCCACGCGTGGCTCACCGCAACGCTCGCTACGTAGCGGCACGCTCCGGGGTGGCCGCCGGGCGCTTGTACATCCGGGTGGCCGTGATCTGTCCGTGCACCGTCTCGCCGTCGGGGTCCTCGGGGTCCCGCTGCGGCAGGCCGGGGCGCAGGTGCTCCTCGACGCTGATGTACTTCAGGCCCGCCCGCAGGTCGGCGTCGTTGCGCAACCGGATGACGAGCGGGAACTCCGCGAGCGCCGTCGTGTCGAACAGGCCGGTCGTGTAGAGCAGCTGCACACCGAGCGCGTCGGAGACGGCCCGCTGGAGCTCCAGGAGGTACGTCGCGTTCGCGCGGCCGATGGGGTTGTCCAAGAAGAGCGTGCCCGCGTGGCGGTGTTTGTCGCGGCCCCGGTCGTTGCTGCGCAGGGCGGCCATGGTGCAGTACAGGGCGATGGCGGCGGTGAGCAGCTGGCCTCCGGAGAAGACGTCGCCCATCTGGCCGACCGGGACGCGCTCGGCGCGCAGCACGGCGTCCGGCTTGAGGATCTCGACGGCGACGCCGCGCGGCTCCAGGGCGGCCTGGACGCCGCGCAGCAGCAGGGACATCCCGTCGCGCCGCATGTCGGAGTTCTTCTTCACCGCCGCGCGCGTGGCCTCGTCGACGACTTCGCCGAGGCGCTCCACCAGGGTGGCCTGGTCGGGCTCCTCGAAGCGGACCCGCAGGAACTCCTGGCCCGACCACTCCCCCAGCCCTTCGGGCAGGCGGGACAGGCGCTGGGCGGACCTGAGCGTCGCGAGGGCCGACTCGACGAGGCCGCGCAGGCGGTCGACGATGCTGTCGCGGTTGCGCTCCAGCTGCGCCAGCTCGTCGGTCAGGACCCGCAGCCGGGGCGCGAAGGCGTCGGCCCACTTCTTGGCGTGATCGGGCAGCGCGGAGGCCGGCAGTTCGCGGATCTGCTGGCGGGCGGGGGTGCGGACCTGTTCGTAGCGGGTCGAGTTCGCGTGGCGTACGAGTATGTCGCCGGCCTCGCGGACGGCGGCCTCGGCGGCGGACAGGTCGGCGGCGCAGCCGCGCAGAGATCGGCGGGTCTCGGCGGCGGCCTGGCGGGCCTCTTCGAGGGGGCCGGGATAGGGCTCGGGCTCCTCTTCGGGGTCTTCTTGGTGTTCGCGCAGGAGGTCGCTCAGGAGGGCGGCCGTCTCGTCGAAGCCGCCCGCCGCGTCCTCCGTGGCGCGGTGGGTCCGCAGTAGCGCGGCGTGGGCCTCCTTGGCGCGGCTCAACGCCTCGGTGCGGGCCGCCAGTTCGCCGGTGGCGGTGCGCAGCAGGGCCTGGGCCTGCTCGGCGTCGGCGGGGACGAGCTCTTCGGGCAGCTCGGTGTGGGCCTCGCCGTCCTCGGGGGCGTGCCGCTCGGCCTCGCCGCGCAGCCGGCCCAGCTGCTCGCTGGCGGTGGCGGCGCGGGCCTCGATGAGCTGGACCTGCGCCTCCGCGCGCGCGGCGGCGGCCTGCCGGGAGGGGCCGTCGGAGCCGTCGGTGCCTTCCAGGAGCAGGGCGGCGCGGGTGCGGACCTTGTTGCTGAGCCGGTCCAGCTCGGCGAGGGCGGCACTCTCGTCACTCTCGGCGCGGGCCTGTTCGGCGCGCAGGTCGGCGCCGACGCCCACCTTCTCGTAGAGCTGCGAGGCCGCGCGGTAGGCCTCGCGGAGGGCGGGCAGTGACGTCTTGGGGGCCTCCGTGTCCTCGGGGCAGTCCTCGGGGGCGCCGGCGATCTCGGCGCGCTCGGCGCGCAGCGATGGGGCGGTGCGGGGTGCGTCGTCGGCGGGGCGCTTGCC
>NZ_JAFEXF010000008.1 GCF_016905445.1 Streptomyces sp. G44
GGGCAGGTCCTCGCGGAAGGCCCGGCCCACGCCCTGGAGCGCGGTGGTGATCTCGCTGGGGATCACCCAGAAGTTGTTCCCGGAACCCCGCGCGAGCTCGGGCAGGGCCTGGAGGTACTGATAGGCGAGCAGCTTCGGGTCGGGGTCGTTGCGGTGCACCGCCTGGAACACCTCGTCGATGGCCCGCGACTGGCCCTCGGCCTGGAGGATGGCGGCGGTGCGGTTGCCCTCGGCGCGCAGGACGGCGGCCTGCTTGTCACCCTCGGCGGTGAGGATCTGCGACTGGCGCTGTCCCTCCGCCCCGAGAATCGCGGCCCGCTTGTCCCGTTCGGCCCGCATCTGCTTCTGCATCGCGTCCTTGATGGTCTGCGGCGGGTCGATGGCTTTGATCTCGACCCGGTTGACCCGCAGCCCCCACTTGCCGGTGGCTTCGTCCAGCACGCCACGGAGCTGGCTGTTGATGGTGTCCCGTGAGGTGAGCGTCTTCTCCAGGTCCATGGAGCCCACCACGTTGCGCAGGGTGGTGACGGTCAGCTGCTCGACGGCCTGGAGGAAGTCGGCGATCTCGTAGAAGGCGGCTCGCGGGTCGGTGACCTGGAAGTACAGGACCGTGTCGATCTCGACGACCAGGTTGTCCTCGGTGATGACCGGCTGCGGCTTGAAGGAGACGACCTGTTCCCGCAGGTCGATCACCGGGTGCACGCGGTCGATGTAGGGGATGACGAGGTTGAGGCCGGGGTTCAGGGTGCGGCGATAGCGGCCGAGCCGCTCGACGTTGCGGGCGCGCGCCTGCGGAACGATGCGTACCGCCCGCACCACGGTGAAGAGCGCGATCAGCGCGATGATCAGACCTGCGACAAGAAACGCGGAGACTTCCATGGCTCAGTCCCGGGGGTAGACGAACGCGGTGGTGCCGCTGATCTCTATGACGTCCACGGTCTTTCCCGGAGGGATCACCAGCGTCTCGTCATAGGCGCGGGCGGTCCACTCCTCGCCGTCGATGCGCACTCTGCCGTCCAGGCCGGACACCTCGGACACCACGTAGGCGGCCCTGCCGACCAGGGCGTCTATCCCGAAACGTGCCGCTTCGGGCTGGAGCACGTACCGCACCGCGAGCGGGCGTACGAACAGGACGGTGACGGTGGCGACGACGGCGAACACCACGAACTGGAGGGGCAGCGGCAGCCCGAGCGCGGCGCACACCGCCGTGACCGTCGCGGCGACGCCCAGCATGCCGAGCGCGGCGGTGAGGGTGAAGATCTCCGCCACGGCCAGTACGGCGGCGGCGATCAGCCAGATCAGCCAGAGATCCATTGCGTACCTCTTCCCACGGATGCGGGCACGGGTCCGGGGCACGGAGTCCGACAAAGCACCATGTGCGCAATTTGCCCTTATTTTACTCGCTCGAGCGACGGAACCACCGGCCGTCAGCCGACCGCCGACGACACTCGTGACCGCCAGGGGGACAACCTCGTCGAGCCTCTCGGGCACCGTGGTCGAGAGGAACGCCTTGCCCGGCGTCTCCCTCTCCTCCGCAGGAACCGCCTGTCCTCGCGCTGCGCCCTCCGCTGTCCGGCCGCTTCGAAAGCTGACGGACACCTCGGCGTTCCGCACCGCCGCCTTCTTCACGGTCAGCGGTTTGTCCGAGTTGTTGCGGACCTTGACGTCCACCGCGGCGGCCTCGCCGACGGCCACGCGCGGGAAGTCGGTGTCCGGCCCCTGTTCGTCGCCGCTGCCCGGGAAGAGCGTGGCGGTTCCGGCCGCCGCCGGTGACGCGTCGGTCTCGGGCGCCGTGTCGTCACCGTTGCCGCAGCCGACCGCCGCGGTCAGCACCCGCACGCGAACGCTTCGGCGAGCCTCGCACAAGGCGCGGTCCGGGCCGCCGCCGCGGTGTCCGGTCGCCGCACAGCGGCCTCACCTGATCGGCCTCACATCTTCGCGGCGCCCGCCCTGATCGCCTCCCGGATGCGGAAGTACGTACCGCACCGGCAGACGTTGCGTATCCCGTCGAGGTCCGCGTCGGTGATCTCGCGGCCCTCCGCCGCGACCCGCCGGACCAGGGCCACGGCGGCCATGATCTGGCCCGGCTGGCAGTAGCCGCACTGGGCCACGTCCTGGTCGAGCCAGGCCTGCTGCATGGGGTGCAGCGCGCCGCCCGCCGTGGCCGCGAGCCCTTCGATCGTGGTGACCTCGTCGTCGGACGCGAGGTCCTTGACGGGGATCGCGCAGGGGTTGACCGCCTTGCCGTTGAGGTGGCTCGTACACGCCTTGCAGACATTGATGCCGCAGCCGTACTTCGGTCCGGTGACGCCCAGGATGTCGCGCAGCACCCACAACAGCCGTACGTCGTCGGCCACATCCACGGTCACCTGCTCACCGTTGACGCGGAACGTGTGCTCGGGCACGAGTACTCCTCACAGGGCGTGCTCCAGGCCGTCGGTCGGCGACTGGGGCACGGGCGGGACGGTCGGCTTCGGCTCGAAGGACAACGTGCCGTGGTTGATCGGGAAGCTGGTGGGCATGGTGCCGGTGGCCCGGCCGTACGCGCACGCGACCGCGGCCATCGACGCGGCGACACCCAACTCGCCCGCGCCGCCGGGCTTCTCGCTCGTGTCCGCCATGACGATGACTCGCACGTCGGGCGGGGTGTTCCACTGCCGGGTGTAGAAGTAGTTGTCCCAGCTGGCTTCCAGGAAGCAGCCGTCGCGCAGGTGCAGGCTCGATGTCAGGGTCTGGGCGATGCCGTCCATGAGGCAGCCCGTCATCTGGGCCTCCAGGCCGCGGGGGTTGACCGTCAGGCCCACGTCGACCGCGCACACGGCCTTGGTGACGCGGGGCCCGGCCACGCCGTCGCGGACCGGCCGGTTCACCGTCCCGGGACGGCAGTCGATCTCCACCAGGACCGCGCTGGCAGAGCCGTACTCCGAGTGGAGGGCCACGCCCTGCGCGGTCCCGGCCGGCATCGTCCGGCCCCAGTCCCCCGCCTCGGCGACCTTGTCCAGCACGGCCCGTGCCCGGTCGTCACGCAGGAAGTCGCGGCGGAACCGGACGGGGTCCTTGCCCACCTTCGCGGCGAGCCGGTCGACGACGAGTTCACGGGCGCAGGTCACGTCGGGCGAGTAGACGTTGCGCATGCTCCCGGTGTTGAAGTCCTTGTCCGTCTCGTTGAGCAACCGGCTGTAGACACCGAAGTCGTACGGCATCGACTGCGAGAGCTGGAAGAACGTCTCGGAGAAGCCGATGTCGCCCACCGGCAGCTTCGCGGCGAGCGCGGTGAGGATCTCGCCGAAGCCGTGACCGAGGTCGGTGGCCACGCTGGTGTGCCGTTGGTGGTAGCCGAGGACGGCGCCGCCGAGGTAGGAGGCGCGTACGCGCGAGATGGCCATCGGATGGACGCGGCCCTGGCGGACGTCGTCGGCCCGGTGCCACATGAGCTTGACCGGCTTGCCGAACTTCTGGGAGGCCTCGGCGGCCTCCAGCGCCGCGTCGAAGAACAGCTTGCGCCCGAAGGAGCCGCCGCTCTCGGTGACATGAACGGTCACGGCGCTCACGGGGAGCCGCAGCCTGGCCGCGATGGTCTGCCGCGCGACGATCGGGGCCTTGAGGCCTGACCAGATCTCGGCCCGGTCCGCGCGTACGTCCGCGATGGCGCAGTTGGTCTCCAGCGCGCTGTTGCCCCGGAAGTGGAACGTGAAGGTGGCGTCCACCGTCGGCGTCAACGGCGGCAGCCCGATGGGCAGTTCCGCCTTCTCCAGTTCGTCGAGCACGGTCTCGTCGGACTTGCCCGCTGCCGTGCCGGGCTGCCACGCGACCCGCAGGGCGCGTACGCCGTCGACGCACTGGCCGAAGGTCCGTGCGCGCACCGCCACTCCCGTGGAGATCACCGCCACGTCGGTGACGCCCGGCAGGGCGCGTACGGCGTCCATGTTGGCCACCGATGCCACGGTGCCGTTGATGGTGGGCGCTCGGCACACCATGGTGGGCAGGGCGTCCGGCACGGTGAGGTCCATCGCGAACTTCTTGCGTCCGGTGACCGCGGCGAGCGCGTCGATCCGCCCCTGTGGCGTGCCGATGACGGTGAACCGGTCGGCGGTCTTGAGTTCGGCGGTGACCGTCTGTGTCGTCGTCGCCGCGGCCTTCTCCGCCAGGTCGCGGAAGGTGCGGCTCTCGCCTGCCGGGCCGGTGACCACTCCGGCCTTGATCGTCAACTCCTCCACGGGCGCGCGCAGTTCGGTCGCCGCGGCCTCCAGCAGGCGTCTGCGCGCGATGGCGGCGGCGACACGGATCGGCGTGTAGGTCGCGACGGTGGTGTTGGACGCGCCGGTGAGCTGGTTGAACAGCAGCTCCGGGCGGGCGTCCGCGAGTGTGACCCGCACCTGGTCGAGCGGTACGTCCATCTCCTCGGCGATCAGCATCGCCGTCGAGGTGGTGATGCCCTGGCCCACCTCGGCCCTCGGCAGCGCGAAGGACACGGTGCCGTCCTTGTTCACCTGGACCGTGATCAGGGCGGATGTCGGCAGGGCCGCCAGGGTCAGTGCGTCGTTGAGGTCGACGATCTCGGTGATGTCCGCGGAAGGGATTCCCGAGGCGGCCGGCTGTGCGCCGACGGCGGCCGACGCCTGGGGCGCGGGCGCGAGCTCCGCGGCGGCCATCAGGGTCGGTGCCGCCAGTACGTAGCCGAGGAACCGGCGCCTGCCCAGAGCCGGTTCGACGGCGGGCGGTGCCTGTCTCGCGGGCTCAGAACTCTTCATCGGCCGTCCTGCTTCTGGGCGTCCTCGTCACGGTCTCCGTGAGTGCGGCTCGGCTCCGGGTTATGGGGGGGGGAGGAGGTGGCCAGGCGATCGTAAGGGACTGCGCAACACCCCTTGCAAGAGGGCCGGTTGGCGTGCGGTCCCAGTGTGCATCTCCTGGCCAGCCTTTTCTGCCCGTGCCGCGCAGAAAAGGGCGCTGCCGCGCAGCAGTACGGTGCAACGCCTCGACCCGCGGCGCTCTCGTTGTGAGAGTGTCCCGTCGATCTGACGGGCCGAGTAAAACCAGGTGCGGCCGGTCGCCCCGATGGTGTGTGCTGCGTGGCATGACGATCGCGCTGAACGAGCCCGGTGTCGACGGGTTGACCGGAGCCGTGGATGCCCTCCGCGTATGGCAGGACGACCGCACGCCTCTGCAACTCCATCCGGGAGATCTCGGCTGGGCCTGGGCGCTGGGTGCGGAGAGGCTGGCCGCGGCCGTCCGCACCTGGAGCGTGGACGGACGGATCATCGCCGTCGGATATCTGGACGGCCCTGATGTGCTGCGTCTGACGACCGCGCCGGACCTGCGGCAGGACCACGATCTGGCACGCCGGATGCTGGCGGACCTCGATGATCCGGAGCGCGGGGTTCTGCCGCCCGGGAAGGTCGGCCTCGAAATCCCCGACGGTGCCCTGCTCCGTGAGGTCCTCCTGGAGGCGGGCTGGCATCTGGACGAGCCGTGGACGCCGCTGCGCCGCGACCTCTCGGAGCCGGTGGAGGACTGCGGCCTGCGGATCGAGGCAGCCGGTCCGCAGACGGCGGGGGTGCGGACGGCAGTGCACCGCTCGGCGTTCGGCAGCCCGTGGTTCACCGAGGAGGTCTGGCACGTCCTCGCGGCCGGGCCGGTCTACGCCGATGCCCGCTGCCTGATCGGCTACGACGACCGGGGCAACGCGGTGGCCGCGGCGACGGTCTGGTCGGCCGGCCCCGGCAAACCCGGCCTGCTGGAGCCGATGGGCGTGCACGCCGACCACCGCGGTCGCGGCTTCGGAACGGCGATCAGCGTCGCCGCTGCGGCCACGCTGCGTGAACTGGGCGCATCGAGCGCACTCGTCAGCACCCCGAGCTCGAACGCCGCCGCCGTCGCCACCTACAGGGCGGCCGGATACGAGCCGTCGTCCGAGCGGCTGGACGTCAGCCGAGCCGCCTGAAAGCGATCGGGCGGCGGCACCGGCAAGGCCGCCTCAGGGCCCCTGGCCGGGGCCGAACTCCTTCGCGGACTACTGAACCGTCGCCGTGTCGGGACGCCCCCGGGTCTCAGCCCCGGCGGCCGGAGCCCGGCCGCACCGTCACCTCCACCTCCGCCCCACCGGACGCCCACACACGGACCTGTCGCGCCTGCCCGGGCGGCACACTTCGGCCGCTGGAGTGTGCCGTGCGGCCCGACACCTCGATCCGCCAGCCGGTGGTGCTCGGCGGCAGGGACAGCACGGTGGTGCCGGGGCGGCGCGTCGACCGGTAGGCGAGGCGGTACGTCGCGCGGGCCGGGTCGTGGGTGTCGGCGCGCACGGTGCCCGCGACCGCCGGGGCGTACGGCGTGGCGGTGCGCTCCTTGTTCGTACGGAAGCGGCCGTCACGGTCGAGGGCGCAGTAGCCGCCGCCGTAGCACCAGACATAGGCCGCCCAGCCCGAGGAGTAGCGGGTGAAGGAGGCGAGCGCGTCGTCGTGGAAGCGGCGCATGTTCGGCAGGCCGCTGTTCAGCGGGCCCCACTCGCCCACCACGACGGGAACCGCGTGCTCGCGCGGGTACGCGGTGACGGCTTTCTCGTACGCCGTGATCCACCCGGCCGCCGGGTCGTAGTCGGCGCCCGCCTCCATCGCGGTGTCGTAGAAGTGCGGGGCGTAGACGACACGTTCGTCGGGGACGCGCCCCAGGCCGGTGGGCACGCCTTCGCCGACGATCGGGGTCGCCTCGATGAACAGGTGGTGCGAGCGGTCCCGGGTGCGGATGGCGGCGGCCAGGCGGCGGTACATCGGGGTGAGCTGCGTCGCCTCGATGCGGCGTGCGGCACTCGCCAGGTCCTCGCCCGCGCGCACCTCCCCCATCGGCTCGTTGATCAGGTCGTAGCCGAACACCGCGGGGTGCCCGCCGAAGCGGTCCGCCAGCAGGCGCCACATGCGGGCCTGCGCGCGCCGCAGGTCCGCGTCCTCGTAGAGATGGGTGAAGGCGCGCTGGACGGCGGGTTCGAAGTACTCGGCGAACCAGTCGTCGGGGTGCGGGGTGAACGGCAGCCCGTCGGTGCGCGTCGCCCACGCCGGTATCCCGCGGTGGCCGAACGCGGGCCCGAACACGTCCTGGTGGGCGTCGATGACGACGTGGACGCCGTGCTCGTGCGCCCAGTCGAGGATGCGCCGGATCTTGCGCAGGTACGTTTCGCTGTAGCGCCCGCGTCGCGGCTCCAGGTCGTCCCAGAAGACCAGCAGGCGGGCGAAGTTGAAGCCGTGGGCCCGCAAGTCGGCGAAGTGCCGCTCGGTGATCGCGCTGAGGGCGTCCGGGCCGCGGTGGATCTTGTCCTCGACGTTCCAGCCGCGCAGGGTGAGTGTGCGTCCGCGGGTGTCGGTGAGGCGGGGGATGCCGGCGGCGGTGGGGGCGGGGGCGGATTCGCTGCCGGAAGCGGCCCCCGTGACGGCATCTACATCGGTGCCGGTGCGCCTGCTCTCCGTTCCCCGCGCAGCGGCCGGAGCCAGGCCCGCACCGAGCAGGGCGGTGGCGATCAGAACGATCAGGGGCAGCAGGGCCACCGGGCCGAGGTGCTGGCGTGTGAAGCGCTTGCCCATGACGGACCTCCGGCACTCGGGGACGCGCGGTTATGTACGTGTATCCGTTCGGCACGCACCGTACGTATCAGGAACCGCTTGCACAGACCAGGGCACCGACGACGCGGGCGGCCGGGAACCCCCCACCCACGTTGGAACATTGCCGCTCAGCGCGAAAGGCCCTGCCGGTTCGAGGTGAACCGGCAGGGCCAGTAGGGCATCGGCGGCCGGAGACCAGGCACCGGTGACCGGAAACCGCGGTCCGCGTCACCGGCCACGACACGACCGCGTCCCCCTTCGGTCCCCGCCTGTGGCAGGCCATACGCCGGACCAGCTACTGGCCCTGCGCCCACACCGCGCTCGTCGTCGACACGCCCTTCTGGAAGGGCACCGGCATGGGCGGCGTCACCCTGACCGACCGGCTGCCGCGCGCGGCCTACGCCTACGACTACGGACCCGCGTGGCCTCCTCCTCACTGCGCGAACGCGTGGAGATGTTCCCCCGCGAACTGGCGGACATCCACCCGGATGTCGCCGACGCCCTGCACGAGGCCGCCGCCACCGGCGACGCGGCGACCATCTCCTGGGAGAACGAGCCGCACTTCCGCGGCCAGTGCAAGTCCGCCCGCCCCGGCGAGTACGACTACCAATGGGCTCTGTCCAGCCGGGCCCCGGAGACCTGTGGACCCACCCCGGCTACCGCCCCGCACCACCCGCGGCCCACGGGGGCCACCCGGCACCGGGCGACGAGGACTGACGCCGACGCGTACGAGGGTCAGGGGCGTGCGGAAATCCGTGGACGGAGCCTCGATGTCTCCCTTAGTGTGTGGCTCCCATGCCCTGAGACGAAGGAAGGAGGCGAGTGTTGTGCGGTTCACACCTTTCCGGCGCTCCCTCTTTCCGCTGTCCCGGCGTGGTTCGTGAGTTCTGACCGGGAGCGCTCCACGTCAGCTGTATCCCGGAGGAATCCATGACCGGTGTGGTCATCCGCGCGCTCTCCGCGAGCGACGCCCATCTCTTCGACGCACTCCCCGACCCCCTGGGCGCCCGTGAAGCCCATCGGCGTACCCGGTTCCGCCCCGACTGGAAGCGCGTCGCCCTGCGCGACGGCGAGGTCGTCGCACGCGGCGCGTGGTGGGGCGGCCCCGACGACGCGGAGCCCATGAACATCAACTGGTTCGACGTGGCCGAGGGCGAGGAGGAGGCCGGGGCCGAGCTCCTGCGCTCCGCTCCCTGGCAGGTCGAACTGGAGATCAACCTGCCCGGCGGCTGGCGGGAGGAGACCGCCCTGCGCGCCGGCGCCGAGTCGCGCTTCGCCGCCGCACGAGCCGCGGGATACGAACTTTTGGTGGAACGCTTCCTTTACCGCTGGACCCCGGAGCGAGGTCTGCCCGACCGGCCCGGGCGCCTGCGCTTCAGCGCCGAACCCGACGACACCGTGTTCTTCGACGCGTTGCGCCGCATCCACTCCGTCACCCTGGACGCCCACGCGCTCCGGGCCATCGCGGAGGGCGGCCTCGACCAGGCCGCCCAGGAGGAACTCGACTTCTTCCACTGGTGCCCCTCCCCGCGGGAGTGGTGGCAGACCGCGTACACACCGGAGGGCGACCTGGCCGGCATCCACATCCCGGCCCACAACCCCTCCGGCCCGACCATCGGCTTCATCGGAGTCGTCCCGGAACAGCGCGGTCGCGGCTATGCCTACGACCTCCTCGCGGAGTGCACCCACTTCCTCGTCGAGCGGGGCGCGGAGTTCGTCGGCGGGGCGACGGACCGGGGCAACTTCCCCATGGCCGCGAACTTCGCCGAGGCCGGCTTCCCCGTCATCAGGGAACGCATCAACTTCCACCCGTCGGACGCAGCGGCCCAGCAGCAGACCGAATGATCAAGGGCCGGTTTCCACAAGTGCACGTGCCTGTCGCCGAGAGTGGCGGCGCTGCGACGCCGCCTTCAACGCCTTCCGGCCCGACCCTCTACCATCGTCGGGCGATCACGTAGGCCGTCTTCACCGCCATCGACGTATGGGCACGAGGGCGGCCGGGAGCGGTTCGGATGAGGGGGACACGGGTGGAGATCGGCCTGGCGGAGACAATCAAGGCACTGCGTGGTGAGTTGGCGCAGGCGATGGCAGACGCCGAGGGTCAACCGGTCCGGCTGCGAGTGCAGTCGGTCAAGCTCGACGTACAGGTCGCGGTGACAGCATCGGCAGAGGCCCAGGGCGGGGTCAAGTTCTGGGTGTTGTCGGCCGGCGGCAAGGCGACCGAGGGCGTCTCCACCACGCACACCGTCTCTTTGGAACTCTCGGCCGAGACGACTGACGGCGGCTCCGTCCTGACGGATTCAGGGCGTGGAGCCGTTCTGGAGGACTGAGCTCGTGGATGAGTCGGTCCTTCAGGAGTGGCGTCGGCCGTGGCTGATCTGATCGCCGGGCAGCAGCCCTTGAAGCGTGTGGCCATGGTGGTGCGCCGTGGCTCCGACGGCGTCCCTCGATTCGCCGCTTCCGGATTCATCCTCGCCTCACGACTGGCCATCTGCGCCGGCCACGGCTTCGCCAAGCCTGCTGACAGCTATGAGGTGAGACTTCCGGGGCAGCCCACGCGGAGGCTTCAGGTCACCGCGGTGCTGCGGCACCGGATCGACGAGGTGGACCTCGCCCTCCTGGTTCTCGGGGAGGGCGGGCCCGTCATCCCTCCCGCCCGGTGGGGCGTCCTGCCCCGAACCGTGGAGGCGGTACCGTTCGTCGCGATCGGGTTCCCCGACCACGCGTCGCGTCAGGAAGTGCCCGAAACCCGTCAGCTGACCGGGAAAATCCTTCTGGGATCCTTCCTGGGGAGCCATGAGATGGAGCTGTCCCTCAGCAGCCCTGCGCCGGTGGAGTCAAGCGGATCTCCCTGGCGGGGGGTGTCCGGAGCAGGGGTCATCACGCACGACGGCGTTCTCGTCGGCGTGTGCACGAGCCACCACGTTCCATCCGGCGCGGCGAGCCTCACGGCGACCGACCTCTCCCAGGTGTCCCGAGATCCTGAATTCGTGCGCCTGCTGGCAGAGCACGGGGTGGAGCCGATGCCACCGGAGGACGTCGTACCGACGCCGTTCGACCCAGCCGCGCGCGGTCGCGTACACACTCATGCCGAGGTCATGCGGCGCCTGCTCGGACGACGCAGCTTTCTCGACGAGGAGCACTTGCCCTTCGTCCATCCCGGGATGGACCACCCCTCCCATCCGGACCACCTGTTCGCCCGGCTGAGCGCCGGCCGTTCACGAGGGGCGCTGCTGGTCGGACCAGCCGGTTCGGGCAAGACACGGACGTGCTTCGAGGTCGCGCACCGGGCGGACCGCGCGGGCTGGCACGTCCTGCACGTCCAGCCCGACAGCGCCGTGACGGTCGACGACGTGGCCGCGTCCATCTTCTCGTGCGCCCGCCGATGGGTGCTGGTGGTACTGGACTACCTCGACGCCTGCTCACAGGTCGACCTGCGCGTCCTCGCCGACGAGCTGATCCCGGAGGCCAAGCGACGTGGTGTGAGCGTGGCGTGCCTGGCCTCGGTGCGGCCCGGATCCCTGCACACGGTTCAGCTCCGTGGCAGCAGCCGAGTGCTCGACGAGATCTATGTACGAGAGGACTGGCCACACCAGTCCGCGATCATCGACCAGGTAGTCCGCCGCGCGGCACCTGAAACCTTGCGCCGGTGGGGGAACGAGGCGCTGTCCCAGCTCTGCGGGCGGCGTCCGGTGATCGCGCTGTTGATCGCGCGGGCGATCGAGGAGCAGGGGCTGGCCCAGCACACACCGGGGGTGGCGGCATCGGTCCGGCCCGGTGAGCTGCTGGACTGGCTGCGTGAGGGCATGCGCAGGGACGCGCTCGCCGTGAGCCCCGCACCCAGCCCCTCCCTCTTGGGTGTCACCACGCCTGCCATCGAGCAGCAGGCCTTCACCGTGGCGGTCGCGGCCAGCCCGCAGCCCCGGATGGTCGTCGAACAGGCCATCGACACATTTCTCAGGGTGGCTGGTGTGCTGGACGTTCCGTTCGGAGGACGGCGTGTCGTCGACACGCTGATCTCTCTCGGGTGGCTCGATGAGGTGGGCGGTCAGCTCGTCGTGGTGCACGACATCGTCACCGACGAACTCTTGTTGCAGTCACTGATGCCTTCTCCCGGCTGGAGCATCGACGCAGCCGCTGCCGGTGCACTCTTTGACGCGTTCACGCGGCATGCCCGTACGTTCTCCGTCTTCACCGGCCATCTCCGACGGCTGGCCGTCGACATGGCAGCGCATGGCCCCGCCCACCGGATCGCCGCCCTGGAACGCTTCTGCGGGGAATGGCTCACGGCCCACGTGGATCCGCTCGGCCAGCTCTTGGCGGACACCGGTGACGACGGCGGCCAGACGCTGCTGAGGATGGTGACGAGCCGGCCCTGGCAAGGGTTCGACCGCTCCGTGTGGAACACGCTGGTTGCTCCGTGGCTCTCCCGCGCCGAGGCCGACCTCACCGCGCAGCCGTTCCTCACCGCCGCCCTGAGGGGCATGGATCCCGCTCCCGCGTTCCTCGTCGAGGCCTCCCTCGGATGGCTCGTTCGCCGGGGCGGACAGACCGACACGGAGCATCTCCTGCTCGCCCTGATCGAGCGCCCCGACCTCTCGCCGAGGACCGAGGACCTGGTGGTCGACTCCACCCTCACGTGGGTGTCTTCCCGGCCCGACTGGCGTCATACGCCCGCGCTGTTGAAACGCCTGCTCGGCATGAACCACTCCGGGGATCGACTGGAGAGAGTGGTGGCGGGCGTACTGGCGTGGCTCACTCCGTACCGGTCCCTCGGAGTCGCATCCGTGATCCGTGCATTCCTCCAGCGTGCGGACATCGATACGGTCGCCCGTCGAAAACTCGTGGACCACGGCCTCGTGTGGCTGCGTTCCGGTACGCGCGCGGGCTCGAACATCGGTCCGGAACTGTGTGCTCTGCTCGAAGACGACCGTCTCCCGGACCCGGCCCGCGCGACATTGTTCCGAAGCGCGCTGGACTGGCTGGAGACGGCACAGGTGTACCCGAGCACGGGCCGTGTCGTGCGAAAACTCCTGTCCACGGACGGGTGCCCGCCGGAGCTGCGTCCCAGGATGACCGCCATCGCCCGTTGGTGGGCGGCGGAGGGCCCTGCCGACCACCCGGCAGGCTCCCGCGTCCTGGACACGTTGCTGTCCGCCGACAGCGTGGCGGACGCCGCCGCCCTTCTCCTGGAACGACTGAGGTCGCAGCCTGACGCCCAGTCCGCGCCGGCCATACTCCTTCGCCTGCTCATCCACTGTGAGGCACTCACCCAGGACCAGGCTCGGACCGCCGTCACGCTCGCCTTCACGTGGCTCGACGGACGCCCGAACCACGAGGCGTTCGGTTCCGTTCTAGGCGCCCTCCTGCACGTGCCGGACCTCCCGTCCGCACAGGTACAGCGTGCCGTCCGTCTCGGATGCGCCGCGCTCCTCACACATCCGGATGATCACGTGCTCATGGCCGTCATGCTCAGCCTGCGCGATGGACTGACGCGCGATCAGGCACGGTCCCTCGCGGACGTCAGCCTGCGGTGGCTCGCCTGCCACGGCGGCAAGGTCCAGCGCCCGGTGCTCGCCTCCTTCCTCACCCGCCCGGACCTGTCCGTCGAGCAGGCGCGCACCGGCATCGACATCGCTCTTGACCGCCTGAGCACCGACCGGTCGATGAAGTCCCGCTCCGTGCTCTCCGGTGTCCTGCGCCACCCGGCCCTCGACGAGAACCGACGGTCCCGCGCCGTCGACAGCGCCCTGAGCTGGCTCGCAGAGCACGACATGGGACCGAAGGTACGTCTGGTCATCGAGGATCTGCTCTCCCTCCCGGCACTCTCGCCGAGCCAGAGAGTCCACGTGGTGCACCTGGCAACCAGCTGGTTGACCCGGTACGGAGACCTGCCGTACGCAGATCGTCTCCGCTCCGCGCTCGACGCGGAGACCCGGCGCGAGGCCTCGCGGGAGCGACTCGGAGCCGACTCAGGACCACCCGCCCGTTGCTGACCGGCCTCGAAGCCCCTACGGCAAGGCCGCCGCTGTCCACGAGACCGAATCCGCCTGCCCGGCATCGGCAGGCTCCGTCCACGCTGCCGGTTTGTGACCAGTGGCGCACCTGGACCGGGTCAAGGTGCGTCGCGAATCCTGGGGATTGGTCCCCCCAGCTGCCCCGACAACGATCAAGGGGCCGTTTCAGATCTCTCTGAAACGGCCCCTGACCTGCGACTCTTTCGAGTCGGGACGACAGGATTTGAACCTGCGACCCCTTGACCCCCAGTCAAGTGCGCTACCAAGCTGCGCCACGTCCCGTTGCCCGTGTGACCTGGGGTTTCTCCCTGGCCGAACGCGCACGGAAACAATACCGCACTCTGACTGGTGATCGCTCACCCCTTTCGCCATCGGCCACCCCTTGACCTCAAGTGCGGTTGAGGTCGCACGATTCCTCGCATGACGACGACCACGGAACGCGCATACGGATACGCAGACCTGCCCCGCCTCATGGGACTGATGACCGGGGACGAGAAGCACGGACCCGCCGCCACCTCGACGCTGGACGCCCTCTGGGTGCTCTACGACCGTGTGCTCCGCGTCACACCGGAACGGGCCGAGGACCCCACGCGTGACCGGTTCCTGCTGTCCAAGGGGCACGGGCCCATGGCCTACTACGCCGTCCTCGCCGCCAAGGGCTTCCTGCCCGTCGCGTGGCTGGAGGGCTTCGGGGCGTACGACTCGCCGCTCGGGCACCACCCGGACCGGCTGCTGGTGCCCGGGGCCGAGATCGGCAGCGGGTCCCTCGGGCACGGGCTGCCGATCGGCGTGGGGACGGCACTCGGGCTGAAGGCGCAGGGCCTCACCTCTCCCCACGTGTGGGTGCTCGTCGGGGACGCGGAGATGGACGAGGGCAGCAATCACGAGGCCATCGCCTACGCCGGGCCGGCCGGCCTCGAACAGCTGCACGCCCTCGTGATCGACAACGCCTCCGCCAGCTACGCCAGGCCCGGCGGGATCGCCGCCCGCTTCGAAGCCGCCGGGTGGTCCACCGCGACCGTCGACGGGCGGGATCACGACGCGCTGTACGCGGCCTACACCGCACCGCACCCGGGACGGCCGCGGGTGGTGGTCGCCCGGGTCGAGCCCAAGGAGTTCTCGGGCGAGCCCAAGAGCGCGTGAGCCTGACCCGCGGCACCCCCTCACCCACCCCTACCTTCGGAAGGACCGTTTCGTCATGGACACCATGCGTGACCGCTTCGCCCCCGTCGTCTCGCGGCTGCTGGACGAGGATCCGCGCGTCGCCGTCGTTCTCGCCGAGATCGGCAAGGACGCCTTCGCAGAGGCGATGCGCAAGCACCCCGACCGGGTGATCAACGTCGGCATCAGGGAGCAACTGCTCGTCGGCGCGGGCGCCGGGCTCGCGCTCGCAGGGCTGCGGCCCGTGGTGCACACCTTCGCGAGTTTCCTGGTGGAGCGGCCCTTCGAGCAGATCAAGCTCGACTTCGGGCACCAGGGGCTCGGCGGCGTCCTCGTGAGCGCCGCGGCGTCCTTCGACTGGCCCGCCGGGGGCTTCACGCACATGGCGCCCGGCGACGTCGCGCTGCTCGACACCCTCGACGGCTGGACCGTGCACGTGCCGGGCCACCCCGACGAGGCCGAGACACTCCTGCGGGACGCCGTCGCGGCGGGCGACGACAAGGTGTACGTACGCCTGTCCGTGCAGTCCAACACGCGGGCCCTGCCCGTCGACGGCGAGCGGTTCCTGACCGTGCGCGAAGGGCGCCGAGGCGTGGTGGTCGCCGTCGGACCGCTGCTTGACCAGGTCCTCGCCGCGACGGAGGGGCTCGATGTGAGCGTGCTCTACGCCACCACCGTGCGGCCCTTCGACGCGCGGGCGCTGCGCCGGGCCGCCGGAGCCGCGGACTCCGCCGATGTGGTGGTCGTCGAGCCGTACCTCGCCGGAACCTCGACCGGCGCGGTGAACGACGCGCTCGCCGATGTGCCGCACCGTGTGCTCGCCCTCGGCGTGGGCCGCCGCGAGCTGCGCCGCTACGGTCAGGTCGAGGAGCACTTGGCCGCCCACGGCCTCGACGCGGGGTCGCTGCGCGGGCGGATCAGCGACTTCCTGGGCGAGCGGGCTTCCGTACGCACGTCGTGATGTGCCGGTGCCGTACGTCGTGACGGGCCAGGACGTACGTCGTGACGGGCCGCCGGCAGGCAACGCCGTGAGTGCCGACGCGGCTGCGCCGCGACCTGCCGGCACGCGCTTCACTCCGGGGTGGGAACCCCCAACTCGGGGTGCTCCTCCAGGAGCCCGGGCGGCGCGGCCTGGCGCCAGGAGTCGGCCAGGATGTCGGTGAGCTCCTCCTTGTCCAGTGCCGCGAGGCGCACCCGCACCCACGCGGAGCCCGCCTCGTGGGCGGCGACCCAGAACTTGTCCGGCTCGGCGAGGACCAGTTCGTCCCGCTCGACCTTCGGGCAGCGCACCGCGATCGACGTCTCGTCGTCCGGGACGGTCACGAACATCTTTCCGGCGACACGGAACGTGGGCATGCTCCACGCGATCTTCTCCACCGTGTCCGGCAGGGCGAGGGCGATGCGGCGCACGTCATCGGAGGTGACGCGGGCCCGGGATCTGGACTTCGACATGGCACGAACCGTAGCCAACGCCACTGACAGCCGCGGAGTCACCGGCCCGGCTCACAGCA
Organism: Streptomyces sp. G44; assembly: GCF_016905445.1. Classification (GTDB taxonomy): domain Bacteria; phylum Actinomycetota; class Actinomycetes; order Streptomycetales; family Streptomycetaceae; genus Streptomyces. The sequence continues at coordinate 16,276 of NZ_JAFEXF010000008.1, forward strand.
CCCGCTTGTCCAGCCAGGCCGTGAGGTCCTCCTGCACCTCGTCCCGGTTGGTCTCGTTGAGGATCTCGTGGCGCGCGTCGGGGTAGCCCTTCCACGTCAGGTCCTCCACACCCGTGTACCGGTAGTCCTCCAGGAGTTCGTGGACCAGGGTCATCCGCTGGTTGCAGGGGTCCTGCTCGCCGACGGCTACGTGGATCGGCAGGTCGGCGGGAACGCGGGCGAGGTTGCGCGGGTCGTTGATCTTGCGTACGGCGCGTACCCAGTCCAGGCAGAGTCCCGCGGAGAAGGCGAACCCGCAGCGCTCGTCGGCGACGTACGCGTCGACCTCGGCCTCGTCCCTGGAGAGCCACTCGAAGCCGGTGCGGCGCGGGAAGGGGTCGTTGAGCGAGGCGAAGAGGTCGGGGATGTACGAGGAGGCCGCGGCGCGGCCCCGCTCGGCGACCTCGTGCTCCAGGCGGGCGACGGCACCGGCCGGATCGGCGCCGGGCAGCGAGCGGAACGTGCCGGAGAGGATCACGCCCGCGAGGCCGTCCGCGTACTCCTGTGCGTAGTCCCGCGCGAGCATCGAGCCGAGGCTGTGCCCCAGCAGGAAGAACGGCGTCCCCGGGTGCAGGGTGCGGACCTGGTCGCCGATGGCCTTGAGGTCGTCGACGATCGCCCGCCAGCTGTCGGCGCCCGAGGCGCCGTCCGCTGCGGAGGTCACGCCGTAACCGCCGGTGGCCTGCGCGGTCGCGCCGTGGCCACGGTGGTCGGAGGCCACCACGCCGTAGCCGTGGGCGGTCAGGTGGCGGGCGAAGCGGTCGTAGCGCAGGGCGTGTTCGGCGGCGCCGTGGGCGATCTGGACGTAGGCGCGCGGCCTGCCGTCGGCCGGCAGCCAGGTGTACGTGGCGACGGGCGTGCCGTCCGCCGCGTTGAGCAGGCCTGCCGTGCAGGTGGCGCTCGGGGTGGTGTCGTCGGTCTGGTGGGGCATCGCGCGGGCTCCCTGGGGTGGCTTCCTGCGGTCGGGCTTGCCTTGGTTTCCTTGGGTGGTGGTTCCTGCGGCTCAGCCTCCCCCACCTGCGGCGCCTCATGCGGCCCCCGACGACCGGTAACCGTCCGTCGGCCGAGCCGGCCCAGGGGTACGTGAGCGGGGTCCGGTGGCTCGGCGGGGCGTTCAGGTGAGCCGCTTGTAGAAGAGCGTCGTCGGGTGGAGGTTCCCGGCCGGGTCCGTCGCGTAATCGGGGATGGTCCCGGCCCGGGTCCAACCCGCCCTCCCGTAGAGGCTCTCGGCGGGGCTGCCGGTCTCCGTGTCGAGGACGAGCAGGGTGACGCCCGCGTCCGCCGCCGCCTTCTCGGCGGTGGCCAGGAGCCGGCGGGCGAGACCCCGTCCGCGCGCGGAGGGGTGGACCATCAGCTTGGCGAGGTCGGCGCGGTGGCGGCCGTTCGGCTTGTCGGCGAAGGCGACACTGACGGTGCCGGTGACCCTCGTCCCGTCGTGTGCGGTCCAGACGGCGAGGCCGCCGGACTCGACGGCCACGGCGAGTCCGCGCCACCAGGCGGACGCCTCGGCGCGCTCCAGACCGGCGAGAAAACCGAGCGAGGCGCCGCTGCGCACGGTGTCGGCGAGCAGGTCGCCCAGACCGTCCGCGTGGTCGAGGAGCAGGGCGGCGTCGAGCCGGGTGACGGTGTCCTGCCGGACGGAAGCCGAACCCTTGGAGGCTGCGCCTTCGGTGGTCGTGTCCGTAGGGGATGTCTCTACGGAGGCGGCTTCCGTAGAGGCGGGCTTGGGGGGAGCCGCTTCCGTTGAGGCCGGCTCCGGAGAGACGGTTTCCGTAGAGGCCGGCTCCGGGGAAGCCGCTTCCGTAGAGGCCAGCTCCGCAAAGACGGCTCCCGTAGAGGCCGGCTCCGGGGAAGCCGCCTCCGTAGAGGCCGCCTTCAGGGAGAAGGCTTCCCCATAGGCCGCCTTCAGGGAGACGGCTTCCCCACAGGCCGCCTTCAGGGCGACGGCTTCCCCAGGGGCTACCTTCGGGGAAGCGGCACCGGCAGAAGTCGGCTCCAGGGAAGCGGCTTCCGTAGAGGCCGCCTTCGGGGAAGCGGTACCCGTAGAGGCCCGCTTTGAGGAAGCGGCTCCTCCAAGGGCCGGCTTCCGGGCAGCGGATTCCGCGGGGGCCGACTTCCGGGAAACCGCCTCCGGCGCTGCCTCCCCCGGAGCGGCCGCCTCCGCGGACGCCACCTCCGAGGCCGCCGCTCCGGACGCCGGCACCCCTCTCACGGCTTCACCACCACCAGCGCGTACCGCACGGCCTGCTCGCCCACGCAGCGGAAGCGCGACGCGCCCCACAGGCGAAAGCGCAGGCAGTCGCCGGTGCGCAGGGTGTGTGCGTCGCCCTGCACCGTGATCTCCAGGGCGCCTTCGAGCACCCAGATGTGCTGCTCCAGGCCGGGCACCGCAGGCCGGTCGTACGCGATGTCGGCGCCCGGTTGCAGGCGGGCCTCGACCAGCTCGCCGCGCATTCCGATGTGCGGCGGGGACACCGCCCAGCGCATGAACCCCGCCTCGTCATCCGCCCAGACCGTCTGGTCGACCGCGCGCACCAACTGCGCGGGCTCGGCCTCCACCTCGCTCAGGAGCTGCGACATGGTCCGTTCGTAGACGGCGCAGAGGCGGTTCAGGAGGGCGGCGGTGGGGCTGATCTCGGCGCGCTCGGCCCGGGACAGGGTGGAGCGGCTGATGCCGCTCAGTTCGGTCAGCTCCCCCAGGGACCAGCCGCGTTCCGCTCGCAGCTCGGACAGCCGGGCGGCGAGACGCGCGTCGACTCCTTCATGTTCCATATCTGGCACGCTAGCCCGTATATGAGATGCCGGGCAAGGGTGTTTCCTGTCCGCCTCAGCCCGCCGCGGCTTCTCCGAGCGCCGCCAGGACCGGGCGGATCAGGGGGTGGCCTTCCGCCCCGCACCGCACCGCCGCGAACACCTTGCGCGTCGGCGCCGCGCCCTGCACCGGACGCACCACCGCGCCGGACACGTCCATGCCGCGCAGCGCCGAGCGCGGCACGAGGGCGACGCCCGCGCCGGCCGAGGCGAGCGCCACCACCGCGCGGAAGTCGTCCGACCAGTGCTCCGGCACGGGCTGGAACCCGGCCTGTTCGCAGGCGAGGACGACCACGTCGTGGCAGGGGTTTCCGGCGAAGGGACCGATCCAGGCGTCCTTGGCCAGCTCGGCCAGCGGCACCCGGTCGGCGTCGGCGAGCCGGTGGCCGAGCGGGAGCACCGCGTCGAACGGCTCCGCGTAGAGGGGGACGCGGGTCAGCCGGGGGTCGTCCGCGCCCGGCGCGCCGCGGTACTCCACGGCGACCGCGACGTCGACCTGGCGGTCCAGCACCATCGGGAGGCTGGCGTCGCCCTCCGCGTCCTGGACGCGCACCCGGATGCCGGGCGCGGTGTCGGCGAGGCGGGCCAGGGCCGGGGCGACGACCAGGCCGATGCCGGTGGCGAAGGACGCGACGGTGACCGTGCCCGCCTCGCCGGAGTCGTACGCGGCGAGCTCGGCCTCGGCCCGCTCCAGCTGGGCGAGGACCGCGTTGGTGTGCGTGAGGAGGATCTCTCCGGCGGCCGTCAGGCGTACGCCGCGCGCCGAGCGGTCGACCAGACGGTGGCCGGTCTCCTGCTCCAGGGCGGTGAGCTGTTGGGACACCGCGGAAGGGGTGAGGTAGAGCGCGGCGGCGGCGGCCGTGACCGTGCGGTGGTCGGCCACCGCCCGGAGGATGTGCAGCCGCCGTGCTTCGATCATGCGGCTGATTCTCCCAAACCGCCGGCCTCCGGCGCGCCACCGGTCGCCGGGGCCCCGCGCCCGCCCCGGAAATTCGGTCGACAGGCTGCTCGGCGGGCGCTGTGATGATGGCGTCCCTCCGCCCCGACGCCCAGCACGAGCGGGTGACCACCGCGAGGAGCCGACTTGGCGACCGAAAGCACCGCGGGTACCGAGACAACCGAAACGACCGCGAGAGACGGGAGAGCCGAGAGAGACGAGAGAGCCGAGAGCAGCGTCGGCCCGCGTCCGGTGATCGACACGGCTCTGGTCAGGCGACTGGTCGACGCGCAGTTCCCGCAGTGGGCCGGACTGCCGCTGGAGCCGCTCGACCCGGCCGGCTCGGACCATGTGATCCACCGTCTCGGCGATGAGCTGTCCGTCCGGCTGCCCCGGCACCCCGGGGCCATCGGGCAGGCAGAGAAGGAGTTCACGTGGCTCCCGCGGCTCGCCCCGCAGCTGCCCCTGGCCGTCCCCGAACCGGTGGAGGTGGGCGAGCCCGGCCTCGGCTACCCCTGGCAATGGGCGGTGACCCGCTGGCTTGAGGGCGAGGTGGCGACCACGGAGATGCTGGGCGACTCGCCGGGCGCCGCCGTTCGGCTGGCGGAGTTCCTCACGGCACTCCAGGCATGCGGGACCCCCGGGGCCCCGGGGCAGCGGAGTGACCGCACGGGCGATTCCGACCCCGGCGATACCAGCCATACCGGCTCTACCGGCTCTACCGGCTCTACCGGCTCCCGCGAGTCGCTCACCCTCAACCACCTCGCCGACCGCGACCTCGACACGCGGGCCGCCATCGCCGAGGTCGGCGGCGTGTTCGACGGCCCGGCCATGGCCGGGCTCTGGGACGCGGCGCTCGCCGCGACCGCGTGGGACCGGCCCCCGGTCTGGTTCCACGGCGACTTCCACACCGGCAACCTGCTGACCGTCGACGGACGCCTCAGCGCGGTCATCGACTTCGGCGAGCTGGGTGTCGGCGACCCGGCCTGCGACCTGACCATCGCCTTCACCCTGATGTCGGCCGGGAGCCGGGCCGTGTTCCGCGCGGCGCTCGGTGTGGACGACGCCACCTGGCTCCGGGGCCGGGGCTGGGCCCTGGCCACCGGCCTCAACGCCTACACTTCCTACGCCGCCACCGACCCCCGGGTCGCCGCGCAGACCACCCGCCAGATCACCGAGGCGCTGACCGGCTGAGCCGCGGTGCGCGTAGGCGCCCGCGGCGCGGCGGCAGGCCGACGGAGGTGCCCGCCTGGTGCCCCGGCACCGACGCGAGCCGGAAACCGCGCGGCCGGAGGACCGCCTCAGGCCCCGCCCGACTCCCCCAGCTCCGCGCGCGCCGCCACGAAGGCGTCCACCGCGCGGTTCACGTCCTCCGTGGAGTGCGCCGCGGACAACTGCACGCGGATGCGGGCCGCGCCCTGCGGGACCACCGGGTACGAGAAGCCGATCACGTACACGCCCCGCTCCAGGAGCAGTTCGGCCATGCGGCCCGCGACGGCCGCGTCGCCGATCATGACCGGGGCGATGGCGTGGTCACCGGGCAGGACGTCGAAGCCCTCCTCGGTCATCCGCGAGCGGAAGAGCGCCGTGTTCGCGGCGAGCTGCTCGCGCAGGTCGCCCGCGGACTCCAGGAGGTCGAGGACCTTCAGGGAGGCCGCCGCGATCACCGGGGCAAGCGTGTTCGAGAAGAGGTACGGGCGCGAGCGCTGACGCAGCAGCGCGACGATCTCCGCGCGGGCCGCCACGTAGCCGCCGGAGGCGCCGCCGAGCGCCTTGCCCAACGTACCCGTGATGATGTCGACGCGGTCCATGACGCCGTGCAGTTCGGGGGTGCCGCGGCCGCCGGGGCCGACGAAGCCGACGGCGTGCGAGTCGTCGACCATGACCATGGCGTCGTACCGGTCGGCGAGGTCGCAGATCTCCCGGAGCGGGGCGACGTACCCGTCCATGGAGAAGACGCCGTCGGTGACGATCAGCCGCCGCCGCGCGCCGGACGCCTCCTTCAACTGCTGCTCCAGGTCTGCAAGATCACGGTTCGCGTACCGGAAGCGGCGTGCCTTGGACAGGCGGATGCCGTCGATGATCGAGGCGTGGTTGAGGGCGTCGGAGATCACCGCGTCCTCGGGGCCGAGCAGGGTCTCGAAGACGCCGCCGTTGGCGTCGAAGCAGGAGGAGTAGAGGATCGTGTCCTCCTGGCCGAGGAAGGCGGAGAGCCGCGCCTCCAGCTCCTTGTGCACCTCCTGCGTGCCGCAGATGAAGCGGACGGAGGCCATGCCGTAGCCCCAGCGGTCCAGGGCCTCGTGCGCGGCGGCGACGACCTCGGGGTGGTCGGCGAGGCCGAGGTAGTTGTTGGCGCAGAAGTTGAGGACCTCGCCGGGACGGCCTCCCGAGGTGACGGCGACGGTGGCGGACTGCGGGGTGCCGATGACGCGCTCGGGCTTGTGCAGTCCCGCGGCGACGATCTCGTCGAGCGTGGTCCTGAGGTCTTCGCGTACGGAGTCGAACATGCGTGATTCCTTCGGAGGTGAGCCGTGTGTGACCGTGACGACCGTTGATGTCTGCTGGGCCAGGCAGGTCAGGCGGGTCAGGAGGGTCAGGAAGTCCAGTCGAGGATGACCTTGCCGCCGCGGCCGCTCGCCGCGTCGTCGAAGGCCGCCTCGAAGTCGCGGTGGCCGTAGCGGCCCGTGATGACGGGGGCCAGGTCGAGGCCGCCTTCGAGCAGCACGGACATCGCGTACCAGGTCTCGAACATCTCGCGGCCGTAGATGCCCTTGATCGTGATCATCGAGGTGACGATCCGCGACCAGTCGACGGGGAACTCCTCGGCCGGCAGGCCGAGCATGGCGATTCTGCCGCCGTGCGTCATGTTGGCGACCATGTCGCGCATCGCGCGCGGGTTGCCGGACATCTCCAGGCCGACGTCGAAGCCCTCGCGCAGCCCCAGCTCGCGCTGGCCGTCGGCGATCGTCGAGTCCGCCACGTTCAGGGCGAGGCTGACGCCCACCTTGCGGGCCAGGTCCAGGCGCTCCTCGCTGACATCGGTGATCACGACGTTGCGGGCCCCGGCGTGCCGGGCCACGGCCGCCGCCATCAGGCCGATCGGTCCGGCGCCGGTGATCAGCACGTCCTCGCCGACCAGCGGGAAGGACAGGGCGGTGTGCACGGCGTTGCCGAACGGGTCGAAGATCGCGGCCACGTCGAGGTCGACGGGCACGCGGTGCACCCATACGTTGCTCGCGGGCAGCGCGACGTACTCCGCGAAGGCCCCGTCCCGCCCGACGCCGAGGCCCACGGTGGCGCGGCACAGGTGGCGGCGCCCGGCCAGGCAGTTGCGGCACTTGCCGCAGACCAGGTGGCCCTCGCCGCTGACCAGGTCGCCGGCCGTGACGTCCACGACGTCACGGCCGGTCTCCACGACCTCGCCGACGAACTCGTGCCCGACCACCAGCGGCGCGTTGACCGCCTGCTGCGCCCAGCCGTCCCAGGCCCGGATGTGCAGATCCGTTCCGCAGATCCCGGTGCGGAGCACCTTGATCAGGACGTCGCCGTGGCCGATGACCGGCTCCGGCACGTCCATCAGCCGGAGTCCCGGCTCTGCTTTCTCCTTGACCAGCGCCTTCAACGCCACGGCTCCTGTCGTACGTCTCGTATGTCGCTGCTGCTCGCATGCCGACTGCTGCTCGCATGCCGCTGCTCGTCGCAGGTCACTGCGTGCTTCGACGACACAGGAATCTTCCGCAATGAGGCGTCGCGGTCCATCGAGGATTTCTTAAGCGCCGCCGCAGCTCTCCTTCAGACCTGGCGGTCAGCGGGCCTGAACACGTTCGAAATAGGCGGTCAGTGCCCTCGCGTACGCAACGGCCCCCTTGGGGTCCACAGCGCGGTAAGCGCTTACTGCGACTCCGGCCCCATGTCACGTATCGCGCCCGCTCTGGTCTCCGATCGCCCCCGCGCTGCCGCCCTGGCTCCGGGGCGGAAAGACGAAGAAAGATGACGGGCCCTCTTGCGCCCTATAGCAACCGCTTACATGCTGGCGCGGAATCACCTCGTACCGCTCCCCATCCCGTCGCCGGGCTCATGCCCCCGCCCCCGCCTGTCCCCCGACCCCACTGGGAGTTCGCATGCCCATGCCTTTTTCCGGGTCCACCGGGCCCAGTCGTCGCGCCCTGCTCACGGCCGGGGCGGTCTCCGCCGCCGTGTCGGCGGCGGGCGGCGCGGCGCGGGCCGCCGATCCCGAGGACGCCTACGACACGCTTCTCGCCCGCGCGGCGACCCAGCTGACCGGCGGCACGTTCGACGCCGGTGACCCCGACTTCGCCGCGGCGCTCAAGACGCTCGACACCCAGGCGGCCACCTGGTGGCGGCAGTTGGACCGCTCGGCGGGCCGAACCGCGCTGTGGCCCGACCTCTCCCCCGCCTCGGACCCCGGCAACTTCGGCCAGAGCTACACCCGTCTGCGCACCCTCGCCACGGCCTGGGCCACGCCCGGCACCTCGCTCACCGGCCGCGCGGAGACCCTCGACGCCCTGCTCGAAGCGCTGCGCCTGCTGCACTCCACCGGCTACCACCCGGGCCGCCCGGAGTCCGGCAACTGGTGGTTCTGGGAGATCGGGGCGCCCCGCGCGCTGATGGAGACCTGCGTCCTGCTGCGGGCCCGGATGCCCGCCGACGACCTGGCCGCGTACACGGCGACGGTCGCGAGGTTCTGCCCGGACCCGGACCGCCGCACCAACGCGCCCTCGCTCTCGGAGACCGGCGCCAACCGCGCCGACAAGGCCGTGATCGTGGCCCTGCGCGGCCTGCTCGCCCGGCACGCGCCGACGGTGGCCCTCGCGCGCGACGGCCTGTCCGACGTGCGGGACGGCGGCAGGAACAGCCTTTTCCGGTACGTCACTTCGGGCGACGGCTTCTACGAGGACGGCTCGTTCGTCCAGCACGGATCCGTCGCCTACACGGGCACGTACGGCAGTGTCCTGCTCGGCAGCACGGGCCAGCTGATCGCGCTGCTCGCGGACTCGCCGTGGGCCGTCACCGACCCGAAGACGTCCGTGCTGTACGACGCGGTGGAGCGGGCCTTCTCCCCGCTCGTCTTCGACGGGCTGATGATGGACGCCGTGCGCGGCCGGGCGATATCCCGGGAGCGGGCGCGGGACCACCACGACGGCGCGGCGGCGCTCTCCCACATCCTCCACCTCGCCTCCGGCGCCCCGGACGCGTACGCGCGGCGCTGGCGGGCGTTCGCCAAGGGGTGGATACGCCGCAACACGGCCACGCCCTTCCTGGGGCTGGTCGGCATCCCCGCGCTGGCGCGCGCCAAGGCCGTCCTCGCCGACCCGTCGGTCCCGGCCGCGGAGCGGCTCACCGGGCACTTCGTCTTCGCCGGCATGGACCGCGTGGTGCACCGGCGGCCGGGCTGGGCGCTGACGCTGTCGCTCTCCTCGAAGCGGATCGCCGCGTACGAGGCGGGCAACGGCGAGAACCTGCACGGCTGGTACACCGGCGACGGCATGACCTACCTGTACGACGGCGACGACCTCGGGCAGTACGGCGACGGCTTCTGGGCCACCGTGGATCCGTACCGCCTGCCGGGCACCACGGTGGACACCCGTGCGCGTGCCGACATCGGCTCCGGTGCCGGCACGGGGACGTACCGCCCGATGAACGCCGTGGCGGGCGGCGCGGTCCTGGACGGACGCCACGGCGTGGCGGCCATGGAGCTCGTCGCCGACGGCAGTTCCCTGCGGGCGCAGAAGACGTGGTTCTGCCTGGACGACGTGGTCGTCGCGCTCGGCGCGGGCATCAGCGCGCACGACGGCCGCACGGTCGAGACGGTCGTCGAGAACCGGAACCTGCACGCCGGCGGGCCCGCCCGGACACTGACCGTGGACGGCTTCGGGCAGCCCGGCCACGACGGCTGGTCGGCGCGGTTCGACGAGGCGGGGTGGGCCCATCTCCAGGGCACCGGCGGCTACGTCTTCCCCGACCACCCGGGCCGCCGGACGGGCGCCCTCGCCCTGCGCGCCCTGCGCGAGGAGCGCACCGGCCGGTGGCGGGACATCAACACCGGAGCGGACACGGGGGGCAGCGCCACACCGGTGAGCCGCCGCTACGTCACGCTCTGGCTCGACCATGGCACCTCGCCGGACGCGGCCTCGTACGCCTACGTCCTGCTGCCCGGCGCGAGCGCGTCCGGGACCGCGGCGTGGGCACGCGCCCGGCCCGTGCGGATCCTGGCCAACGACACCACCGCGCAGGCCGTCGAGGCGCGCCGCGCCGGGCTGCTCGCCGCACACTTCTGGCGTTCCGGCGCGGTGGCGGGGCTGGCGGCTTCGGGGCCGTGCGGGGTGCTGGTGCGGCGGGGGCGTGCGGGTGCGGTGGTGGCGGTGGCCGACCCGGGCCGTACGGAGGTGACGGTGCGGGTGGAACTGCCCTTCGCCGTACGGGGTGTCCGGTGGACGGACGAGACGGTGTCCGTGGTGGCGGGGCGGCGGGGTGTGGTGACCGTTCGAGTCGGGGGGTCGCGGGGGCGGACGCACAGAGCGGAGGTCGTGTGAGTGTTCGGCCGGAGTCTGTCGGTCGTCATGTGCGGGTGCGTCCTGGTTGCTCGCGCCGTTCCCGCGCCCTTTACGGGGCGGTCTGCGCCCGCGGACCCGTCCCGGTCGCTCGCGCCCCTTACCGCACGTTCCCGCATCGCCGACCAGGAGTGACACACCCCCATGGCCGCCCCTCACCTCTCCCTGCCGCCCGCCGACCGTGTCCTCTCCCCCCTCACCGGCTGGAGCCGCGCGCACTGGGAGGTGCTCGCCGATCGGCTGTTGGAGGCGCTGGTTCCCTGTGCGACGCCGGGGTTCGCGCAGTACCGCCTGCCCGGGCGGGCGAGTTGGTCCGGGGCGGTGTCCGACGGGCTGGAGGGCTTCGCGCGCTCCTTCCTGCTGGCCGCGTTCCGCATCGCGGGAGCGGGCGGGCAGGTGGACCCCCGCCTCGTGGAACGCTACGCGCGAGGGCTGGCGGCGGGCACCGACCGCGGCAGTGGCGAGGCGTGGCCCGAGATCACCGACCGCACCCAGCAGATGGTCGAGGCCGCCTCCGTCGCGATCGGGCTGCACGAGACCCGCCCCTGGATCTGGGACACCCTCGGCACCCGGGTCCAGGAGCGGGTCGTCGACTGGCTCTCCGGGTTCGTCGGCGCGCGGACCTGGGACAACAACTGGCGTCTCTTCCAGGTGGTGTCCGAGCAGTTCCTCGCCTCGGTCGGCGCCCCCTACCGCCGGGCCGACATCGAGGGCGGCCTGGACCGCATCGAGGACTGGTACCACGGCGACGGCTGGTACAGCGACGGCGACGGGCGCAACTACGACTACTACACCGGCTGGGCGATGCACCTGTACCCGCTGCTGTGGGCGCGCATGGCGGGTCCCGGCGGCGACGGGGGCCGCGCCGGCGTCTACCGCGAGCGCCTCACCCGGTACCTCACGGCCTACCCGCACTTCTTCGGCGGCGACGGCGCCCCCGTCCACCAGGGCCGCTCACTCACCTACCGCTTCGCCACCGCCGCGCCCGTGTGGATGGGCGCCCTCGCGGACTGCACGCCGCTCGCCCCCGGGCTGACCCGGCGGCTCGCCTCCGGCACGGCCCGGCACTTCGTGGAGCGCGGCGCGCCCGACGAGCGGGGGCTGCTGCCGCTCGGCTGGTACGGGACGTTCCTGCCCGCCACCCAGGCCTACTCGGGCCCGGCGTCACCGTACTGGGCGAGCAAGGGCTTCCTCGGCCTGCTCCTGCCCGCCGGCCACCCGGTGTGGACGGAACGCGAACTCCCGCTGCCCGTCGAGGAGTCCGACCAGTACACCGCGCTTCCCGTGCCCGGCTGGCTTCTGCACGGCACGCGGCACGACGGCATCGTGCGGCTCGTCAACCACGGCAGCGACCACAACCCCCTCGAAGGTCCGGCCCGGGACGATCCGCACTACGCCAAGTTCGGCTACTCGACGGCGACGGCCCCCGAGACCGCCCCGCGCGCGTGGGAACGGGCCGTCGACGGCCATCTCGCCCTGCTCACCCCCGACGGCACGCCCTCACGCCGCGCGCGCATCCACCCCCTGCGCTGCGCGGGACGCCTCGCCTCGTCCCGTCACGATGCCCGGCTGCCGGGCCACGACGACGCGTTCCCGGTGGTGACGACGAGCGCGCCGCACGGCCCGTGGGAGATCCGCGCGCACCGGCTGCGGGCCCCGGAGGGCGCGACGGTCCGCGAGGGCGGGTACGCGGTGGCCGACCGGACGCCCCCGTACGCCGAACGCGGCCCCGGCTGGGCCCTGGCCCGTACGGCGTCGGGACTCAGCAGCGCCGTGGTCGCCCTGCACGGCTGGGATGAGGACACGGGCATCGCCCGCGAGGTCGCGGCCAACGCCTGCGGACCGCACTCCGCGACGCCCTTCCTGACCTTCCCGGGGCACCGGGGCGGGCACAGCGTCCACGTCACGCTGATCGCCCTCGCGCAGGACACGGTCGACCCGCGGGCGCTGCGCGAGTCCATCGTCTGTGCCGTGGACGACGGGGGTGTGCGTGTCCGCTTCCCCGACGGGACGGAGCTGGAACTGTGATCGGGCATCGGGCATCGGGCCGGGGGTGCGCCGGGTCAGATGCCGCCGTCCTCCCGCCGGTGGATCTGCTCGACCAGCTCCGCGGCCAGCGTCTTGATCGTGTCGAGCCCCGCCCTCCCCCAGCGGCGTGGCTCGACGTCGACGACGCAGACCGTGCCGAGCACCGTCCTCGTACGGTCGATGAGGGGCGCGCCCAGGTAGGAGCGGATGCCGGTCTCGTCCACGACGGGATTGCCGGCGAACCGGGGATAGTCGCGGACGTCCTCCAGGACGAGCGCCTTGCGGCGTGCCACCACATACGGGCAGTACCCGTGGTCGCGGGCCAGGTAGCGGCCCAGGGCGTGGTCCGGGGCGTGCAGCCCGGCGAAGAACTGCCGGTGCCCGTCGAGAAAGTTGACCATCGCGTACGGCGCGCCGGTCAGCTCGGCGAGCCGGTCCGCGAAGAGGTCGAGGGCCGGATCGGTCCGGTCCCCGAGACCCAGCTCGCGCAGCCGCCGCACGCGCGCGGGCGCCTCCTCGTCGACGGGGGTGAGCAGCAGCTGGCGGCCCGGCATCACGTGTGGGCTCCGTGGCTGGCCGTCGGGGCGTGGTTGAGGAGGTGCCTGACGAGGATGAGGAGGGTCTGGATGCCGGAGCTGGAGATCCGTGCGTCGCAGCGCACGACGGGGACCTGGGGGTCGAGGTCGATGGCGGCCCGTACCTCTTCGGGTTCGTAGCGGTGGGAGCCGTCGAATTCGTTGATCGCGACGATGAAGCCCATGCCGCGCTGTTCGAAGAAGTCCACGGCGGCGAAGCAGTCCTCCAGGCGGCGGGTGTCGGCGAGCACGACTGCGCCGAGCGCGCCTTCGGAGAGCTCGTCCCACATGAACCAGAACCGTTCCTGGCCGGGCGTGCCGAAGAGGTACAGCACGTGTTCGGGGTCGAGCGTGATGCGTCCGAAGTCCATGGCGACGGTCGTCGTGGTCTTGTTCTCCACGCCCGACAGGTCGTCGGTGGCCTCGCTGACCGTGGTGAGGAGTTCCTCCGTGCTCAGCGGCGCGATCTCGCTGACCGCGCCCACGAAGGTCGTCTTGCCGACCCCGAAACCACCGGCGACCAGGATCTTCAGCGCGGTGGGGAAGGGGTCAGAGCTGTCGTCGTAATCCATCGAGCACTGCCTCCAACAGGGACCGGTCAGTGGGGTTGTGGTAGAAGTCCGGGGCCTTCATGGTGAGAGCCCCGGAGTCGAGGAGATCGCAGAGGATCACTTTGGTCACGACCGCGGGCAGCTTCAGCTGGGCCGCGATCTCGGCGACGGAGGTCGGGGCTCCGCAGAGGCCGAGGGCCGCGGAGTGCTCGGGTCCGAGGTAGCCGAGCGGGGTCGCCCCGGTGGCCATCACCTGGGAGAGCAGGTCGAGTTGGGTGGTCGGTCTGGTCCGTCCGTTGCTGACGGTGTAGGGACGGACGAGCCGTCCCGCGGCGTCGTCGAGCCAGGGCCCGTCGTGCGGGGCCGCCACGCTCAGCGCCTCATCGACGCGGGTTCCCCGGCCGGCTGCCGGGGCGCGGTGATCAGGTAGGGGCGCACGCTCTTGACGAGCATCGCCATCTCGTAGCCGAGGACGGCCGCGTCCGCGTCGCGGCCCGCGAGCACGGCGAGGCAGGTGCCCGAGCCCGCCGTGGAGACGAACAGCAGGGTGGAGTCGAGCTCCACGACGACCTGCCGGACGTCCCCGCCGTCCCCGAAGCGGACACCGGCGCTGCGCCCGAGCGAGTAGAGGCCCGAGGCGAGGGCCGCCATGTGGTCGGCGCTGTCCGGGTCGAGGCCGTGCACCGACTTCACGAGCCCGTCGGAGGAGAGCAGGACGGCACTGCGGGTGTGCGGCACGCGCTGCACGAGTCCGCTCATCAGCCAGTCGAGATCGGATACATGGCCGGTCGGCGCATCGCTCGCCATGGTGGATCGACTCCTTGAGATACGACGTACGAGGGTCTGCGTGTGCGGAGGGGGTGGGGGGTGGCCGGGCGTCATCGTGCTGTTCGACCGCCCTGCCCGCCGCCGTCACGGGGGAGGCCGCCGCCCTCCCGCGGGGCGGGGTCGCGCGCGTCCTGCGCCTGGGCCAGGCCGATGCCGCGCTGGAACGCGGCCATCAGCCCCGGGTCGTGGCCGACGAGCTGGTCGCTGTCGGGCCGCGGTCCCGGGGAGTCCCGCAGCTGGGGCGCGAGGTGCTCCTGCGCGCGCCGTTTGGGGAGATGGGGTCTGCCGACCCGCCCCCGTACGGCGCCGCCGAGGGGCGTCAGCGGCGCGGCGGCGTTCTCGGCGGCGGTCTGCCGGTCCTCGGGGCGGATGCCGGGGACGGCGTCGGCGGGCGTCGGCCGGTCCTGCCGGGCGCCGCGCACGGGCAGGGGCCGGACTTCGGCCCGGTCGGGGGCCGTGTCGCGCGGCGGCTGGGCCGGCACGGGGGCGGGTTCCTGGCGCGGCTCCGGCCGGGCGTGCGCCTGAGGTCGCGGGCCACCAGCACCTCGTACGTCCGGGGTGTGCGCCACGACCTCCGGAGCATGCGGCACGACGTCCTGAGCGTGCCGTGCCGCGCCCTGCGCGTGCCGCGGTACGTCGCTCACGGCGGGCTCGTCCTGCGGCTCGGCGCCCAGCAGTTCCTGGGGCAGGATCAGGACGGCCTGGACCCCGCCGTAGATGTTGGCCTGGAGCCGGACCGCGACGCCGTGCCGCCGGGCGAGCGCGGCGACCACGAAGAGGCCGATCCGCCCGTCCTGGAGCAGACTCGCGACGTTCACCTGGTCGGGGTCGGCGAGCAGCCGGTTCATCTTGGTCTGCTCGGCGAGGGGCATGCCGAGGCCCCGGTCCTCGACCTCGACGGCGAGCCCCGCGGTGACGAGGTTGGCGCGCAGCAGGACCTGGGTGTGCGGGGCGGAGAACACCGTGGCGTTCTCGACGAGTTCGGCGAGGAGGTGGATGACGTCGGCCACGGCGTGCCCGCGCAGGGTGCCGTCGACGGGCGGCACGAGCTTGACGCGGGAGTACTGCTCGACCTCGGCGATGGCGGAGCGCATCACCTCGGTCATCGAGACGGGGCTGCTCCACTGGCGGCGCGAGACGGCGCCGCCGAGCACGGCGAGGTTCTCGGCGTGCCTGCGGATGCGGGTGGCGAGGTGGTCGACGTGGAAGAGCCCCTTGAGCAGCTCGGGGTCCTCGATGTCGTTCTCCAGCTCGTCGAGCAGGGAGATCTCGCGGTGCACCAGCGACTGGAGGCGCCGGGCGAGGTTGACGAAGACCTCGACCTTCTGTTCGCTGCCCGCGTGGCTGGAGAGCTGGGCGGCTTGCAGGACGGCGTCGACGGCGGCGTCCTGGGCGCGGGTCAGCTCGGCGGCGAGCCGGTCGAACTCGTCGCCGTCCGGCCGGTCCGGCGGCGGTGTCGCGCGGGCGGGGGGCTCGGCGCCGCGGCGCAGCTGCTCGACGACACCGCGCAGCTCGGACTGGCCCTGCGCGGCGGCCCTGCGCAGGGCCCCCACGCGGTCCCGTACGGACCTGGCGGCACGCTCGGCCGCCACGGCGGCGATCACGATGCCGGCGAGGCCGACGAGCGCCGCGGCGGTGAGGGCCGCGAGCAGGGCGGGGCCGGGCCGCACGCCGGTCGTGCGCAGGGTGAAGAGCACGGCCGCGCAGGCGCTCAGGCCCACGGCGACGGCGGGCAGCACGGCGATGCGCAGGAGCTGCGGCCGTATGTGGGTCTCGGGCAGGGCGGTGGCGGTGCGGCTCCCGGGCCTGCCGTGCCGGCCGCCCTCACGGCGGTCTGCGCGGGTGGCCGGTGCGCGTAGGTGAGACATCTGCGTCCTCGGTACGTGGCGACGGAGCTCCGGCGGGTGGCCCGACTCCCTTGTGCGGCATGGTTTTCGGCATGGTTTCGGCATCGCCGTGCCGGCCGACAGGTCGCGATGGCATGCCTGCGCCGTGATCGCAGCGTCGCCCGACGGCCACTCACAGTAGTCGGCAACACATCATGTGCGGTGGGCAGTTGACAAAGTCAGCGGGACCGCGTCCCGCTCTGGTATGACGCGTCGTACGACAGCCCGATTCAATTCGTACGCGAGTCCGATGCGCGGTCCGATGACACGACCGCGCACGCGACACGGACCCGGACAGGCGTTCACGCGCAGCGGCGCCCCGGCCGGTCGGCCGGGGCGCCGCTGGTCTTCCGCTCGCCGCGCGCGAGATGGTGCGGGCGCGGGTCAAGCCACGGGCTGCGGGCTAAGCCACGGGCGCCGCTTCCTGGTCGCCGCTGTCCGTCGTCGTGGCCCGCGGCCGGTCGGCCGTCGGCGGCTCGGGCCAGCCGCCGTCCGGCACGACCGCGACGCCGCGCCACCAGGGCGCGTCGGGCACGGTCCGGGCGCCGGGCTCGAAGGGCTCGCCGGGACGGGGCAGCGCGATCCTGGCGCCCGCGCGGCGCGCCGCGGCGAGGGTGCCCTCCCCCGGCTCCGACCACGGATGCGGGGCGAGGTTGAACGTCCCCCAGTGGATCGGCAGCATCAGCCCCTGCGCGTGCCCGCCCTGGAGGTCGAGGTGGGCCCGCATGCCCTCCTCGGGCGTCATGTGGATGTCGGGCCAGAACGCGCTGTACGCGCCGATCTGGATCATCGTCACGTCGAACGGTCCGTGCTCGGCGCCGATCTCGCGGAAGCCGGGGAAGTAGCCCGTGTCCCCGCTGTGGTAGACGCGGTGCTCCGGCCCGGCGACCACCCAGGAGGCCCAGAGCGTGTGCTGCTGGTTGCGCAGGCCGCGGCCGCAGAAGTGCCGTGCGGGGGTCGCCGTCAGCGTCAGCCCCGCCACCTCCGCCGACTCGTGCCAGTCCAGCTCGCGGAGCCGGTCGGCGGGCACGCCCCAGCGCTCCAGGTGGGCGCCGACGCCGAGCGGCACGGCGAACACCGTGTCCGTGCCGGCCAGCGCCTTGATCGTCGGCATGTCCAGGTGGTCGTAGTGGTCGTGTGAGACGACCACTACGTCGACCGGGCCGAGGGCCGCCAGCGGCACCGGCACGGGATGCAGCCGCTTGGGCCCCGCGAAGGAGAACGGCGAGCACCGCTCGCCCCACACCGGGTCGAAGAGCACGCGTCGGCCGTCGATCTCGGCGAGGACGCTGGAGTGCCCCATCCAGGTGACGCGCAGCCCGTCGGCCGGCGGCTTGGCGAGGTCGGCGAGGGTGGTGGCGTGCACGGGGACCGTGCCGGCGGGGCCGCGGCGTACGCGCTCCTCCTTGCGGAAATAGATCTTGGCGAACTCCAGGGTGGATCCCGAGGGCCGGGTCCGCGCCCCTACGGGGTTCTGGAAGGAGCCCTCGGCCACGGAGAAGTGCGGCGATCTGCGGATGCGGGCCAGCCGGGCACCGGCCGGATCCGCTCCGAAAGCGGGGGTCCGCAGCGAGCGGAGCCCGGGAATCAGGGACCGGGACACGGGACCTCCTGAGGGGGTGACTGGGCCTACCCATTATGTCCACGCCGCGCGACGCCACATTCCCGGAGGGTCGGCCGGGCGGATCGGACGGCTCGGCCCGGATGTCACATTCCCGGGGCCTCGCTCCGTCCCATCAGTGATCCGGTGACCGTCACCGGATCACGACACCGGAGGTGACCCTCATGGCCCGCGTCTCGCTCGCCCCTCGCCGCACTCTCTTCTTCCGCCTCATGGAGTGGTACTCGAAGCGGACCTACGGCAAGGTCCTCGACCCCGGCAAGGCCATGGCCCACAACCCGCGCGCGCTGTGGAGCTACCTCCGCTTCGAGCAGGGTGTGACCAAGTGGAACAAGCTCGACACCGACCTCAAGGAACTCGCCGTGATGACGTCGGCCGCCGCGATCGGCTGCTCGTGGTGCATGGACTTCGGGTTCTGGGAGTCGCACAAGCGCGGCCTGGACGCCCGGAAGCTGCGGGACGTGCCCGTCTGGCGGGACAGCGACGCCTACACCCCGCTGGAGCGTGACGTGATGGAGTACGCGGAGGCGATGACCGCGAACCCGCCCACCGTCGACGACGCCCTCGCCGGGCGTCTGCGCGAGCGCCTCGGCGAGCCCGCCTTCGTCGAGCTGACCGCGATGGTCGCCCTGGAGAACTACCGCTCCCGCTTCAACTCGGCGCTGGGCCTGACCAGTCAGGGCTTCAAGGACTCCTGCGACCTCCGCGACATGCGGGACCGGCCGCGCGCCGACGCGCAGTGACGCCTCGGGGGTTCCTGCGCCGTCTGCGGGCCTGGGTAGGGTGCAGCGCGTGACTGGGGTGCGGTTGAGCGTGACGGAGCGGCGGGCGGAGATGCTCGTCGCGACCGTCGAACAGATAGAACGGCGGGGCGTGGCGGCCGTGCGGATCGCGGACGTCGCGGCCGCCCTCGGGGTGAGCAACGCGCTGGTGCTGTACCACTTCTCGTCCAAGGAGAAGCTCGTCGCCGCCGCCTTCGAGCACGCCGCGCTGCGCGACCTGACCCGGCTGCGCAAGCTGCTGGGCCGCCGCACCTCGGCCGTGCGGCGGCTGCGCGCGGCCGTGCGGTGGTACGCGCCGACGGCGCGGGCCAAGGGCTGGCGGCTGTGGATAGAGGGCTGGTCCGCCGCCCTGCGGGAGCCGACGCTACGCGCGGTGACCCGTGACCTCGACCGCCAGTGGAAGGCGGCGCTGACGGAGGTCATCGCGGAGGGTTCGGCCGCGGGCGAGTTCCACTGCCCGGACCCCGAGGGGGCGGCCCTGCGCCTCACCGCACTCCTGGACGGTCTGGCGGTCCAGCTGACGGCCTACGAGGGCGCACTCCCCCGCGCCCGGGCCCGCGAATGGACGGACGAGGCCCTGGCAAGAGAACTGGGCCTGCACCCCACAGAACTGACAACGGCATAGCCCCCGAGGCGACGCGAGGACCCGACCTGAAGGGCACGCCCCTTGAGGGGCGCGGGGAACTGCGCGAGCAACCACCCCCAACCCGCACCCAACCCACAAGCGCACACCCCCTCAGGGGCGCGGGGAACTGCGCAACCAACCACCCCCAACCCGCACGCAGAAAACCGACGCCCCCCACCGGCACCCACACCCCCGGCACCCACACACCCCCGGCACCCACACCCCCGCCCACCCAGCGGAGCGCTAAAGCGGCAAAAGATCCGGCCGCTTCGCCGCCACATGATCCCCCGAGCTCTCCCCCCGGATACGCCGCCCGATCCACGGCACCAGATACTCCCGCGCCCAGAGGATGTCGTCCCGCCGCAGATCCAACGCACCACGACGCGGCAGCGGCGGCCACGCCTGGTCGGGATCGGCCGGCACCTCCAGACCGAGCACCTGCGCGGCCCGCA
The DNA here is from genome assembly GCF_016905445.1 of Streptomyces sp. G44. Taxonomy (GTDB): domain Bacteria; phylum Actinomycetota; class Actinomycetes; order Streptomycetales; family Streptomycetaceae; genus Streptomyces. The sequence continues at coordinate 35,983 of NZ_JAFEXF010000008.1, forward strand.
GCGCCACCCGCGTATGCCCCTCGGCGGACAGGTGCAGCCGGTCGCCGTCCCAGGCCCGGCGGTCCTGAACGGTCTTGAGGGACCACAGGTCGAGCACGGGGCAGCCGTAGCGATCGGCGACCGCCCGCACATGCATGTTGTACGTGGCGATCTTGCCGCGCAGATGCTTCAGGACGGCGATGCCCCGGGTGTCGAACCCGGTGGTCACCATGACCGTGCCGACCGCCGACGAGAGGTCGGCGACGGCCCGCTCGAAGCGCTCCGCCAGCTCGTCGGGATCGGCGCCGGGGCGGATGATGTCGTTGCCGCCCGCGCAGAACGTCACGAGGTCGGGGGCGAGCTCCTTGGCGCGCGGCACCTGGTCCGCGACGATCTGGTCGAGGAGCTTGCCGCGCACGGCGAGGTTGGCGTACCGGAAGGTGTGCTCGGGTACCCGGTCGTCCAGCAGGACGGCGAGGCGATCGGCCCACCCGACGAACGTCCCGTCGGGTCCCGGGTCACCCACGCCCTCGGTGAAGCTGTCGCCGAGCGCTGCGAAGGAGTTGAACACGCCGCTGTTGATGGGGTGATGGATGAAGGTTGTCGACTCTGCGCTCACGTCGTCACATCTTTCACCTCCCTAAGTGACCTACGCCACCGTAGGGAGGGGTTGACGGGGCGTGAGATAAGCCACCGGTCAAGATTCCTTCAAAGGCGGAATAAGCACTGCCCCGCACCGGCGTTCCCGACCGTCACAGCCGCCGCGGCCGACAGCGCTCCGGCGGTCGGAATACGTCCACACGGGGGTGATCGCCCCGGAAAGCCGTGTCGTATCGTCGAAGGCGCATCCACCGGCGAGCGGCGCCGGCAGCAGAGCCAGAGGAGAGCCCGTGACCCAGCAGGTTCCACCGACAGACCTGCCAGAGCTGTCGGAGCGGTCGGAGCCGACCGTGCTGTCAGAGCCCCGCCTGACCGGGGTGCGCAACTTCCGTGACGTGGGCGGGCTGCCGACCGTGGACGGCCGCCGCGTCCGCCCCGGGCGGCTCTTCCGCAGCGGCCACCTGGCGCACGCCACCGCCGAGGACACCGCGTTCCTGACGTCGCTGGGCCTGCACACGATCTTCGACTTCCGCAACGCCGCCGACCAGCGGCTCGAAGGCCCGGACGTCGCGCTGCCCGGCGTGCGCAACGTGAACCTGCCGCTGACCGACCCGGCCGACGGCGCCGAGTTCTGGCGGATGGTCCGCGACGGCGATCTCGACCAGCTGCGCGCGGTCCTGTCCGACGGCAAGGCCGCCGGCCGCATGTCGGCCTCGTACCGCACGATCATCAAGGAGCGCACGGCCGAGCACAGCCAGGTGCTGCACGCGCTCGCCGAGGACAGCGTGCCGGCGCTGATGCACTGCGCGGCGGGCAAGGACCGCGCGGGCCTGTCCATCGCGGTCACGCTGCTCGCCGTGGGCGTCGAGCGGGACGCCATCGAGGCGGACTACCTGGAGTCGAACGCGGCGCACCGCCGCTACAAGGTGCACCGCACGGACGGCTCCCCGAACGCGATGTCCCCCGAGGTCATGGAGCTGCTCAACCCGCTCTTCGACGCCCGCGCCGAGTACCTGGCGGCGGCCTTCGAGACGATCGACCAGACCTGGGGCGACACCGACACGTATCTCTCGGAAGGCCTCAAGGTGACCCCGCGGACGCGTGAGCGGCTGCGCGAGCGCCTCCTCGACTGACGCGCCCGCGGGGGTCCGTCACTTGTTCTGTGCGCCCAGTTCGAACAGCAGGTAGATGAAGGCCGCGAAGAGGTGGCCGACCGCCACGTAGATGATCAGCCGGACCCACAGCGCCCGCGGGAACTTCTCCTCCATCGTGTTCTTGGCGGGACGCTCCGGTCGGGCGGGTCCCTGCGGTTCGGATGCGGTCATGTCGGTTCTCCCTGGCTGGGGCCGCCGAGGCACAGCGCGGTGGCGGGGCTCTGCAACAACGTATGGACGAAGAGGAGGTCGGTGCCGCTTCGGCCGGCGGCGGCGATGCGGTGCGGGGTCAGCGAGTCGAAGTGCGCGCTGTCCCCGGGCGCGAGGGTGTGCGCGGTGTCCCCGAGGCGCAGCCGCAGCCGTCCCTCGATGACGTAGAGCCACTCCTCGCCGGGGTGGACGCGCACGATGTCGCCCTGCGCCCCGTAGGGGACGTGCACGCGCAGCGCCTGCATGCCGCGCCCGGGGGCGCCCGCCTGCCAGTACGTCCAGCCGCCCGCCCGGGTCGGCTCCATGTCGGCGGCGCGGACGACCGCGTCCCGGCCGGCGACCGTCTCGCCGAGCAGTTCGGAGACCGTCGTACCGTAGACACGTGCGAGGGCGAGCAGCATCGGCAGCGAAGGCTGGCGCTGTCCGGTCTCCAGGCGGGACAGGTGGGCGGGCGAGAGTCCGGCGGTGCGTGCGGCGGCCTCCAGGGTGAGGGAGGCGCGGCGGCGCAGCTCACGCAGCTGCGGTGCGACGGCGGGCAGCGCTTCGGCCGCCTCCGGCGGCTCTGCGGGCTCGGCTGGGCTCATGCACCGATTGAGCCAGAGCCTTGCCTCGCGGGCAACTTTCTTGCCTGAGAGGCAAAAGCCCCGGTGCTCCGGAAGCCGGTCTCATCCGGTGCTCCGGAGACCGGTCTCAGCGGTTGGCGACCGCCTGCTTCACCAGCGTCCTGCCGAAGTCCCACATCAGCCCGCCGCCGCTGTGCGCCTCGTCCATGACGGCGGTGAACGCCTCGACGAAGCGGTCCACCTCCCGCTCCCCCACGATCAGCGGCGGAATGAGCTTGATGACCTCCAGGTGGTCTCCGGAGACCTGGGTGAGGATGCGGTGCTTCTGGAGCAGCGGCACGACGACCATCTGCGCGAAGAGGCCCTTGCGGGCCGCCTGGAGCATCGACCAGCGTCCGCGCAGCTTCAGCGACTTGGGCCGCCCGAACTCGATGCCGACCATCAGGCCGCGGCCGCGCACCTCGCTCAGCAGCTCATAGCGGTCTACCAGCGCCGCGAGCCGGAACCTGAGCAGCTCACCCGTCGTCCGGGCGTTCTCGACGGTCTTCTCGTCCTCCATGACGGCGAGGACCGCGAGGCCGGCCGCCATGGCCTGCGCGTTGGAGCCGAAGCTCGCCGAGTGGACGAGCACGCGGTCCATCGATGAGTAGACCTTCTTGAAGATCCAGTCCTTGCCGAGGGTGGCGCCGACCGGCACATAGCCGCCCGACAGCGCCTTCGCGACGCAGACGAGGTCCGGCTCGACGCCCTCCTCGTGCTGGTAGGCGTAGAAGTCGCCGGTCCTGCCGAGCCCGGTCTGCACCTCGTCGGCGATCAGCAGCGCCTTGTGCCGGTGCAGCAACTCCTGGGCGGCGCGCAGGTATCCGGGCGGCGGCTCGTGGACGCCCTTGCCCTGAATGGGTTCGACGATCAGCCCGGCGACGTCGCCCTTGCGCAACTCCTCCCGGAGCGCGTCCAGATCACCGAGCGGTACCGCCGTGTCGGGCAGCAGCGGCGCGAAGCCGTCCCGGAAGCCGCTCTCGCCGTTGACGGAGAGCGATCCGGTGGTCAGTCCGTGGAAGGCGTGCGCGCAGTACAGCACCCTGGGGCGGCCCGTCGCGTACCGGGCGAACTTCAGCGCGGTCTCGACGGCCTCCGTGCCGCTGTTGCCGAAGAACACCCGGTCCAAGTGCGGGCTGTGCCGCAGCAGTCGTTCGGCCAGCAGGCCGGGCAGCGGCTGGCAGTCGAAGCGGGTGAGGTCGGCGAGGGAGGCGTCCAGGACGTCGTGCAGCGCCTTGCGGACGACGGGGTGGTGCCGGCCGAGGCCCATGACGCCGAAGCCCGCGAGCATGTCGAGGTAGTCGTTGCCCTCCGTGTCCCAGAAGTACGCGCCCTCGGCCCGCTCGTAGACCTTGTCGAAGCCGATGGTGTGCAGCATGCGCGGCAGCTGGTGGTTGAGGTGCCTGGCGTGCAGCTCGTACCGCTCGGCGCCCCGTTCGGCGAGCAGCCTGCCGAGGTCGAACTCCTTGGTCATGCGCTGTGCTCCTTGCCTGGGCCGGGCTCCCCCGCGCTCTCCTTGACCGCCAGTGTGGCGCTGATCCGCCCCGCGATCTCGACCGGTGTGAGCCCGAGGTCCGCGAGGACCTCGCCCCGCTTGGCGTGTGCGAGGAACTGCTCGGGAATGCCGAACCTCCGGACCGGTACGTCCACTTCGGCGTCCCCGAGCGCCAGCTCGACGGCGGCGCCCACCCCGGCGGCCCGGCTGTTGTCCTCGACGACCGCCACGACGCGGTGCCGCGCGGCGAGGCCGGGCAGCGCCGCGTCGACCGGCTTGACCCAGCGCGGGTCGACGACGGTGCAGCGCAGGCCGCGCGCCCGGAGCAGCTCGGCGGCCTGGAGGCAGACCGGCGCCATCACCCCGACCGCGACGAGCAGCACGTCGGCGTCGGAGGCGTCGGCGTCCCGCAGCAGCACGTCCATGCCGCCGATCCGGGCGAGCGCGGGGATCGCGGGGCCCGCGGACTCCTTGGGGAACCGCAGCAGTGTCGGCGCGTCGTTCACGGCGACCGCCTCCCGCAGCTGTGCCCGCAGCTGGTCGGCGTCGCGGGGTGCGGCGATCCGCAGGCCGGGCACGACCTGGCAGATCGACAGGTCCCACATGCCGTTGTGCGAGGCCCCGTCGACGCCGGTGACGCCGGCCCGGTCGAGGACGAACGTGACCGCGCAGCGGTGCAGCGCGACGTCCATCAGGAGCTGGTCGAAGGCGCGGTTGAGGAACGTCGCGTACACGGCCACGACCGGGTGGAGGCCGCCGGTGGCGAGCCCCGCCGCCGACACCGCCGCGTGCTGCTCGGCGATGCCGACGTCCCAGACCCGGTCGGGGTAGGCCTCGGCGAACTTCTTCAGGCCAACCGGCTCCAGCATGGCGGCGGTGATGGCGACGACGTCCTCTCGCTCGGCGCCGATGCGGACGATCTCGTCGCCGAACACCGAGGTCCAGGAGGGCCCGCCGACGGGGGTGAGGGGTTCGCAGGTGAGCGGGTCCATGACGCCGACCGTGTGGAAGCGGTCGGCGTCGTCCGCGAGGGCGGGTTCGTAACCGCGTCCCTTCTCGGTGAGGCAGTGGACGAGGACGGGCCCGTGGAACCGCTTCGCCCGGCGCAGCGCCGACTCGACGGCGGCCATGTCGTGCCCGTCGATGGGCCCCACGTACTTGAGGCCCAGGTCCTCGAACATGCCCTGCGGCGCGACGGCGTCCTTGAGGCCCTTCTTGGCGCCGTGCAGGGAGTCGTACAGCGGCTGGCCGAGGACGGGGGTGCGCTGGAGCACGTCCTTGCCCCAGGCCAGGAACCGCTCGTAGCCGTCGGTGGTGCGCAGCGTCGCGAGGTGGTCGGCGAGGCCGCCGATGGTCGGGGCGTAGGAGCGCTCGTTGTCGTTCACGACGATGATCAGCGGGCGGTCCCGCGCGGCGGCGATGTTGTTCAGCGCCTCCCACGCCATGCCTCCGGTGAGCGCGCCGTCCCCGATGACCGCGACCACGTGGCCCGGCTCGCCGCGCACCTCGCGCGCCTTGGCGAGGCCGTCGGCCCAGCCCAGCGCGGTGGAGGCGTGGCTGTTCTCGACGACGTCGTGCTCGGACTCCTCGCGCGAGGGATAGCCCGAGAGGCCGCCCTTGCCGCGCAGCTTGGAGAAGTCCTGCCGTCCGGTCAGCAGCTTGTGTACGTAGGTCTGGTGACCGGTGTCCCACACGAGGCGGTCGACGGGCGAGTCGAAGACCCGGTGGAGGGCGATGGAGAGTTCCACCACCCCCAGGTTGGGCCCGAGGTGACCGCCCGTCCTGGCCACCGCGTGCACCAGGAACTCCCGGATCTCCGTCGCCAGTCCGCCGAGTTCCGCCTCGGTCAGCGCCTTCAGGTCGCGTGGCCCCCGAAGGGTGTCGAGAATGGTCATGCTCGGGCCCCCTCTCTGGTTCTTCTCAGCTCACGGTGGCGTCGCGCGTCACCCGTGGTGTCCCGAGACCGTCTCCCGGGCGGCGCGGAGGGACTCCTTGAGGGATCCCATCGTCGCGAGGACGGCGGTCGGTTCGTAGCCGCAGTGCGCCATGCAGTTGGCGCAGCGGGGGTCCTTGCCGCGGCCGTACTTGTTCCAGTCGGTGTCCTCGATGAGCTCCCGGTACGTCGGGACGTAGCCGTCGCTCATCAGGTAGCAGGGGCGCTGCCAGCCGAAGAGCGAGTAGTTCGGGATCGCCCACGCGGTGCACGGGAAGTCCGCCTTGCCCTCCAGGAAGTCCAGGAAGAGGGGCGAGTGGTTGAGCCGCCAGCGGCGCCGGTTGCCGCCCGCGAAGGCCTTCCTGAAGAGCTCGCGGGTCTGCTCGACGCCCAGGAAGTGCTCCTGGTCGGGCGCCTTCTCGTACGCGTAGGCGGGCGAGAGCATCATCTCGTCGACCTGGAGCTCGTCGTTGAGGAAGTTGAGCACCTCGATGATGGTCTGCGGGGTGTCCGTGTTGAAGAACGTCGAGTTGGTGGTGACACGGAAACCGCGCTTCTTGGCCTCCTTGATGGCCGCCACCGCCTCGTCGAACACCCCCTCCTTGGCGACGGACTCGTCGTGCCGCTCCCGCATGCCGTCGATGTGCACGGCGAACGCGAAGTACGGCGAGGGGCTGAACTTGTCCATCTTCTTGCGCAGCAGCATGGCATTGGTGCAAAGGAAGACGTACTTCTTCCTCGCCACCAACTGCCGCACGATCTCGTCGATCTGAGGATGCATCAGCGGCTCGCCGCCGGCGATGGACACCATCGGCGCACCGGATTCCAGAACGGCGCCCACGGCCTGGGCCACCGGCATGCGCTGCTTGAGCACCCCGGCCGGGTGCTGGATCTTTCCGCAGCCCTCGCATGTGAGATTGCACGCGTAGAGCGGTTCCAGCTCGACGATCAGCGGGAACTTGTCGCGCTTGCGGAGCTTCTGTTCGAAGAGATACGTAGCGACCTTGACGGTCTGGCGCAGCGGCATGGCCATCTGGCTCACCTCCGGGGGAGCAAAGAGGAACGGTGCCATTCGAAAAACGCGGGAAGCAGGGCACGGAGAACGCGGAACGCTGATATTCCACCGCGCACCGTGCCCATGCGGACCAGTTCGTGCTGCGGGGCGTCCACGACCACTCGGACGGCGGCAACGGGGCGGGGCCCGGCGCGCGCCGCGCTGTGCAGCGTCGCGGCGGACTCCATGTCCACGGCGATGGCGCCGGTGGCCAGCAGCGCGCCGCGCTCGGGGCCGCGGACGACGTGGTCGGAGCCGGTGAGCGGGCCGGTGTGCACGGTGCGTCCGGGCAGCGCCCGCACCAGCTCATCGAGCAGCAGTGCGGTCCCCGTGCAAGGGGTGCTGCCCCGTCCGTCCCTCGTCTCCTCGGCGACGACGAGGTCGCCGGGGTGCATGCCGGGGGCGAGCCCGGCGCAGAACCCGGTGGCGAGGACGGCCGCGTCCCGCAGCGGCGCGGTGCCGAGCGCCCCGCTGACGGCGCGCTCGGCGTTCCGGGGACCCATCCCGGTGCGCAGCACCGTCATGGCTCCCGGGGCCCCGCTGCGGTCGCCGGTGCGCAGGGCGAGACGCTCGATGCCGAGCGCGCAGGCGATCAGCAGCGGTGCGGGGCCCGGCGGGCGAGCCGGGGCCGGGCCCATCAGCTCCCCTCGGCGAAGTGTCCGGAGCCGCCCGCGAAGGGCTCTCCGTTGACGTATCTGCCGAGCGCGGTGAGCGGGAACACCTGCCGGTAGAGGTGGTAGTTGATGGAGAAGTCCCAGGGGAAGCCGGTGCCCGTGAAGTACGGCTCGTCCCAGGAGCCGTCCTCGGTCTGCGTCCTGGCCAGCCAGGCCACGCCGCGCTCCACCGACGCGGCCTCGCGCTCCCCCGCCGAGAGGAGGGCGAGCAGCGCCCACGCGGTCTGCGACGCCGTCGAGGTGCCGTGGCCGACCCAGCCGCGGTCGCGGTAGGAGCGCAGGTCCTCGCCCCAGCCGCCGTCGTCGTTCTGCACGGACTCCAGCCAGCGCACGGCGCGGCGGATCGCGGGGTGGGCGGCGGGCAGCCCGGCCGTGATCAGCGCGGGCACCACCGAGCCGGTGCCGTACAGGTAGTTGACGCCCCAGCGCCCGAACCAGGCGCCGTTTGGCTCCTGTTCGGCGAGCAGCCACGTGATGCCGCGCCGGGTGCGCGGGTCGTGAGACCTGCCCTCGACGGCGAGCATCTCCACGACATGTGCGGTGACGTCGGCGGACGGCGGGTCGATGACCTCGCCGAAGTCGCAGAACGGCAGCCGGTTGGGGAACGGACTGGTGTTGTCGACGTCGAAGGCGCCCCAGGCGCCGTTCCTCGACTGCATGCCGAGGTTCCAGCGCACCCCGCGCTCGATCGCCTTCTCCACGCGCTCCTGGTCCGGGTGCGCGACCCGGCGCAGCGCGAGGGCGACCTCGGCGGTGTCGTCGATGTCGGGGTAGTTGTCGTTGTGGAACTCGAACGCCCAGCCGCCGGGGGTCAGTTCGGGTCTGCGCACCGACCAGTCGCCGGGCCGCACGACCTGCTCGCCCAGCATCCAGTCGGCGGCCTTGACCAACTGCGGGTGGTCGGCGGGCAGTCCGGCGTCCGCGAGGGCGATGGTGGCCAGGCAGGTGTCCCACACGGGCGACTGGCAGGCCTCGATCATGCGGGCGCCGTCCTCGCGCCACACGGCGAACCGGTCGAGGGAGTCGAGCCCGGCCTTGAGGATCGGATGGCCGAGGTCGTAGCCGAGCAGGTGCAGGGCGATGATGGAGTAGACGGCGGGCGGCTGGATGCCGCCCCAGCAGCCGTCGTTCTCCTGCCGCTCGATGATCCAGCGGGCGGCGCTGTTCATCGCGGCCTTCCGCAGGCGGCGGGGCGCGACCTTGTGGTAGGCGTGCAGCGCCTTGTCGAGCCGCTGGAAGACACCGTCCCAACTTGTCACCGGGGCCCGCGATGTGGCCGGGTTCGGATCGTCGGCGTCCCGGTGCAGTTCGTCCAGTGCGAAAGGTGCGGGGCGCACGGGCCGCTTGGCGGAGACGATGGTGAGAGGCACTATGGTCTGCCGGGCCCAGCAGCCGAAGTCGTAGATGTTGAGCGGGACCCACTTCGGGAAGTAGATGATCTCCGGCGGGAGTTCGGGGAGGTCGTCCCACTTCCACCAGCCGAACAGGGCGAGCCAGATGCGGGTGAAGACCCGGCTCGCGGCGATGCCGCCCCGCTCCCTGATCCAGGCGGAGGCCTTCGCCATGTGCGGCTCGTCGGGCCGGTCCCCGGCCAGGCGCAGCGCGACGTACGCCTCGATGGTGGTGGAGAGTTCGCCGGGGCCGCCGAAGAAGGTGGCCCAGGTGCCGTCCTCGCGCTGTTCGCCGCGGATGAAGAGCGCCGCGGCGCGGGTGGTCTCCTCGTCCCTGATGCCGAGGAACTGCCGCAGGAGGAGGTCCTCGGCGTCCATCGTCACATTGGTCTCGAGGTCGCCTTTCCACCATCCTTCGGCGTCCTGCCGGGAGAGCAGGAAGTCGGTGGAGCGTTGTACGGCGCGCGCGGCGAGGTCACGCGTATCCGCGGTCGTGCCGGTCGTGCCGGTCGTGCCGGTCGTGGCGGTCGTGGTGCCGGGCTGGCTGGCCGAGGCCGCGCGGGGCGTCACCGCTCCGGTGCTTCCGTCGGTCGTCGCTGTCATGGCTTCCCCTTCGTGCAGTCGATTCCTCTGCTCTGGGTCCGCCGTCGGCCGACGCGCTGGGCGCCGGCCGGCGACTGCGAGTCATATACGGGCGATAGTGATCATCTCTTTCGTACGACGACGAAGTCGGCGAGCGCGACGAGCTGCGCCCGCACCCGGTCCGGCATCTGGACGGTGTCCAGCGCCTCGATGGCGATGGTGTGCTGGCGCCGGGCCTCCCCGGCGGTCCACGCGCGTCCCCCGGCCTCCTCGATCAGGGCGGCGCGCGCGGCGAACTCCTCCTCGGAGAAGCTGTCGAAGTCACTGCTCTTGGCGTCGGCGGCGAGCAGCTCGCCGAGGCGCTCGGAGGCGGGGCCGCCCGCGGCGAGCGCGGCGACGACGGGCAGGGACTTCTTGCGCTGGCGCAGATCGCTCCACGTCTGCTTCCCCGTGGCGTCCGGGTCGCCCCAGATGCCGAGCAGGTCGTCGACGGCCTGGAAGGCGAGGCCGAGGTGGTAGCCGTACTTCTCCAGGATGTCGGCGGTGCGGTCGTCCGCCCCGCCGAGGACGGCGCCGATGGAGACGGCGCAGGCGAGCAGGGCGCCGGTCTTGTTGCCCTCCATCTCCAGGCACTCCTCGACGGTGACCCGCTCGCGGTGCTCGTAGGAGATGTCCTGCGCCTGGCCGTCGATCAGGGCGCGGCTGGCGGTGGTGAGACGGCGCGTGGCGCGGCCCGCCTCGACGGTGCCGATCTCCAGGAGGATCTCGTTGGCGAGGGCGAAGAGGGCGTCGCCGACGAGGATGGCCTGTGCGGGGCCGTGCACCTTCCACACGGTGTCGCGGTGGCGGCGCTGCTCGTCGCCGTCCATCAGGTCGTCGTGCAGCAGCGAGAAGTTGTGCACGAGCTCCACGGCGACCGCCCCGGGGACGCCGACCTCGGGGGCCGCGCCCGCGGCCTCGGCGGAGAGCAGGGCGAGCGCGGGGCGCACGGCCTTGCCGCCGTCGCCGTCGGACGGGTTGCCCGCGGCGTCGATCCAGCCGAAGTGGTAGGCGGCGACCGTGTCCATGGGCGGTGCGAGGCGGTCCACGGCGGCCCGCAGCACCGGGGTGGCCAGGGTCCTTCCGCGTTCGAGCAGTGAGGTCACGTCCACCGTGTCGGCAGCCGTTTCGGCCGAGGGCACAGTCGGCACAGTTTCTCCTCTTGTTCCGGTTGTCCCGGTTGTTCCGGTGCGGGTTCGCTGGGGACCTGACCCCAGGAAGTCGGGCTTCACGCCGCCTCCTCGCAGGCGAAGAGGTGATCGCGGGGGCGGTCGAGGGCACAGAGGGCGGCTTCGGCCGCGCTGATGCCGCTGCGGACGGCGCTTTCCATGGTCGCGGGCCAGCCGGTGGCGGTCCACGCGCCCGCGAGGTAGAGGCCGGGTGCCTTGGTGCGGGCCCCCGGCCGCAGCCGGCCGACACCGGGGGTGGGGGCGAAGGTGGCCGTGCGCTCGCGGGTCACGAAGAAGTCCCGCACCTCCGCGCCGTGCGCGGCGGGCAGCAGCCGCTCCAGCTCGGGGAGGTAGCGCTCGCGCAGGGCGGCGACGGGCGCGTCGATCTCGTCGTGCGCGGCGGACTGCGAGAGCGCGAGGTACTGGCCCTCGGTGAGGCCGGACGCCTCGGTTCGGTCGAAGACCCACTGGACGGGTGTGCCGAGGGCGGCGAAGAACGGCCGCTTCAGCACCTTGCGGTCGTAGACGACGTGGACGTTGAGGATCGGCGCGTTGTCGATGTCGAGGAGCCGGTCGGGCTGGTCGAGCGCGCCGTCCGGGAGCAGGTCGTGCGCCTCGTGCTGCGGCACGGCGAGGACGACGGTGTCGGCGTCGACGGCCTCGCCGGGCATGTCCACGCGCCAACCGCCTTCCCCGGTACGGGAGATGGAGGTGACACGTGCCTTCAGTTCGGTGCGCACGCCCGCTGCGTCGAGCGCCTTGCGGCCCAGCGTGTCGTGCAGTTCGCCGAGCGGCACCCGGGACCAGCCGATGTCGGCGGCGCCCGGTTCCGAGAGCAGCCCGGTCTTGAACACCATCGCGGCGAGTCCCAGCGAGGCGTCGCCCGCGACGGCGTTGAGCGTGGCGACGCCCACGAGGTCCCACAGTGCCTCGATGGCGCGCGCCGACTGGCCGTGCCCGGCGAGCCAGCTGCCGAAGTCCTGGCCGTCGAGCGCGGGGTCGGCCGGATCGAGCCCCTTGAGGGCGAGCGCGGCACGCCCGACCCGGGCGCGCTCGGCGACCGACAGGTGCGGATACGTGGCGAGGCTCGCCGCCAGGTGCAGCGGCACGGGCAGCGCGGTGCGCCGCAGCCGCCCGAGCCGGCCTCGGTCGGCGTCGAGCACGGGCACGTCGAGGCGGTCCTGCAAGGGGGCGAGGTGGGCGCCTCCGACCCGGTCGAGGAACCACCGGTAGGCGGTGCAGCAGCGCAGATAGACGTGCTGGCCGTTGTCGACGGTCAGCTCGCCGCGCCGGAAGGAGAACGCGAGGCCGCCGAGGCGCGGCCGCCCTTCGAGCAGCGTCACGCGCACTCCGGCGTCGGCCAGGGAGAGTGCGGCGGTGATGCCGGCGAGGCCGCCGCCGATCACCACGGCGGCCGCCCCACCGGGGCGGCCCTCGGCGTCCGCGGTCCTTTCGGACCGCGCGTCGTCGCTCTTCACGCGACCTCCTTCTCGGCCGTCGCAGTCTGGGACGCGGCCTCGGCGCGGAGGGTTGCCCGCCGGTCCGCGGGGGCCGTCGGGAGAGTCCGGTCGCGCGTCACGCGCGCCTCCTGACGGTATGGCGCGAGACGTTCCGCGCGTCGAGGCCGGACAGTCCGCGCACGGCGACGTACGCCTTCTCGTGTCCCGGCAGGGAGACGCGGCCGCGCAGGACGGCCTCCGGTTCCCGCTCGATGCGGTCGAGGAGGCGGCGGTAGATGCCGGCCATGGCGGCGACGCAGGCACCGCTGCGCCGGTCCAGCATGGGAAGCAGCCGGTAGCCCTCGGCGAACAGGGCGCGGGCGCGGCGGACCTCGAAGTGGACGAGGCCCGCGAAGTCGGAGCCGGCGGGCGGCTCGGTGCCCGAGAACCCGGCGGAGCAGCCGAATTTCGCGAGGTCCTCGGCGGGCAGGTAGGTCCGCCCGCCCTCGGCGTCCTCGCGAACGTCCCGGAGGATGTTGGTGAGTTGGAGCGCGAGGCCGAGCGTGTCGGCGTACTCCGGCGCGCGCTCGGCGTGGAGCGCCCCCCGCTCCGTGCCGAACACGCCGAGGGAGAGCCGCCCGATCGCCCCGGCGACACAGCGGCAGTAGGCCTTCAGGTCGTCCCAGGTCTCGTACGTCCGGCCGCGTACGTCCATCAGGACGCCGTCGATGAGTTCGTCGAGGCCGCCCATGGGGATGGGGAAGTGCGCGGCGGCGTGCGCGAGGGCGACCGCCACCGGGTCGGTGTCGTCCTCGGCCACGTGGCCCTCGCGGATCCTGGCCAGAAGGCCGCGCGTGTCGTCAAGCCGCTCCGCCTTGACCCGTGGCGCGAGCGCGCCGTCGCCGATGTCGTCGACGCGGCGGGAGAGGGCGTACAGCGCGGACATGGCGCGCCGCTTGGGCGCCGGCAGCAGTCTGATGCCGTACGCGAAGTTCCGTGCCTGCTGCCCGGTGACGGTCTCGCAGTAGCTGTACGCGGCGAGAACCGGTGCCGACACGGGCTGATCCTGCTCCACGGCCCGGCTCACCCCTCTCCTCGCAGAACCGCCCCGGCCTCGCGCAGCAGGCGGGGCTTGGTGGGCTTGGGCGGACCGGGGAGGACGTCGTGTCCGGCGGCGGCGATCGCCTGGACCGCCGCCCTCCCCCCGGCCACGAAACCGGCCAGCAGCAGCTTGAGCCTGCCGTGGACGCTACCCACCAGGGGGGTGCCTTCATTCAGGAGGCCGCGGGCGCGTTCCGTCTCGTATGCGACCAGTGCGCGCACCGATGCGCCTGCTGTGGGCGCGGCCAGGTCGGCCTCGCTGACGTGGAAGAGCGACATGTCCTCAAGGGGCAGATAGACGCGGTCGCGCCGCAGGTCCTCGGCGACGTCCTGGATGTGCTCGACGATCTGGAGGCCGGTGCAGACGGCGTCCGAGCGGCGGAGGCGTTCGGGGGTCGCGGTGCCGGTGATGGCGAGGACCAGGCGGCCGATGGGGTTGGCCGAGAGGGCGCAGTACGCCACGAGGTCGTCGTACGTCTCGTAGCGGGAGACGTGCTGGTCCTGGCGGTTGGCGGCGATCAGGGCGAGGAAGGGCGCGGGGGTGAGGACACCGCGCTCGGCGGCCGGCGCCAGCGCCCGTACCAGCGGGTGAGCTGCCGCACCGTCCACGAAGAGCGTGCCGATGTCGGCCTCGACGGCGTCGAGCAGCCGCAGCGGGTCGCGGGCGTCGGCGGGGTCGACACCGAGGCAGCGGGCGTGCCCGGCTCCGGGTGCGAGGTCGCTGTCGCCGATGTCGTCGATGAGCCGCACGACGCCGTAGACGGCCATGAGCTCCTCGCGCCAGGCCCGGGGCAGGAAGAAGGGGGCCACGGGGAAGTTCTCGTGCGCGGCCTTGTCGAGGACGGCGGACGCATCGCGGAGGGGGAGATCATCCGTAGCCATTGCCGTCACATCTCCCGTTCTACACTGCCGACCCAAAACATCCTATTTCGGACACGCCGCCCGGCCCTGGCCGGGGCGGGCCGTGGCCCTGGCCGGGGCGCTGCGCCATTTCGCCCCACTTGCCGCGAATCAGCACCGGTACAGCTTACGTTGTACAACCCCGTACGACTCGTCGGGGTGTTCGGCACATCACAACAACACACCGAAGGGCGTCAAACCGAAGGGCGTCAACCTTCCCTGTACGCCGACGAGTTGAGGGTCCGGTGGGGCGCGGCGGGGCCGAAGACACGCAAGGGCCCCGCCGGGAAGATCCCTGCGGGGCCCTGCCGCCGAACGAGTCCGTCCGCGATGGCGCAAACGGGCTACTCGCCCGTGAACGTCCGGCCTACTTGCCCGTGAACTTCTCGTACTCCTTGATGACCTCGTCGGTCGGGCCGTCCATACGCAGCTCGCCGCGCTCCAGCCAGAGCACGCGGTCACAGGTGTCACGGATCGACTTGTTGTTGTGGCTGACGAGGAAGACCGTGCCGGCCTCCTTGCGCAGCTCCCGGATGCGGGCCTCGGAGCGCTTCTGGAACTTGCGGTCGCCGGTGGCGAGCGCCTCGTCGATCATCAGGACGTCGTGGTCCTTGGCCGCGGCGATGGAGAACCGCAGGCGGGCCGCCATGCCGGAGGAGTACGTCCGCATCGGCAGGGTGATGAAGTCGCCCTTCTCGTTGATGCCGGAGAAGTCGACGATCTCCTGGTAGCGCTCCCTGATCTGCTCGCGGGACATGCCCATCGCGAGCCCGCCGAGGATGACGTTGCGCTCACCCGTCAGGTCGTTCATCAGGGCCGCGTTCACGCCGAGCAGCGAGGGCTGGCCGTCGGTGTAGACCTTGCCCTGCTCGGCGGGGAGCAGGCCCGCGATGGCGCGCAGCAGGGTCGACTTGCCCGAGCCGTTCGAACCGATCAGGCCGATCGCCTCACCCCGGTAGGCGGTGAAGCTGACGCCGCGCACCGCGTGCACCTTGCGTACACCGCGCTCCTCGCCGCGCCGGAGGATGCGGCTCAGCGCGGAGGTGGCGCTGCCCTTGCCCGTCTTCGCGCCGTTGACGCGGTAGACGATGTGCAGCTCGTCGGCGATGACGGTGGGGATGTGCGCCCGGGACGCTTCGGGAGCCTTGTCGGGGGTCGTCTTGTCGTCAGCCACGGCCGTACCGCTCCTCAGCCTTCCAGAAGTACACGAAGCCGCCGACCGCGAGCAGCACGGCCCAGCCCGCCGCGATGGCCCAGGCCCACTGTCCCATCGGCAGGTACTTCTCGCCGTAACCGTCGATCAGCGCGAACCGCATCAGGTCCATGTAGATGGCGGCCGGGTTCCACTGGAGCACGTCCGCGATCCAGGCCGGCTTGCCCTCCAGCATGACCGGGATGGAGAACATCACGCCGGACGCGTACATCCACGTACGCATCACGAACGGCATCAGCTGCGCGAGGTCGGGGGTCTTGCTGCCCAGCCTGGCCATGATCATCGCGAGGCCGGTGTTGAAGAAGAACTGGAGCACCAGGACCGGGACGATCAGGAGCCACGACAGCTTCGGGTAGCTGCCGAAGCCGATCGTGATGACGAACAGCACGATCATCGAGAAGAGCAGCTGCTGGAGCTGCTGGAGCGAGAACGAGACCGGCAGCGAGGCGCGCGGGAAGTGCAGCGCGCGCACCAGGCCGAGGTTGCCCGAGATCGACCGGACGCCCGCCATCACCGAGCTCTGCGTGAAGGTGAAGACGAAGACGCCCGTGACGAGGAACGGGATGTAGACCTCGCGCTCGAAGCCCCGGTCGGCCTCCAGGATCAGGCCGAAGATCAGGAAGTAGACGAGCGCGTTCAGAAGCGGCGTCGCCACCTGCCACAGCTGGCCCAGCTTGGCCTGGCTGTACTGGGCGGTGAGCTTGGCCTGGGAGAAGGCGACGATGAAGTGGCGCCGTCCCCAGAGCTGGCGGACGTACTCGAAAAGTCCGGGCCGTGCGCCGCTGACGGTCAGACCGTACTTGGCGGCGAGTTCGGCGCGGGAGAGCCCGTCATCGGGCGGCGGTGTCGACGGGGATGCTGTCACCGCGACTCCGCCGTCATGCGTTGTCTCACTCACGAGTGGAAACTTTCGTCTTCAGAAGCGCAGCCGGTCGGGCGTAGGCCTGGGCCAGGGACCGGGGTATGGCCCAGATGGTCTCAGATCCGAGCCTGTCAGATGACAGGAGGTCGGCCCAGTCGCGTCAGCCGCCACACCGTACGCCACCTCATGGGCGTACGCGGGCCGCACGGCGTCGTCCAGCCCTCCTTGAAGCCGCCGAACCAGGCCTTCAGGGCCGGCCCCGAGGGGCGTCGGGCGAGGGTGAGCAGCATCCAGACGCCCAGGTAGACCGGGACGAGCGGCGCGGGGAGGTTGCGCCGGGCCAGCCAGACGCGGTTGCGGGCCACCATGCGGTGGTAGACCGCGTGCCGGGAGGGGGCGGTCGTCGGGTGCAGGAGCACCATGTCGGACCGGTAGTCGATCATCCAGCCCGCGTCGAGGGCGCGCCAGGCGAGGTCGGTCTCCTCGTGGGCGTAGAAGAACTCGCCGGGCAGCGGGCCGACCTCGGCGACGACCTTCGTGCGGACGGCGTTGGCGCCGCCGAGGAACGTCGTCACGCGCGAGGAGCGCATCGGGTCGGAGGCCCGCAGCCGCGGCACGTGGCGCCGCTGGGTCTCGCCGGTGTCCGGGTCGGCGATGCGGAAGCTGACGATGCCGAGCCGCGGGTCGGCGGCGAAGGCCTCGCGGCACAGCTGGGCCGTGTCCGTGTTCGCCAGCAGGCCGTCGTCGTCCAGGAAGAGCAGGATGTCGACGTCGGTGCCGCCGGGGCCGAACGCCTCGATGCCGACGTTGCGGCCGCCGGGGATGCCGAGGTTCTCGGGCAGCTCGACGGTGCGTACGCCTTCGGGCACCTCGGGGACGGGGGCGCCGTTGCCGACCACGACCACCTCGACCGGGTCGCCGTCCTGCTTGGCGACCGAGTCGAGGAGGGCGCGCAGCTCCTGGGGCCGGTTGCCCATCGTGATGATGACGGCGCCGACCTTCAGCTCATGTGCCGGGGTGCTCACTTCAACCTGCTCGATACGAGGATGGACACGAGGTGGAGCAGGGTCTGGAGCATCGCGATGCCCGCGAGGACCGCGACACCGACGCGCGAGAAGAACAGGTCGCCCCGGGCCTGGTCGACGATGGCGAGGACCAGGATCAGCAGCGACGCCTCGACGCCGAGGATCAGCCGGTGGAACTTCAGCGCGGCGGCGGCCCTGCGGGCCAGGGCCATGCCGGAGGAGCGCGGCTCGGACGCCGACTCCTTGACCGGTTCCTTGCCCGTCTGGTGGCGGGCGACGCCGACCAGGTCGGTCTCGGCCTTGATCAGGATCGCGCCGAGGGCGGCCAGGGTGCCGAGGAAGGCCCACAGCCAGTCGATGCGTCCGCTGCCCCACAGGTCGGCGGCGCGCAGGCCGAAGCCGACCAGGACCGCGGCGTCGCACAGGTAGGCGGCGACGCGGTCGAGGTAGACGCCCGCCATCGAGTACTGCTTCTTCCAGCGCGCGATCTCGCCGTCGACGCAGTCGAGCAGCAGGTAGAGCTGGACGGCGAGCACGCCGAGCACGGCGCCCGTGATGCCGGGCACCAGCAGGGCCGGGGCGGCGAGGGCGCCGGCGACGGTCATCACGTAGGTCAGCTGGTTGGGCGTGACCCGCGTGTTCACCAGGTGCCGGTCGATGCGCAGGGAGACCTCGCGCATGTAGAGCCGGCCGGCCCAGTGTTCGCCGCTGCGCCGGTCCTTCACCCCCGGCGGGTGGACGACCGGGCGGAGCTCAGCTACCGATGGCTTGTGCATAGTCGGCGTATGCGTCCCTGATCTGGTCGGTGGACAGGTCGAGGTGTTCCAGGATCGTGTAGCGGCCCGGGCGGGTCTGCGGAGCGAACTCCACGACCTTCACGAACTCGTCCACGGTGAAGCCGATCTCCTCCGGCAGCACGGGCAGGCCGTGGCGGCGCAGCACCTGGGCCATGTACGCGGACTCCTCGCGGGCACCGCGCAGGTGCATCGCGAAGGCCGCGCCGAGGCCGCACTGCTCGCCGTGGCTGGCGGCGCGCTTGGGGTAGAGGAGGTCGAAGGCGTGGTTGATCTCGTGGCAGGCGCCGGACGCCGGGCGGGAGTCGCCCGACACGGACATCGCGATGCCGGTGAGGACCAGGCCTTCGGCGAGGACCTGGAGGAAACCGTCGTCGCCCACCCCGCCGGGGTGGCGCAGGACGGCCTCGCCCGCCTGGCGGGCCATAGCGGCCGCCAGGCCGTCTATGTCCTCGCCGCGTTCGCGGGCGGCCAGCTCCCAGTCCCGGATCGCCGAGATGTTGGAGAGGGCGTCGCCGATGCCGGAGCGGACGAAGCGGACGGGCGCCTCACGGATCACGTCGAGGTCGATGACGACCGCGATGGGGTTGGGCACGCCGTACGAGCCGCGGCCCGCGTCGTTGTCGAGGGTCGCGACGGGCGAGCAGAGGCCGTCGTGCGACAGGTTCGTCGCGACGGCGACCAGCGGCAGGCCCACGCGCGCCGCGGCGAACTTGGCGCAGTCGATGATCTTGCCGCCGCCGAGGCCGACGACCGCGTCGTAGCGGCCCTTCTTCATGGCGTCGGCGAGCTTGATGGCGTCATCGAGGGTGCCGCCGCCGACCTCGAACCACTCGGCGCCGGGCAGCGACGGCATGAGGCGGTCGCGCAGGACCGCACCGGAGCCACCGCTGATGGCGATGGCGAGCTTGCCGGTCGACGAGCAGATCCGCTGGTCGGCGAGGACACCGGCCAGGTCGTTGAGCGCCCCCGGCCGGATGTCGACGACGACCGGCGAGGGGATGAGCCTCGTCAGTACTGGCACGCGATCTCCCGGCCCTTGGCGAGGTCGTCGTGGTTGTCGATCTCGACCCACTTGACGTCGCCGATCGGGGCCACGTCGACCTTGAAGCCGCGGTTGACGAGCTCCTGGTAGCCGTCCTCGTAGTAGAGGTCGGGGTCGCGCTCGAAGGTGGTCTTCAGCGCGTCGGCCAGCTCCTCGGCGGC
Source organism: Streptomyces sp. G44 (assembly GCF_016905445.1). Classification (GTDB taxonomy): domain Bacteria; phylum Actinomycetota; class Actinomycetes; order Streptomycetales; family Streptomycetaceae; genus Streptomyces. The sequence goes on from NZ_JAFEXF010000008.1 coordinate 55,405, forward strand.
GGAGCCCTCGATGAGGGTGACGCCGATGTACTCGCCGGTGGCCTCGGAGGGGTCCATCAGCTTGGTGATGCGCTGGACGCCCTTGGCGTCGTCGACGATGACCTTCATCTCCTCGTCGGCGAGCTGCTTCACCGTGTCGAGGGCGAGGATGATCTTCTGGCCGTTGCCGCGGGCGGCGAGCAGCGTCTTCTCGACGGAGACCGGGTGCACGGTGTCGCCGTTGGCGAGGATCACGTCGTGCTTGATGGCGTCACGGCCGCACCACAGGGAGTAGGCGTTGTTCCACTCCTCGGCCTTGTCGTTGTCGATCAGCGTCAGCTTGAGGCCGTACTTCGCCTCCAGGGCCGCCTTGCGCTCGTAGACGGCCTCCTTCTTGTAGCCGACGATGATCGCGACCTCGGTCAGACCGATCTCGGCGAAGTTGCCGAGCGTCAGGTCGAGGATGGTCGTGTCGCCGTCGACGGGCACCAGGGCCTTGGGCAGGGTGTCCGTGTAAGGGCGAAGACGGCGTCCGGCGCCGGCCGCCAGCACGAGGCCGATCATGCGGGTTCTCCTTCATCGTGTACGGCGGGTGCGCCGCGCTTGTGAGCGGTCACCCAGAAGTGGATGCTCTCGACGAGCACCACGAGTGCCACGGCCACGGCGAGTGCCGTGAGCGCGACGGTGAAATCTGTGGCGGGCAGCAGGGCCGCTGCCAGCGCGACCACGAGGACCCTGCCCTCCTGGCCGCCGATCGCGCGCACCAGCCAGGCCGGCGGCGCGCCGGTACCGCCCTTGATGCGGTACACCGTGTCGTAGTGATGGTAGGCGACCGCGGCCACCAGTCCGAAAGCCGCCGGAAGCGCTCCGTTCACGTCCGCTTTGGCCGCCAGGACCAGGATCGTGCCGTACTCGGCGGCGCGGAAGAACGGCGGGACCAGCCAGTCCAGGGGGGCCTTGAGGGGCATGACCAGGGCGAGGCCCGACAGGGCGATGTACAGCGCGGCGGCGGCCACGACCACGGGGCCGCCGTAGGAGTTGCCCAGCGCCGTGCCGACGAGCCCGGCGCCGCCGGCGAAGGCGAGCACCGGGGCGGGCCGCAGCCAGGTCACCCGTGGCGTGAGGGCGGAGAACGCCGAGGCCAGGGGACCGTTGTCCGCGAGGTCGGCCAGCGCCGTCGCGGCGCGGTCGGTGCGGGTGGCCTTGCGGGTCAGCGAGCGCAGGACACGCCCGGCGGTGGTGTAGCAGGCCGCGAGCGCGCAGCCGATGAGCAGGACGACGAGGGTGACGCGCGGGGTGGTGACCGCGGTGAGCGCGGCGATCAGCGCCCAGCGCTCGCCGATGGGCAGCACGATCATCCGGCGTACCCACACCGTCCAGCCGACGCTGTCGAGCTTGTCGGAGAGGGCGGCGGTGGGGCTGGTGTTGGCGGTGGCGTCGTGGTTCGCCTCGTTGAAGGAGAAGTCCACGACGTGCCGGCAGGTCTGGAGCACCATCGCGCCGAGCGCCAGTGCCCACACGTCGTCGCCACCGCGGGCCGCGCCGAGTGCGAGCCCCGCGTAGTAGGCGTACTCCTTGGCCCGGTCGAACGTGGCGTCGAGCCAGGCGCCGAGCGTCGAGTACTGCAAGGAGTAGCGGGCGAGCTGCCCGTCGGTGCAGTCCAGGACGAAGGAGAGGATCAGCAGCAGACCGGCGGCGACGAAGCCGCCGCGCGTCCCGGTCGCCGCGCAGCCCGCCGCGATCAGGGCGGTGAGCAGCGAGACGGTGGTGACCTGGTTGGGGGTCAGGCCCCGGCGGGCGCACCAGCGGGCGATGTAGCGGGAGTACGGCGAGATGCAGTACGTCGTGAAGAAGCCGTCCCGCGACTTGACCGCGGTGCGCAGGCGCACGGCCTCGTCGTCGACGGCGGCGACGGCCCGGCGTGCTTCGTCGCGGGTCTGGGGGTCGGTGGGGACGGTGGCGACGAGGGCGCCGAGTTCGGGGCGGTGCACGTCCGTCGCCGCCGACTCCATGGCGGCCGCGATGCCGTCCGGGAGCGGGGCCGCGGTCCCGGCGCCCGTCCGCAGCGCGCGGGTGAGGGCCGTGCGGGCCTCCGGCTTGGCGGTGACGGCGCCGGGTACCGCCGAGGCGGCGAAGCGGGGGTCGGTGAGCGCCAGGCGCAGTGCGTGGACGTGACCGACGAAGCGCGCGTCGACGACGGCGACGCGCTGGTCACCCGGCACGGCGGCGAGCAGCGTCTCGGCGTCCGCCGCGTCGGAGGCGACCCGCACGTCGAAGCCGAGGGACCGCAGATCGCCTTCGAGCGGCGACCCGGGGACCGGCTGACCGGTGAGGATGGCGGTCGACAGACGAACTCACTCCTTGATTCCCGGCGCGGCTCGCGCCGGGCACGTGCGTAAGGGGGGCGCCCCTGGCACGGCGGCCGGGCGGCACGTCGGCAGAGGCTATCGGATGATGAGAAGCGGGCGTTCACCGCCCGTTCACGCCCCGATAAGGGCGGCCTGCGAGGGCCTCGGCCTGCGCGATCATCATGGTGGATGGGGGCCCGCCCCTCCAAACCGCGCCCGGATCGCGCCCGGCTTGCCCCCATAGCGTTCGCTTAGGGTGGGCGTCCATGACATGGCTGATCACCGGCGGGGCCGGATACATCGGGGCACATGTGGTGCGGATCATGGCCGGCGCCGGTCAGGACGTCGTCGTCCTGGACGACATCTCCTCGGGGGTGCCGCGGCGGCTGCCCGCGGAGGTCCCGCTCGTCAGGGGTTCCTCGCTCGACGGGGAGCTGCTGCGCCGCGTCCTCGCCGAGTACGGCGTCACGGGGGTGGTGCATCTCGCGGCCCGGAAGCAGGTCGCGGAGTCCGTGGCGCAGCCGCTGCGCTACTACCGGGAGAACGTGGGCGGCCTGGTGACGCTGCTCGGCGCGGTGGCCGAGGCGGGGGTGCGGCGGTTCGTCTTCTCCTCGTCGGCCGCGGTGTACGGCGATCCGCCGGACGTCCACCTCGTCGGTGAGGACACGCCGTGCGCTCCCGTCAGCCCGTACGGCGAGACGAAGCTGGCCGGGGAGTGGCTGGTGCGGGCGGCCGGGCGGGCGCACGGCATCGGGACGGTGTGCCTGCGCTACTTCAACGTGGCGGGCGCCGCGGCCCCCGAGCTCGCGGACACCGGGGTCTACAACGTCATCCCGATGGTCTTCGACCGCCTCTCCCGCGGCGAGCCGCCGCGGATCTTCGGCGACACCCATCCGACGCCGGACGGCACGTGCGTACGCGACTACGTCCATGTGGCCGATCTCGCGGAGGCGCATCTGGCGGCGGCCCGGCGGCTCGCGGGCGGGGCCGCGGGTGACCTGACGGTGAACATCGGCCGCGGCGAGGGTGTTTCCGTACGCGAATTGGTCGACCTCGTCGGCGAGGTGAGCGGTGACCGCCGTCCGGCGCTGGTCGAGCCGGCCCGTGCCGGTGACGCGCCGCGGGCCGTGGCCGACGCGCGGCTGGCCGCCGAGGAGCTGGGCTGGACGGCGCGGCGCGGGGTGCGCGAGATGGTCGAGTCGGCGTGGGCGGGGTGGTGCCTGCACCGTCCTCCGGCCCGCCGCGACTGACCGTCCCCTCGTGAGGGGCCCTGACCTGCGCGCCTTCCCCAGACGGCAATCGTTGCCATTTTCGCAGGTCAGGGAGATGACAACGGTGTTCAGTGCCGCGTTGCCAGATACCCCCCACCCGTAGTTCACTGTGGTCGCGCGAGGACCGAACAGCAGACCGATGACCGACGCGGGAGGCGGGCTCCATGGGGGCTGGGCACGATCACGGACACACACACGGGGCGGCGACGGGGACGGCGGCCCAGGCCCACAAGGGGCGGCTCCGCATGGCGCTGGCCATCACGATCACGGTGATGTTCGCGCAGATCGTGGGCGGCCTGATGGCGGATTCGCTCGCGCTCATCGCGGACGCGACGCACATGGCGACGGACGCGTTGGGGCTCGGCATGGCCCTGCTCGCCATCCACTTCGCGAACAGGCCGCCCACCGAGAGCCGCACCTTCGGCTACGCCCGCGCCGAGATACTCGCCGCGCTCGCCAACTGCCTGCTGCTGCTCGGCGTGGGCGGCTACGTCCTGTACGAGGCCATCGAGCGGTTCGTCACGCCTGCCGAGACGCAGGGGGGCCTCGCGGTCTTCTTCGGCGCCTTCGGCCTGGTCGCGAACATGATCTCGCTGTCGCTGCTGATGCGGGGCCAGAAGGAGAGCCTCAATGTGCGCGGCGCCTTCCTGGAGGTGGTGGCGGACACCCTCGGCTCCGTCACGGTGATCGTCTCGGCGACCGTCATCATGCTCACCGGCTGGCAGGCGGCGGACCCGATCGCCTCGCTGGTCATCGGCGTCATGATCGTCCCGCGCACGGTCAAGCTCCTGAGGGAAACCCTGAACGTCCTCCTGGAGTCGGCGCCCAAGGGCGTCGACATGGCGGAGGTGCGGGCCCACATACTGGACCTGCCGGGTGTCGAGGACGTCCACGACCTGCACGCCTGGACGATCACCTCGGGCATGCCGGTGCTCTCCGCGCACGTCGTCGTCAGCACCGACACCCTCGACTCCATCGGCCACGAGAAGATGCTCCACGAACTCCAGGGCTGCCTGGGCGACCACTTCGACGTGGAGCACTGCACGTTCCAGCTGGAGCCGAGCGGTCACGCGGAGCACGAGGCGAAGCTCTGCCACTGACGGTGTTACGGTGGGCCTGGCTCTGAGTTCTTCGAGGAGGTGGGTTGATGACTGTCGCGGCCGACGCTGCTCCGCGCGGCGCCACGTGCATCCCCGCTTCCCGGGCTCGCGCCTGACGTTCGTCGTCCGTCTTCGGACCCTTTTCGTACGTACGCACGCGGGCCCCTCACTCAAGGGTTTCCCACGTTGACCGACAACGCTTCGATCACTGACGCCTTCTTCGCCCTGCACCACGGCCTTCCGCGGCAGGGTCCCGGCTCCGACGACACCACCCGGCGGCTGCTCTCCCTCGCGGGAACGCCGCCCGAGCGCCCGCGCGTGCTGGATCTGGGGTGCGGGCCCGGCCGGGCCGCGCTCCTGCTCGCCGCCGAAGCGGGCGCCGAGGTGACCGCCGTCGATCTGCACGAGCCGTTCCTCGACGAGCTCCGCGCGTCCGCGAAGGCGCGCGGACTCGCCGGCGCGATCACCGTCCTCAAGGCCGACATGGCCGAACTCCCCTGCCGCGACGGGTCCTTCGACCTCGTCTGGGCCGAGAGCTCGGCCTACGGCATCGGCTTCGACAACGCCCTGCGCACCTGGCGCCGGCTGCTCGCGCCCGGCGGGACGCTCGTCGTCACTGAGTGCGAGTGGACGGCCGCCGAGCCGTCCGCCGCCGCGCGTGCCTTCTGGGCGCGGCACTACGCGCTGCGTACCGGCGAGGAGAACGTCCGGGCCGCCACCGCCGCCGGGTACTCCGTGCTCGGCGCGCTCCGGCAGCCCGAGTCCGACTGGGAGGAGTACTACGGGCCGCTGGCCGCCCGCGCGGACGCCGCCGACCCCGCCACGCCCGGCATGGCCGAGGCGCTCGCCGCCACGCGCGAGGAGATCGCGATGCGGCGCGAGCACGGGGCGGAGTACGGCTACACGGGCTACGTCCTGCGTCCCGTGGGCCCCGGCCCCGGCTCCTGGGCGACGCGGCCGGAGACCGCCGCCGACGCGGCCGCGGTGCGCGCCCTGCACGGCGCGGCGTTCGAGACCGGGGCGGAGGCCGACCTCGTGGACACGCTGCGCGCGGACCCGGAGGCCTGGCTGCCCGGTCTGTCGTACGTCGCCGAGGCGCCGGACGGCTCGGTCGCCGCGTACGCGCTGCTCACCCGCTGTCGGGTGGGCGGGGCGCCCGCGCTGGCGCTCGCGCCCGTCGCCGTACTGCCGGAGCACCAGCGGACCGGGGCGGGATCGGCCGTCGTCCGTGCGGTGCTGGACGCGGCACGCGCGCGTGGGGAGCGGCTGGTCCTCGTCCTGGGGCATCCCGCGTACTACCCGAGGTTCGGTTTCGAGCCCGCTTCGAGGTATGGGATCAGGCCAGGGTTCGAGGTTCCCGACGAGGCCATGATGGCCCTTGTCCTGAACGAGCCCGGTGATTCCGGGCCACTGCCGCGGGGCACGATCAGGTATCCGGCCGCTTTCGGGGTCTGAGGTCCCTCCGGGCGCACGCACGGCCGGCGTCCGGTCCCGCATGTCCCGGCGCGCTTCCTGGCGCCGGGACATGCGGCCCTCGGAGTGCCTGGAGTGTCCGGAACGTACGGCAGACTTGAGGCTCGAAGACCGAAGCGAAGGATGGGTATGCCGATCACACCTGCCACCGCGGCGAACAGCTCGTCGAACGGCACCGGAGAAGCGATCTTGCTGGAACTCGTCGACGAGGACGGCAGGACGATCGGCACAGCGGAGAAACTCGCCGCTCACCAGGCGCCCGGACAGCTGCACCGGGCGTTCTCCGTTTTCCTCTTCGACGAGCAGGGGCGGCTGCTGGTCCAGCAGCGCGCCCTCGGCAAGTACCACTCCCCCGGCGTCTGGTCGAACACCTGCTGCGGCCACCCCTACCCGGGCGAGGCGCCGTTCGCCGCGGCCGCCCGGCGTACGTACGAGGAGCTGGGGGTGTCGCCGTCGCTGCTCGCGGAGGCGGGCACCGTGCGCTACAACCACCCCGACCCGGACTCGGGCCTGGTGGAGCAGGAGTACAACCACCTCTTCGTCGGGATGGTCCAGTCGCCGCTGCGCCCGGACCCCTCAGAGGTCGGCGGGACGGCGTTCGTGACGGCCGAGGAGCTGGCGGCGCGGCACGAGAAGGAGCCGTTCTCCGCGTGGTTCATGACCGTGCTCGACGCGGCGCGGCCCGCCATCAAGGAGCTGACGGGCCCTTCCGCGGGCTGGTAGCCGCTAGCCGCCGCTGGTCTTCAGGGGGAGGGCCGCCCAGATGACCTTGCCCCCGCTCGCGGTGTGCTCGACCTCGCAGGCGCCGCCCGCCTCCTGGGTGATCTCGCGGACCAGCAGGAGGCCGCGGCCGCCCGTCTGCCCGTGGTCGGCGACCAGGGCCGTCGGGCGGTAGGGGTGGTTGTCCTCGACCGAGACCCGTACCCATTCGGCGCCGACCGCGACCTCCACGGCGAGCATCGGCGAGAGCAGGGCGGCGTGGCGCACCACATTGGTGACCAGCTCCGAGACGATGAGCAGCAGCCCGTGGATCAGCTCGTCCGATGCCGGTACGCCCTGCCGGGCCAGCAGGTCGCGCACCGCGTGCCGCGCCTGGGGGACGGAGGCGTCGACGGAGGGGGCGGTGAAGCGCCACACCCCTTCGTACGGCACCTGTGCGTGGCCCCTGGGAAGCGGACCCGGCCCCCTCCCGTCGTTCTCCATCGTCCGGTCGCCGCCCTCGCGCTCGATTGTCACCACACATCGAGTGTTGGGAACGCACTGGTTCGGACCGCGCCACTGACCAGAAGTCAGCGATTATCGACGGGATTTGATCGGCGGGGTATGACAGCGTCAGTTGTACGACTGGTCCTGTCCTCTTTGTTCACTCTTCCCGGTTTCTTCAGGTTGTACGAGGCCGACGATCCCGCGGCCTCCGACGCCGGTGGCGATCAGTCCCAGGCCGTCGAAGAGCAGCGCCAGGGAGAAGAAGCAGCCGATGACGTACTGGCTGCTGCTGGGCCACTCGGCGAGGACGAGGATGCCGAGCAGCAGGCCGAAGGCGCCCTGCACCAGCGTCCAGCCGAACTGCGGGCCGCGCACCACCAGGCTGCCGACCAGGCGGAACACCCCGCCCGTGAGGAAGAGCAGGGCCGCGAACATGGTCAGCGCCTCCGCCGCCACCTCGGGCCTGCGGATGATCACGACGCCCGCCGCGAGGTTCAGCGCCGCGACCACCACGCCCAGCCAGAAGAAGCTGCTGCCGCGCGACTGGACGGCGTGCAGCAGGCCGACCAGGCCGCCGACCAGCAGGAGCCAGCCGAAGAGCAGCATCGAGGTCAGCGTGGCGAGGCCGGTGTAGACGAGGCCGATGAGCCCGGCGACCGCCAGGACCACGCCCAGCACCGCGAGCCAGCCGAAGCCGCGGCTCAGCCGCCTGCTCCGGGCCTGTGCCGTCGCGCTCCCCGGCCTGGTGGACCCGGGGTCCTTGCGTCTGGCCATCAGCGTCTCCGTATCGCTCGGCAATCGCTCGGCAGAGCCGTCCGGATCCGGTGGGCCCGGCCGGGGGCCTCCCCTTCTTGATCGTACGTTCGAGGGAGGCGGATAGCATCCGGCGCATGGAGCCCCAGCTGAGGCACACCGTCACGGACGGCGTCGCCACCGTCGTCATCGATCATCCGGCCAAGCGCAACGCCATGACCGAGGACATGTGGCGCGGGGTGCCGCCGCTCCTCGCGGGGCTGGCCGCCGACCCGGCCGTACGCGCCGTGGTGCTCACCGGCGAGGGCGGCACCTTCTGCGCGGGCGCGGACATCTCCGCGCTGCGGGAGTCGGCGCAGACGGCGCAGGAGCTGGCGGTACGGGCCGAGGAGGCGCTCGCGGCCTTTCCCAAGCCGACGCTCGCCGCGGTGCGGGGCTACTGCGTGGGTGGCGGCTGCCAGCTGGCCGCGGCGTGCGACCTGCGCTTGGCGGACGAGGCCGCCTCGTTCGGGATCACTCCGGCGAAGCTCGGGATCGTCTACCCGGCGTCGTCCACCCGGCGCCTCGTCTCGCTGGTGGGCCCCTCCACCGCCAAGTACCTCCTTTTCTCGGGCGAGTTGATCGACGCCGAGCGGGCGCTGCGCACCGGCCTGGTGGACGAGGTGCTGCCCGGCGGCGGCCTCGACGAGCGGGTCGCGGAGTTCGCCCGGATCCTCGCGGCGCGCTCCCAGCTGACGCAGGCGGCGGCCAAGGAGTTCGCCGCGGGGCGCACCGGCCGGGAGGCGTACTGGAGGGAGCAGGCGCGCGGCAGCGGCGACACCGCCGAGGGAGTCGCCGCCTTCCTGGAGCGCAGGCAGCCCCGGTTCACGTGGAGCGTTCCGGCCGAGTGAGCGGGGCTTCGAGCACCGGCCTGGGCCGCGAAGGGCCTGCTGCGGCGGGCCTGCCGCGGCGGGCGTTTGTCACCGCTCGACGCGGCTCCGGTCGCGGCAGCCCGCCACGAGGTGCGCGGGTGCCTTCTCCGGGGAGCCGGCGTCGTACGGCGGCCGCGGGTCGTACTCCGTCATGAGCTGTACGGTCTGCGCGTGTTCGTCGCCCGCGATCCTGCCGGCCAGCGTGAGGCCCATGTCGATGCCCGCCGAGACACCGGCCCCGGTGACGTACTTCCCGTCGAAGACGACCCGCTCCCCCGTCGACCGCGCCCCCAGCCGGTCCAGCTCGGGCAGGGCGAGCCAGTGCGAGGTGGCGCGGCGGCCCTTGAGGAGACCGGCGGCGGCGAGCGCCAGGGAGCCGGTGCACACCGAGGTCGTCCAGGTCGTGGTGGCGTCGACGGCGCGCAGCCAGTCGAGGAGCTCTTCGTTCTCCAGCTGGTCGCTCTGCCCGGGGCCGCCGGGGACGACCACGATGTCGGGGCGCCGGACCTCGGCGAAGGACGCGTCGGCGACGAGCGCGAGGGTGCCGCTCTCGTCGCGCACCGGGCCCGCCTGTTCGGCGACGAAGACGGTCTCGGCGCCCGGGAGGCTCTTCAGCGTCTGGTACGGACCGATCGCGTCGAGGGAGGTGAAGCGTTCGTAGAGGGCGATGGCTATCTGCATGGGTCTGTCCCTGTCGGTGGTGGGCGGGTGTGCGGGGCGGGTGTGAAGGGCGGGTCCGGTGGTGCGATGGGGTCCGGGGCGAGGTGGAAGCGGCGGCGGTACTCCGCGGGAGCCGCGCCGAGCGCCTTGACGAAGGCGCGGCGCATGGCCTCCGGGGTGCCGTAGCCGCACGCGCGGGACACCTCCTCCACCCCCTCGGAGGTCTCCTCCAGGAGCCTGCGGGCGTGTTCGACGCGGACGCGTTCGACGTATGTGCCGGGTGTCAGGCCGGTCTCGGCCCGGAAGGCGCGGGCGAAATGGCGGGGCGAGAGGCGGGCCCGCGCGGCGAGCGCGCCGACCGACAGGTCCTCGGCCGGATGTTCGCTGATCCACTGCTGGACCTCGCGCAGCGGTTCGCGCCGCGCCGTCTGGGCGGAGAGCTGGACGCTGAACTGGGCCTGGTTTCCCGGGCGGCGCAGGAAGACGACCAGATGCCGGGCGACGGTCAGCGCCACCTCGCGGCCCAGGTCCTCCTCCACGAGCGCCAGGGCGAGGTCGATCCCCGCCGTGACCCCGGCGGATGTCGCGACGTGACCGTCGCGCACGTAGATCGGGTCCGGGTCGACCTCGACGCCGGGGTGGTCCTTGGCGAGCTTGGCGCAGTACGCCCAGTGCGTGGTCGCCCTGCGGCCCTCCAGCAGCCCCGCCTCCGCGAGCCGGAGGGCGCCGGTGCAGACCGACACCAGACGCCGGGCGCGGGGGCCGTGGAGGCGCAGCCAGCCGGTCAGCTCCGGGTCCGGGTCACGCGTGCCCGCGCCGCCCGGGACGAGCAGCGTGTCGGGGGCGGGGACGCCGGGCAGCGCGCCGTCCGGGACCAGAGTGAGGCCGCTGGACGTCCGTACGGGAGCGCCGTCCATGGAGGCGGTGCGGACCGCGTAGCCGCCGTCGGCGCCGTCAGCGCCGTCGAGGCAGTGCGTCGCGCCCGTGAAGACCTCCACGGGGCCCGTGACGTCGAGGCTCTGGACGCCGTCGAAGAGGACGACCAGGACGGTTCGCTGCTCCATGCCCCGATTCTTGGCCTGCCGGACGGTGGCCGCAATGACGAGCACCCCACCTTTCCTGCCATGGGGGTGACCGCCGACCACGACATACCAACCAGTAGGTACCGTGCCCCCATGACCTCTTCGACGACCTCGTCCTCGGCCGCCTCCTCGCACCCGCGCGCGGGACGCCGCTGCCACAACGTCCTCAACTCCCTGCACTCGACGCACTACTTCTCGCCGGACGTGACGCGGGAGCTGGCCGGGCTCGGGATCACGCACCCCAGTGCCGTCAACTTCGCCGTGCGCGCGGCGGCCCTGGGCGCCGTCGGCGCGGGGACCGTGACCGCCGCCTTCTACAACTACAAGCACGAACTCGTCGCGGCGCACGTCCCCGGGGTGTGGAGCACCGCCGCGCCCCAGGACGTCCTCGCCGCGCGGCTGCGCGCCGTCGACGCGACGCTGCGCAGGCTCCTCGGCGAGGACGCCGTCGCCTCCCCGGAGATGGCGGAGGCCGCCGGGCTCGCGCTGCGCGCCGCCGAGGCGTGCACCCGCACCGCGCGTCCCCTGTACTCCGCCCACGCCGACCTGCCCGTCCCCGAGGAGCCGCACCTCGCGTACTGGCACGCGGCGACCCTGCTGCGCGAACACCGCGGCGACGGACACCTGACCGTGCTGCTCGGTGCCGGACTCGACGGACTCGAAGCCCTGGTGAGCCACACCGCCACCGGCAAGGGCACCACTCCGAAGTGGCTCTTCTCCACCCGCGGCTGGAACCAGGAGGAGTGGGACGCCGCCGAGGAGCGGCTGCGCGGACGCGGACTGCTGGACGCCGAGGGCGAGTTGACCGAGACGGGCGTGGCACTGCGCCGGGACATCGAGTCGGAGACGGACCGTCTGGACCGGGCGCCCTACGAACACCTCGGCGCGGCGGGCGTCGAGCGCCTGACGGAGCTGGGCACCGGGTTCATCGGTGCGGCGCTGCGCGCCGGGGCGTTCCCCGCCGATCTCATCGGCAAGCGCTGAGGAGCCCTCCGGCAGGAGACGGGAGGGGATTCCGCGGGGGCCGGAGCACCGGCCGGCGTTCCGGCCGCGTGGGCCGCGCCCGCCGGGTCCGAGCACCCGCTGTCGGCGCCACCTGCCACAATTGCCCGGCAACCTCAGTGAGAAGGCGGTACCGGAACGTGGCAGCTTTGACGACGTCCACTCCCTCGTCCATCGAAGGCAGGATCGCCGAGGAACTCGGCGTGCGGGAGCGGCAGGTGAAGGCCGCCGTCGACCTGCTCGACGGCGGCTCCACGGTGCCCTTCATCGCGCGCTACCGCAAGGAAGCGACCGAGATGCTCGACGACGCGCAGCTGCGCACGCTCGAAGAGCGCCTGCGCTATCTGCGGGAGCTGGAGGACCGGCGTGCCGCCGTCCTCGACTCGGTCCGTGAGCAGGGCAAGCTCACCGACGAGCTGGCGGCGCGGATCCGCGAGGCGGACACCAAGGCGCGCCTCGAGGACATCTACCTGCCGTTCAAGCCGAAGCGGCGCACCAAGGCGCAGATCGCCCGCGAGGCGGGGCTCGAACCGCTGGCCGACGGCCTGCTCGCCGACCCCGGTGTGGATCCGCAGGCCGCAGCCGCCGCGTTCGTGGACGCCGACAGGGGGGTCGCGGACCCGCAGGCCGCCCTGGACGGAGCGCGCGCGATCCTCGCCGAGCGCTTCTCGGAGGACGCCGACCTGATCGGCGAGCTGCGCGAGCGCATGTGGGTGCGCGGGCGCCTCGTCGCGAAGGTCCGCGAGGGCAAGGAGGAGGCGGGCGCCAAGTTCGCCGACTACTTCGACTTCGCCGAGCCCTTCACGGAGCTGCCCTCCCACCGCGTGCTGGCCATGCTGCGCGGCGAGAAGGAGGAGGTCCTCGACCTCGTCCTGGAGCCGGAGGAACCCACGGAGGGCCCCTCTTCGTACGAGGGGATCGTCGCCCAGCGCTTCGGCATCGCCGACCGGGGCCGGCCGGGCGACAAGTGGCTCAAGGACACGGTGCGCTGGTCCTGGCGGACGCGCATGCTGGTGCACCTCGGCATCGACCTGCGGCTGCGGCTGCGCACGGCCGCCGAGGACGAGGCGGTGCGGGTCTTCGCGTCGAACCTGCGGGACCTGCTGCTCGCGGCGCCCGCCGGCACACGCGCGACGCTGGGCCTCGACCCCGGTTTCCGTACGGGCGTGAAGGTCGCCGTCGTCGACGCCACCGGCAAGGTCGTCGCCACCGACACGATCCACCCGCACGTTCCGGCCAACAAATGGGACCAGTCGCTGGCCACGCTCGCCCGGCTGGCCGAGGAGCACGCGGTCGAGCTGATCGCGATCGGCAACGGCACGGCCTCGCGCGAGACCGACAAGCTCGCCGCCGACCTCATCGCGCGGCACCCTGAGCTGAACCTCACGAAGGTGATGGTCTCGGAGGCGGGCGCCTCCGTGTACTCCGCGTCGGCCTTCGCCTCGCAGGAGCTGCCGGACCTCGACGTGTCGATCCGTGGCGCGGTCTCCATCGCGCGGCGGCTCCAGGACCCGCTCGCCGAGCTGGTGAAGATCGACCCGAAGTCGATCGGTGTCGGCCAGTACCAGCACGACCTGTCGGAGGTGAAGCTGTCGCGTTCGCTCGACGCCGTCGTCGAGGACTGTGTGAACGGCGTCGGCGTGGACGTGAACACGGCCTCCGCACCCCTGCTCGCCCGCGTCTCCGGCATCGGCTCCGGCCTCGCGGAGAACATCGTGGCCCACCGTGACGCGAACGGCCCGTTCAAGAGCCGCAAGGGCCTCAAGGACGTGCCGCGGCTCGGCCCGAAGGCGTACGAGCAGTGCGCCGGCTTCCTGCGCATCCGTGGCGGCGACGACCCGCTGGACGCCTCCAGCGTGCACCCGGAGGCCTATCCGGTGGTGCGCAAGATGGTGAAGTCGGCGGGCGGCGCGGTCGCCTCGCTGATCGGCGACACGGCAGCGCTGCGCTCGCTGCGGCCGGACGACTTCGTGGACGAGGTCTTCGGACTGCCGACGGTCACGGACATCCTGAAGGAACTGGAGAAACCCGGGCGCGACCCGCGTCCCGCGTTCAAGACGGCCGCCTTTAAGGACGGCGTCGAGAAGATCTCCGACCTGGCCGCCGGGATGGTGCTCGAAGGCGTCGTCACGAATGTCGCCGCGTTCGGGGCGTTCGTGGACGTCGGCGTCCACCAGGACGGTCTGGTGCACGTCTCGGCCATGTCGAAGAACTTCGTCAAGGACCCGCGCGATGTGGTCAAGCCCGGCGACATCGTGAAGGTGAAGGTCATGGACGTCGACATTCCGCGCAAGCGGATCTCGCTGACGCTGCGGCTCGACGACGAGGCGAGTCCCTCGGACGCCTCGGGTTCCTCGGGCGCGGCCGGCGGGGCCGGCGGGGAGCGGGCGAAGCGGGGCGGGCGGCCGCCTCAGCAGCGGCGTCAGGGGCAGGGCGGCCAGGGGCAGCGCGGTGGTCAGGGCCAGCGCGGCGATCAGGGGCAGCGCGGCGATCAGGGGCAGCGTGGGCAGAAGCCGCAGCGGCAGGGGCCGCCGCCCGCCAACGACGCGATGGCCGAGGCGTTGCGGCGGGCCGGCCTGGTCGATCCGAAGCGGCGCTGAGCCCCCCGCCGCCGGGCCCGTGGAGGGGCGGGGGTCAGAGTGACAGCTCCGTCACTTTGCCCTCCGTCACCTCCAGGCGGCGCGTCACGCTCACCGCGTCCAGCATCCTGCGGTCGTGCGTGACCAGCAGCAGCGTGCCCTCGTAGGCCTCCAGGGCCGACTCCAGCTGCTCGATCGCGGGCAGGTCGAGGTGGTTCGTCGGCTCGTCCAGGACCAGGAGGTTGACGCCCCTGCCCTGGAGCAGGGCGAGGGCCGCGCGGGTGCGCTCGCCGGGTGAGAGGGTCGCCGCCGGGCGCAGCACGTGGTCGGCCTTCAGGCCGAACTTGGCGAGCAGGGTGCGGACTTCCGCCGGTTCGGTGTCCGGTACGGCCGCGCAGAACGCGTCGAGCAGGGCCTCGGTGCCGTGGAAGAGCGCGCGGGCCTGGTCCACTTCGCCGACGAGGACACCCGAGCCGAGGGCCGCGTGGCCCGCGTCCAGCGGGACGCGCCCCAGGAGCGCGCCGAGCAGCGTCGACTTGCCCGAACCGTTCGCCCCGGTGATCGCCACGCGGTCCGCCCAGTCGATCTGGAGCGTGACGGGCCCCAGGCTGAAGGCGCCCCGGCGCACCTCCGCGTCGCGCAGGCTCGCGACGACCGCGCCCGAGCGGGGCGCCGACGCGATCTCCATGCGCAGGTCCCACTCCTTGCGCGGTTCCTCGACGACGTCCAGGCGTTCGATCATGCGTTGCGTCTGGCGGGCCTTGGCGGCCTGCTTCTCGCTGGCGTCGCTGCGGAAGTTCCGCCCGATCTTGTCGTTGTCGCCGCCGCCCTTCGCCGCCTTGCGGCGGGCGTTCTTGACGCCCTTGTCCGCCCAGGAACGCTGCATCTGGGCGCGGCTCTGGAGCGCCGACTTCTTGTCGGCGTACTCCTCGTACTCGTCGCGGGCGTGGCGGCGGGCCACCTCGCGCTCCTCCAGGTAGGCGTCGTAGCCACCGCCGTAGAGGTTGATCTGCTGCTGGGCCAGGTCGAGTTCGAGGACCTTGGTGACGGTGCGGCTGAGGAACTCGCGGTCGTGACTGACGACGACGGTGCCGGCGCGCAGGCCCCGGACGAAGCCCTCCAGGCGGTCCAGGCCCGCGAGGTCGAGGTCGTTGGTCGGCTCGTCGAGCAGGAAGACGTCGTAGCGGGAGAGGAGGAGCGAGGCGAGGCCGGCGCGGGCCGCCTGGCCTCCGGACAGGGAGGTCATCTCCTGGTCCAGGCCGACGGTCAGGCCGAGGGTCGCGGTGACCTCCTCGGCGCGTTCGTCGAGGTCCGCGCCGCCGAGGGCCAGCCAGCGCTCCAGGCTGTCGGCGTAGGCGTCGTCCGCGCCCGGAGCGCCGTCCACCAGGGCCTGGGTGGCCTCGTCCATGATCCGCTGGGCCTCGGCGACGCCGGTGCGGCGGGCCAGGAACGCGCGGATCGTCTCGCCGGGGCGGCGGTCCGGCTCCTGGGGCAGGTGGCCGACGGAGGCGGACGAGGGGGACAGCCTCAGCTCTCCCGCTTCCGGGGTGTCCAGGCCGGCGAGCAGCCGCAGGAGGGTGGACTTGCCCGCGCCGTTGGCGCCGACCAGGCCGATGACGTCGCCGGGGGCGACGACGAGGTCCAGGCCGGAGAAGAGGGTGCGGTCGCCGTGGGCGGCGGTGAGGTCTTTGGCGACGAGGGTTGCGGTCATCAGGGGGGTGATTCTACGGGGGGGTGTGGGGGGGCTGTCTGCCTGCGCCTGGGGGGCGCTTGGAGGGCAGGTTGCGGGGGCGTCTTGTGGAGGGCGTCTTGCGGGGTGGTCCTGGGGGCTGCTCGGGGTGGCGCCTTGGGGGTGGCTGTCGGTCGTCTTGGGGGCGCCTGCCGTTCGGTTGTGGGGCGGGGCCGCGGGGGTATGTCCGTGCTCGCCATCTTGGCGCGGGCGCTTTGTTGCTTCGGGGCCCTGATGACCACCACTGTGCTCCGCGCGCACATACCCCCACGTCCCCTCCGGCGCGTCGGCGACCGCGGGTCGTCTTTAGCCTGCGCCCCCTACGGCACGTGGGCGAGCGCGGGGCGTCCTCAGCGCGCGTCCCCACCGGGGCATGGGCAGCTGCCGGCCAGCTTCAGCGCGCATCCCCGCCGGGGCATGGGCAGCTGCCGGCCAGCTTCAGCGCGCGTCCCCGCCGGGGCATGGGCAGCTGCGGGCCAGCTTCAGTGCGTGTCCCCTGCGGCACGTGGGCGACCGCGAGTCGTCTTTAGCCTGCGGCCCCTACGGCACGTGGGCGAGCGCGGGGCGTCTTCAGTACGTGTCCCCGCCGGGGCATGGGCGGCTGCGGGGCAGCTTCAGCGCGTGTTCCCGTCGGGGCGGGGGTGGTTGTGGGGCGTCTGCGGGCTGGGCGGCCGGGGGCTAGGGGGTTGTCGTGGGGGTTATCAGGACGCTGGTGGATGTGCGGGCCACTACGTAGGAGTTGCCCTTGGTGGCCTTGGGGGGCAGGGGGACCCGGTGTTCGCCTGGTTCCAGGATCTCGTCGAAGATCTCGTGCACGTGGGTGCGGGACAGGCGGTCCATGCGGTAGGCGATCAGTTGGACCCGGCACGTCGAGGTGACCTCTAGACGCGCTGCCTCGCGGCACGCCGCGAGGGCGGTGAGGCGGCGTTGTGCCCGGGAGCTGCGGTCCAGGGCGTGTTCGATCTGGGCGACCAGGAGCGGGACGATCGGCGCGAGGCCGTCCACGTACGCCACCTCGGCCTCCGCCTGGTCGAACGCCGCGCGTACGGACCGCCGGGTCTCGTCGGGGACCGCGCGGCCGAAGGCGACGGCGCCGTAGGTGCGCAGCTCGTCCGGTGGGACGCCTGCCGCGTCCGCCGCGATCTCCGCGCCGATGCCGATCGTGCGCAGGGCCGCCGCCAGCTTGGCGAGGAGTGCGACGCGGGCGCCGATCAGCAGGACCCGGCGGCGGGTCCTCGGCTCGTCGGCGGTGAGCAACTGGCCGAGCGCTTCCCGGTATTCGGCGCCGCGGAAGCGGAAGGGCCCGATGCCGTGGTAGCCGTTGAGCTCCAGGTCGGCGGGTTCCGCCGTCTGCCAGGCGAAGTCGCGCCAGATGAAGTCGTCGCCGTCCGGGGCCGCTTCGATGACCGCGGTGACCGCGCCGCACGCCAGGTTCTCGCATTCGGGGCAGCCGTAGATGACGTAGCGCCCCTCGCGCAGCGGCGCCTCGGCTTCGAGGAGGAGTCGGCGTACGTGTGCCGTGAAGATGGCGGGCGGGATGTCGGCCGCCAGGGGCGACACCGCGTCGAGGTCGGAGAGCTGGAAGAGCAGGGGGCGCCCGTTCACGATGAAGTCGGTGAAGTCGCGGTGCACTTGGACGTCACCGTTGGCGAGGACTCCACCGGCACGCATGGCCGGTGCCAGACCGAAGGTCGCGTACTCGGCAGACATGGGGTGAGTATCCCCACCGGACGGGTGATGTGAGCACGGCATGGCACATCCGCCGGTGGCGGCACGCGTCGCGCGTGCCGCCACCGGGGCGGTCAGGTGGTCTTGACCGGGGCGTTGTCCGTCTCCAGGCCGTCGCCGTCGTCGTCCTGGGCGGGACCGATGCGGATCTCGAAGTCCCCGTCGTACTGCGCGTGGCCCGCGATCACCGCCTTCTCGACGGCTTCCGTGCCGTGCTCGCCGCGCACGATCAGCGGGTCGTGGCGCAGGTCCCGCATGAGGGACACGCACATCCCGAGCATGACGAGCGTGAAGGGCGCGGCGGCCAGGATCGTGAGGTTGCGCAGGCCGGTCAGCGCGTCGTCCGAGCCGTCACCGATCAGCAGCATGATCGCCGCCACGGCGCCGGTCACCATGCCCCAGAAGACCACCACGAACCGGCCCGGTTCGAGCGCGCCCTTCTGGGAGAGCGTCCCCATGACGATCGACGCGGCGTCGGCGCCGGAGACGAAGAAGATGCCCACGAGGATCATCACCAGGAGGCTGGTGACGGTGGCGATCGGGTACTCGTGGAGCAGGCCGAAGAGCTGCGCCTCCGGGGTCGTCTCGCCCTTGAGGCCGCCGCGGTCGGCGACCGTCATGGCGCTGCCGCCGAAGACCGCGAACCAGATGAGGCTGACCGTGCTCGGCACCAGGATGACGCCGCCGACGAACTGGCGGATCGTACGGCCGCGGCTGATCCGCGCGATGAACATGCCGACGAAGGGCGTCCAGGAGATCCACCAGGCCCAGTAGAAGACCGTCCAGCCGCTCAGCCACTCCGCGACGCCCTTGCCGCTGGAGGCCTCGGTGCGGCCGATCAGCTGGGGCAGGTCGTCGAGGTAGGCACCGATCGACGTCGGCAGCATGTCGAGCATGATGACGGTCGGGCCCGCGATGAAGACGAACACGACGAGCAGCAGCGCGAGCACCATGTTGGTGTTGGACAGCCACTGGATGCCCTTCTCCACACCGGAGACGGCGGACGCCACGAAGGCCAGGGTCAGCACGGCGATGATCACGACGAGCAGGCCGGTGCCCGCGTTCTCCATCCAGTCGAGCACCTCGATGCCACTGCCGATCTGCAGGGCACCGAGGCCGAGGGAGGCGGCCGAGCCGAAGAGGGTGGCGAAGATGGCCAGGATGTCGATGACCCGGCCCCAGACGCCGTGCGCGTGCTTCTTGCCGATGAGCGGTTCGAAGACGGCGCTGATGGTCTGGCGCCGGTTGCGCCGGAAGGTGCTGTAGGCGATGGCGAGACCCACGACCGCGTAGATCGCCCACGGGTGGAGCGTCCAGTGGAAGAGGGTGGTGGCCATCGACGTCTCCATCGCCGCGGCCGAGTCCGCCGGGTCGGTGCCCGGCGGTGGCGAGGTGAAGTGGGCCAGGGGCTCGCTCACCCCGTAGAACATCAGGCCGATGCCCATACCGGCGCTGAACATCATGGCGACCCAGGAGACGGTACGGAACTCCGGTTCCTCCCCCTCCTTGCCGAGGGTGATCTTCCCGTACCGGCTGACGGCCAGCCAGAGCGCGAAGACCACGAACCCGGACGCGGTCAGCATGAAGAACCAGCCGCCGTTGTGCATCAGGCCGTTGAGCATGTCCGTGGAGACGTCCTGCAACGAGTCCGTCGCCACCGCGCCCCAGATGACGAAGGCCAGGGTGAGTCCGGCGGTGACACCGAACACCACTCGGTCCGTGCTCGGGGACCGGCCGCCGGGGGCGGGCGCCATGATGTCCTGGGACCCTCCCCCGTCGTCCGCTTGTCGCTGATCCTGCGTCACAGGTGCACCTTTCAAAGGGTCGGACCGGTCGAGAGTTTGTTCTCCGCTACCCCCTACCACATGTGACGCGCATCTCATGCCCTCAACAGGCCATGTCGGGCCGAGCTGTGACCATGTGATATGGCGCACGCTCGTCGAGCAGGAGCGGTACGAGTGCCCGCGCGGACTGCCGCAGCGGAACGTGGGCGCCGGACTTCTGGCGCTTCACCGTGACGCCGTGCAACGCCAGTTCGTCCTTGATGTCGGCGTACTGGGCGGCATCGAGGCGGTAGCCGCAGGGCGGGTCCTGGATGACCTCGGAGGGTTCGGCGGGGTCGTTGTCGGCGCCGCCCAGGTAGACCGGGCCGTGGTCGCGGTAGCCCTCGGCGCGGGCCGCGTCGGTGGCGCGCTCCAGACGGGCGCGCCGCTCGTCCGAGTAGTCGAGGAGGCCTTCCAGCGCGGAGAGCTGTGACGACACCCGGCGGCGGTTGTTGAGCGCCTCGTCCTTCTTCTCGGCCTCGGTGACGGCGTCGACGCGGCTCTCTATGAGCAGGCCCGCCGCGTGCTTGATGCCGGAGACGTTGCGCAGGATGCGCTCCTGGCCGTCGCCCGCGGTCTGCTTGATCGGTTCGCCGGTGACGGGGTCGGTCCAGATGCCGTAGGTGCCGGTGGTGTACCCGTCGGCCTCCGCGGCCGGCCGCACGTACGCCTTCGACAGGGTCCGCGCCTCGTTGTGCACCGCCTCGTCGGTGTTGAGGTTGCGCGGCCAGAGGTCGAAGAGGTCCTTGTCGTAGTACTTGGGGGTGGAGCCGTACTCGTGCAGGTCGTAGATGACGTCCGGCCTGTGGTCGCGGATCACGGCGGCCAGGGCGCGGCCCTCCGCGGTCTTCAGGGCGATGTGGTCGCGGTTGATGTCGACGCCGTCTGAGTTGCCGCGGGTGTCGGCGGCGCGGCCGTCCGGGTTGGCGGTGGGGACGACGAGGAGCGTGGTGCGCTCCAGGAAGCGCCGGGTCTTCCTGTCCTTCGCGTACGCCAGGTCGCGGATGGTCGACAGGCAGGCCTCGCGGCCCGAGGGTTCGTCGCCGTGCTGGCTGCATATCAGCAATATGACGCTCTTCGTGGGGCGTTCGCCCATGCGGACCAGTTGCAGGGGCCGGTCCTGCCGGGTGGTGCCGATGCGGGATACGGAGACCCGGTCGGTCACCTTGTCGACGGTGGCCAGGAGCCGCTGTTCCTCCGGCAGGCTGGTCCAGCGGGCGCCGTCGCTCTCCTCGAAGCCGGTACGAGGTGGAGTCGGCGTCGCCTGGGCGGGCGCCGTCAGGAACGGCGCGGCGAGCGCGGCGGTGGCGCAGGCCAGTGCCAGGGTGCGGATGCGCGGTGTCATGAAGTACGGCCTCCCGGGAGGGGGTTGAGCGGACGCGGCGGGGCCACGCCGTCGAGACGGGACTGGCGGGGGGTGACGGACGCGGTGCTGGTGAACGCCTTCGCGCCGCCGACCAGCGGCACCTTCGCCCAGGTGCGGGCGAGGTCGAGGGTGAGGGTCGGCCTGTCGGCGGGCGGTTCGATGAGGTTCTTGTCGGTGCCGGCGACGATCAGCGCGAGGCGGTGCCCCTGGGGCACGACGTGGTCGCTCGCGGCGAGGTCGAGGGTGATGGTGTGGGGCTTGCCCGGGGTGAGCGGCCGGCCGCGGTCCGCGTCGGCCCAGTGGCCGAGGTCGGCCCAGCCCCGGCTGAAGACCGTGTGGTCGACGGCGGTGGTCTTCGCCTCCGTCTCCTTGAAACAGGCGCTGTCACCGGTGGTGCTCCCGCCCCAGCAGGTGCGTTC
The DNA here is from genome assembly GCF_016905445.1 of Streptomyces sp. G44. Lineage (GTDB taxonomy): Bacteria > Actinomycetota > Actinomycetes > Streptomycetales > Streptomycetaceae > Streptomyces. The sequence continues at coordinate 76,834 of NZ_JAFEXF010000008.1, forward strand.
GGGGAGCGTGGTGATGCCCTCGTCGTCGTGGGCGTAGTCGCGGATGGTGGCGGGGCCGAGGTCGACGAGGACGGCGGAGAGGTGGGCGGTGCGGGTGGTGGGGGTGGCGGTGACCGTCACCCGGGAGGAGCCGGACAGGCGCAGGTCGCGGGCGAGCGGCGCGCTGACGAAGCCGGCCTTGGCGAGGGTGGCGGTGTGGACGGTCGCGGCCCAGTCGGTCTCGCTCAGCCCGGGGTCGTCGGTGAAGGTCTCGGTGCCCCTGCCGGGGCGCGGGCCGAGCGTGCCGACGCCGGGTGAAGTGCCTTTGGCGGGGCGGAGCTTGACGGTGTCCGTGCCGCGCGGGGGCCAGACGCGGTCGGTGGTCCAGCGGCCGGGGGCGCGCTCGATGTCGGCCATCGGTTCCCGGTCGACGCCGTTGTCGATGCCGAGGAGTTCGTGGTCGAACCAGCGGTGCAGGGTGCGCACCCAGTGGGCCCTGCGGAGGTCGAAGGGGTCGACGTGGCCGGCCTGGCTGAGCCAGAGCTTGCGGTCGACGCCGTTCTCGGCGAGGGCGTCCCACCACTGGCCGAAGTGCTTGGTGCGGACGTTGAGGTCCTGCATGCCGTGGACGGCGAAGACGCTGGCCCGCACCTTGCCGGCGTCCGGGACGTGATCCCGCTCGCTCCACAGGCGGGTCCAGTCGCCGCTGCGGGGCGCGCCCTCGACCAGGCGCTGCTTGACGGCGCCGCAGCGGGCGCGGGCCTCGGGGCTCTCCACGGCCCTCGCCAGGCCGTCGGGGCCGCTGCGGAAGAGCGGGGCGCCCTTGGCGAAGTAGTAGTCGTACCAGGAGGAGATGGCGCCGATCGGCACGATCGTCTTCAGGCCCTTGACGCCGGTGGCGGCCACGCCGTTGGCGACGGTGCCGTCATAGCTCTTGCCGATCATGCCGGTTCGGCCGTTGCTCCAGGCGGCGTGGGCGCGTTCGTCTCCGGTACGGCCGGTGTAGCCGCGGGCGCGGCCGTTCAGCCAGTCGACCACGGCCTTGGCCGACTGGACGTCGGAGCGGCCGCCGATGTCCACGCAGCCGTCGGAGCGATTCGTTCCGGCCAGGTCCACGGCGACATAGCCGTAGCCGCGCGGTACGAAGTAGTTGTCGTAGTGGAGCGGGAAGCGGACGGGGTCGCCATTGGCGTCGTACGTCTTCTTCTGGCTCTCGTTGCCGCGCCCGCAGCACGCGTAGTACGGGCTGGCGTCCATGATCACCGGGATGCGGCGGCCGGTGCGGTCCGTTTCGCGGGGGCGGATGATGTCGACGGCGACGCGGTCGGTCCTGCCGTCCGCGTCGCCGTCGATCCTGGTGTCGACCCATACGGATTCGCGTATGGCGTCCTCGTACGAGTACACGGGCCGGCTCTCGCCCTGCGCCCCCGAGGCCCGTGCGGCGGCCGGGGACATGGGGGTGGCCAGCAGGGCGGCGAGGGCCGCCGTCAGCAGCGCTCTCCAGAGGAGGCGGGTGCCTCGCGCACGTATCGGCATGGCGCGGAAGGTACACCGGTGAACTGCCGTGCGAACAGAGGGCCGCACCCGGACCGGGCCGAGCGCATGGGACATCACGGCACATGTCGGCCGAATGGCGATCGTGTGACAACAGCGACCATGGACATGACGCATGAGGGAGGGGCTGAATAGGCTCACCGATCAAGACGAACCGATCTTGAGCCCCTACGACTTGGAGCTTGACGTGCACCGCAGACTCATCGCCCCGGGCGCGCTTGCGGCCTCCCTCGCGCTGCTGGCGATCCCGGCATCGGCCGCGGACTTCTCCCCCGGGGCCCCGGGCATCGGCGATCCCTATTACCCGGCAAGCGGCAATGGCGGTTACGACGTCTCACACTACGACCTGAGGCTGAAGTACCAGCCCGCGACCGACCTCCTCGAAGGCACGGCGACGATCAACGCCCGGACCACGCAGAACCTTTCGCGCTTCAACCTCGACCTCGGCCTCAAAGCCTCCGAGGTGCGGGTCAACGGCAAGAAGGCGAAGTTCGAGAAGACCGGTGACCAGGAGCTGGAGATCACCCCGGCCGCGGGCCTCGCCAAGGGCACGCCGGTCACCGTCGTCGTGCGGTACACGGGCAAGCCGTCCGAGCTGAAGATCGGCGGCTACACGGCCTGGCACCGCACGCCGGACGGCGGCGTCGCGGCGCAGGAGCCGGAGGCCGCCGCGTGGTGGTTCCCCTCCAACGACCACCCGCTGGACAAGGCGACGTACGACGTGTCGGTCTCGGTGCCCGACGGCACCCAGGCCATTTCCAACGGCGTCCTACAGTCGCAGAGTTCCCGTCTCGGCTGGACCCGCTTCAACTGGCGCTCCAACAAGCCGCAGGCCAGCTACCTCGCCACGCTCGCGGTCGGCAAGTTCGACATCACGACCGACAAGACCGAGAGCGGCCTGCCGGTCCTCAACGCCTACAGCAAGGACCTCGGCGACAACGCGGGTGCGGCGCGGGCCAGCATCGAGCGGACGACCGAGGTCGCGGAGTGGCTGGAGACGGTCTTCGGGACGTATCCGTTCAACGCGCTCGGCGGGTACGTCCCGAACGTGAAGAGCAGCTACGCCCTGGAGACTCAGACGCGGCCCTTCTACAGCCCGGCCGCGTTCGCGAACGGCTCCAACGCCTCCATCGTCGTCCATGAGCTGGCCCACCAGTGGTACGGCGACAGCGTCTCCGTGCACCACTGGAAGGACATCTGGGTCAACGAGGGCTTCGCCCGCTACAGCCAGTGGCTGTGGTCGGAGAAGGAGGGCGAGGGTACGGCGCAGGAGCTCGCGGACTACGTGTACGCGCAGCGGGGCGCCGACGACCCGTTCTGGACGGTCAAGCCGGGCGATCCGGGGCCGGACAAGCAGTTCCACATCGCGGTCTACGACCGGGGCGCGCTCGCCCTCCAGGCGCTGCGCAACGAGATCGGCGACGAGGACTTCTTCGCCATCCTCAAGGGCTGGCCGCAGCAGTTCGCGTACGGCAACGCCAAGGTGGGCGACTTCGTCAAGTACGCCGAGAGGATCTCGGGCAAGCCGCTCGCCGAGCTCTTCGACACCTGGCTGTACCAGCCGTCGCGGCCGGACGCGCCCACCGCGCGGGACGCCGGGTTCGCCCGCTCGTCCGCCGCGCCGGTGAAGCCGAAGTCGTGGAAGCAGATCGCCGACACGAACGGTGTGCACGATCACGGGGCCGGGCAGGGTGCGAAGCATGGCCGTGGGCACAAGCACTGACCGCGGTCCGACGTACTGACGCCGTGAGGTGCCGCGCCGCTCGGGCTCAATGCCGGGCGGCGCGGTGCCGCGCGCGGGCCCGCCGCGCGAGCGGCAGATAGCGCAGCCGCTCCGGGAGCAGGGGCACCAGCGTCTGGACCGCCAGGCCGAAGCGGCGCAGGGCGCGCTCTTGGCGGGCCGTCCAGGGCAGGCCGAGCGCCCGCCGCGCGTCCGGGGGCATCAGGCCGATCGTGATGAAGCGGCGGAAGCGGGCCAGCGGGGGCATCAGGAGCGGCCACAGGGCCCTGAGCAGGACGCGTACGGGGCGCGGGCCCCGGTCCGGCGGTGGTACGGGCGCGGCGGCGGTGGTCAGTTCGCGGGCGACGGCCGTCAGTTCGAGTTCGTCGGCCAGGACCTTGCGGTAGTACGGCCAGAACTCCTCCGGCGTCCGGGGCATGTCCCGGTCGTGGATGCCGAGGATCCGCCCGACCTGGAGCCACTCCGCGTAGAGTTGCCGCTCCTGTGCCTCGGTGAAGGGGCGGCCGAGGTAGCGCTGCGCGTGCCGGTAGACGGGGAACCCCGTGGCGTGGACCCAGGCGTACGGGGCGGGCATGAGCGCGTGGTAGCGGCGGCCGCGGGTGTCCGTGCCCTGGATCGCGCGGTGCAGCGCGCGGAGCCTGCGGCCTTCCGCGGCGGCCTCGTCGCCGCCGTACACCCACAGCAAAACCGAACGCAGCGAGCGCTCACCCCGGCTCCACGGGTCGGTCCGGAACACGGAGTACGCGTCGACACCGGCACCGACCGCGGGGTGCGCGACCTGCATGGTCAACGCGGAGGGCAGCATCAGGAGTGCGCGGATGTCGCCCGCGATGGTCCAGAGGATGCCGCCGGGTGGGGGTGGGGCTGGGGTGGGGTCCGGGGGGCGGGGAGGGTGGCCGGTGGTGGCGTCGGGGGCTTCGCCGGCGTGGGAGTGGTCATCGCCGTCAGAGGAGTCGCGGGCGTCGCAGCTCGCGTGGTTCTCACGGCCGACGCTGCCGTCGCGATGCTCCCCGGCAGCCAGGGCACCGCGGCCGTCGCGGTCATGGGCGGGCTGCATGCGACGTGCTCCTCGGCCGTGCGGGGCCGGGCCCGGCCGCCGAAGCGCCTGTGGTCTGCGGTTCCGTGCCCGGATGGTGCGTGTTTCCAGTATGCGACGGGCCGGGCGGAGGAGGACGGGGCGTCGCCCGTCGTGCCGCGGCCGGGTACGCGCCCGGCCGAAGGCCCCGCCGCCACCCGCGTCAGGTCACCGCACGGCGGCGGACATCTCACCGACGCGGCGGCATACCCCTCACGTCACCGCAGGGCGGCGAACCTCACCGCGCCGCCCCGTACGCCTCCAGGACCGCGTCCGCGACCGCGGCCGGTTCGCGGAGGGTCGGGAAGTGGTCGCTGTGCGCGAGGCGCACGAGACGGCAGCCGGGGATGCGGTCGGCCATGATCTCGTTCGTCCTGACCACCTCGGGCTGGTCCCGCTCCCCGAGGACGAGGACGCACGGCACGTCGAGTTCGCCGAGCCGGTCGAAGGCGGGCGGGTCCGGTACGAGGTGCGGATGGTTGGCGAACCACGCCGGGATCACCGCCCTGATGTGCGCCTCGGCCTCCGGGTCGTCCCCGGAGGCCGCGGCGGCGGAGGTGCGCAGCACCAGCGCCACGATGCCGTCGATGTCACCCGCCTCGGCGAGCCGGCCGACCTCGGCCGTGAACTTCCGGGAGACCAGCTCCTCGGCGCCCGTGACGCCCGGCACCACCAGCGCGAGGCCCGCCACCCGTGCCGGGTCGCGGAGCGCGAGGCTGATGGCCGTCGCGCCGCCCATGCTCGACCCGGCGAGGACCGCCCGGGCGGCACCGAAGTGGTCGAGGACCGCCACCAGGTCGTCTGCCAGGGAGTACGGCGCGGTCGGGGCCGGCGACCTGCCGTACCCCCGGGCGTCGTAACGGATCACGCGGTGCCGCTCCGTGAGGCGGGGCAGGACCGGGTCCCAGATGCGGGAGTCGCCGACCCCCGGATGCAGCAGGACCAGGGGCAGGCCGTCCCCGGCCCTGCCGTGGGGCGCGCCCGAGTCGTGCGCCCAGACCTCGCCGTCCTCGACCGGCACCATGGCGTCCATGTGCCGAGTCTGTGGCGGCGGGGGCCAGGCCGCCAGGGTTCGGGCTCCACGGGGGCCCGAATGCGTACACCCCGCGACCGGAACCCGTCGGATCACGCCTACCGGATCACACCTGCCGGATCAGGCCCATCGGAAGCCCCCCGGCGCCTGACCACGGCGCCTGACCGAGGGCGCCTGATCGCGGGCACCCTCGCCCAACGGCGCGGTGGCGTCACCCGGACATACGTGATCTCCGGCATGACGCCACCGTAAGGGCTACCACTGACAACGGCCGTCACACGGCCGCCGCCACCGTTTTCTACCGTTTTCTACCGGTCCTGCTTCTCCTGCGGCGGCTCCGTGAGGCCCTGCGCCTCGCGGTCCACCCGCTTCCTGACGCCGAGCCAGCCGACGACCAGGGCCGCGCCCACGATCGGGATCAGGAACAGCGTCTTGCGGCCCACCTCGGCGTCCTTCCACATCAGGCAGAGGACGGCGAGCAGGAACGCGATGGTCACGTACTCGGTGATCCCGCTGCCGGGCAGGCGGAACTTCGGCCGGGTGATCAGGCCTTCCTTCGCGCGGCGCACGAAGGCCAGGTGGCACACCATGATCATGATCCAGGTGCCGATGATGCCGAGCGAGGCCACGTTCAGGACGATCTCGAAGGCCTGGTCCGGGACGATCCGGTTCAGGCCGACGCCCAGCACGCCGATGGAGGCCGTGAGCAGGATGCCGCCGTAGGGCACCTGGTTGCGGTTCATCCGCGCCGTGAACTTGGGGGCGGAGCCCGCTATGGCCATCGAGCGCAGGATGCGGCCGGTGGAGTACAGGCCGGAGTTCAGCGAGGACATGGCCGCGGTGAGGACCACGAAGTTCATCACGTCACCGGCGGCCGGTACGCCGATCTTGGACAGCACCGTCACGAACGGGCTCTGGTCGGCCGAGTACACCGAGCCGGGCAGCAGCAGCGCGAGCAGCACCACGGAGCCGACGTAGAAGAGACCCACGCGCCACATGATCGAGTTCACCGCGCGCGGGACGATCTTCTGCGGGTCCTTGGTCTCGCCCGCCGCGACGCCGACCAGCTCCAGGGAGGCGTACGCGAAGACGACGCCCTGCATCACGATCACGACCGGCATCATGCCGTTCGGCAGGAAGCCGCCGTGGTCGGTGATCATGCTCAGGCCGGGCTTGCCGCCGCCCACCTCGTGCTGGCTGGCCAGCAGGAAGACGCCGATGATCATGAAGGCGGTCAGTGCGGCGACCTTGATGATCGCGAACCAGAACTCCATCTCGCCGAAGTACTTCACCGAGATGAGGTTCACGGAGAGCACCACCGCGAGGGCGATCAGCGCCAGCACCCACTGGGGGATGTCGGTGAAGAAGCTCCAGTAGTGCGTGTACAGGGCGATCGCCGTGATGTCGGCGATGCACGTGGTCGACCAGTTGAGGAAGTACATCCAACCGGCGAAGTACGCGCCCTTCTCGCCGAGGAACTCACGCGCGTAGCTGACGAACGAACCCGACGACGGACGGTAGAGCACCATCTCGCCGAGGGCGCGGACGACGAAGAACGCGAAGACGCCGCACACGAGGTACGCGAGGGCGAGCGCGGGGCCCGCCGAGTGGAGGCGGCCGCCCGCCCCGAGAAAGAGCCCTGTGCCGATCGCGCCACCGATGGCGATCATGTTGACGTGACGGGCCTTGAGGTCCTTGCTGTAACCGGCGTCGCCCGCGTCCGCGGGGGCCTGGGACGCATCTGTGCGGGATGCGTCCAGGGCGGCCGAATCTACGGCTTCCTTGCTCACGTGGGGGATCTACTCTCTAACGCCCGGAAGAGCTCCGGGGTCCGGATGGTGCTCCGGCCCACGACACCCCTGACGCGCGCGGACCGACGGGACACCTTCCCCCAGAGGCCCCCGTCCACGCGGTGGCGCACGTCACATAGCGGGACTTCTCACATGCTGGTCAGGGGGTGTACAGGGCCTCGATGACCTGCTCGTACTTGGCGCGGACGGCCCGGCGGCGCAGTTTCAGGGACGGGGTGAGCTCGCCGGTCCCGGGGCCCCACTCCTCGGCGAGGAGGCGGTGGCGCTTGATCTGCTCGGTGCGGTTGAGGCGCGCGTTGGCGGCGGCCACGGCGCGGTCGGTCTCCTCCCGCACCGCCGGGTGGGAGACGAGATCGGCGAGGTCACCCTCGATGCCGCGCGCCGCGGCCCAGGCGAGGGCCGGCTCCGGGTCCAGGACGAGGAGCGCCACCAGGTAGGAGCGGCCGTCGCCGTGGACGAAGGCCTGGCCGATCAGCGGGTGCTCCTTGAGCGCGTTCTCCACGAGGGCGGGCGAGACGTTCTTGCCGGTCGAGGTGACGATCATTTCCTTCTTGCGGTCGGTGATCCACAGGAAGCCGTCCTCGTCGATCCGGCCGATGTCGCCGGTGGCGAACCAGCCGTCCGCGTCGCAGGCGCTGTCGACGCCGCCGTCGGGCCGCAGATAGCCGTCGAAGACCGTCGCGCCGCGGACCAGGATCTCGCCGTCGTCGGCGGTGCGGATCTCCAGGCCGTCGAGCGGGCGGCCCACCGAACCGAGGCGGAACGCGTCGGCGGTGTTGGTCGTGACCACTCCGGAGGTCTCGGTGAGCCCCCACGCGTCCATGATGACCAGGCCGAACCCGGCCCAGAAGCGGGCGACGTCCGGCGGCATCGGCGCCGAGGCGCTCGCGGTCCACACCAGGCGGTCGAAGCCGGCCAGTGCCAGCAGCGGATCGAGCACCTGTTCCTTCGCCCGCCGGTACGCCGCCGCCAGCTCGGCGGACGGCTCCTCGCCGCGCTCCCGGCAGGCGACGTGCGCGCGGGCCGTCCCGTTCGCCGCCTCCACCGCGCGCCGCCGCTCCTCGGGCAGCCCGGCGAGCGCCGTACGGACGGACGCGGCGAGCTTCTCCCACACGCGCGGGACGCCGAAGAACTGGAAGGGGTGCAGTTCACGCGCGGTGGCGGCGACCTGCGCGGGGTCGGCGCACAGATGGACGTGCCCGGCGCGGAGCACCGGCAGGTAGATGCCGAGCAGCCGCTCCGCGATGTGCGCGAACGGCAGGTAGCAGATGTGGCCGGCGTGCTCGGGGAAGGCGACGACTGCGTCCAGGGCGACGCCGCCCACGAGTACGTTGCGGTGGGTGAGGCGCACCCCCTTGGGGTCGCCGGTCGTGCCGGAGGTGTAGACGACGGTGAGCGGGTCGCTCGGCCGGATGTCGCGCCAGGCCTTCTCGAAGGCGTCGGGGTCGAAGAGGCGGGCGCCCGTGGCGTGCAGCGAGCCGTACGTACGGTGGGCTCCCGCCTCGGCGGCCTCCACCACGACGAGGCGCTCCAGAGGGGCCGTGACGTCCGCGAGCGGCGGCTCCCAGCGCGGGAGCTCCCGGGCGCCCTCGACGATCGCGAGGCGGGCCCCGCTGTGCCGGACGATGTGCGCGATCTGCTCGGGCGCGGAGGTGCCGTACACGGTGACGGGGACGGCGCCGAGGTGGGTCAGCGCGAGGTCGCTCAGCCAGTGCTCGGGGCGGTTGCCCATCATCATCAGGACCTGCTCGCCGCGCTCGACGCCGAGCGCCGCGTACCCGGCGGCGAGGACGGCGACCTTGCGCCGTGCCTCGCGCCAGGTGAGCGTCGACCACTCGCCGCCCGAGCGCCAGGAGAGCGCCGGAAGGTCTCCGTGGTCCTCGGCGTTGCGGAGCAGCAGGGCGGGGAGCGTGCTGTCGGCGGGGCTTGAGGGACGTCGCGAGGTCGTGGTCATGACCGCCTCCTGGTGCCATCGGCTGGGCGTGAGCGGACGCGTGACGGTGGCTTCGCCGGCCGTGCGACGGAGCACGGGACTGGCCCGGAGGGTTTCACAACACTGGTGTGCCAGCAATACTGTTGGACCGGATCGCCGCACAACCGGCGACAGGTCCGCCGGAGCCGGCCGGGGAGGGAGGGCGCTGCGATGACGACGGACACCGAGAACATGCCGACGGAAACCGGGCGCGTGCCGACGGCCGCCGGGAACGTGCCGCCGGGCGCCGAGGAGCCGACGCTCACGGTCGACGAGCTGGCCGCGCGCGCGGGCGTGACGGTCCGCACGATCCGCTTCTACGGCACCAAGGGCCTGCTGCCGCCGCCGGTGATCGGCCCGCGCCGCGTCGGGCACTACGGCCAGGACCACCTGTCCCGGCTGGCGCTCATCGAGGAGTTGCAGCACCAGGGCATGACGCTCGCCGCGATAGAGCGGTATCTGGAGCGGCTGCCGCCCGGCCTGAGCGCGCACGATCTGGCCATCCACCGCGCTCTGGTGGCCTCCTGGGCGCCGGACTCCGCCAAGGACGTGCCGCGCGCCGAGCTGGAGCGCAGGGCGGGGCGGGCGCTGAGCGAGGAGGACCTGGACCGGCTCGCCGCGATGAGCGTGCTCGCCCGGACCGGGACCCCGGGGACGTACCGCGTGGATCTGGCGCTGCTGCGCCTCGGGGTGCAGTTGCTGGACGTACCCATCGCGCACGAGACGATCCTGGCGGCGCGCACGGTGTTGCTGGAGCACACCCGCTCGGCCGCGCACGAGCTGTCCCGCCTCTTCCGTGACGAGGTGTGGGGCGCTTGCCGCGAGCGCGAGTCGGATCCGGAGCACGTGGCGGCGATGCGGTCGCTGTCGGCCCATATGCAGCCGATGGTGGTGCAGGCGCTGGTGACGGCGTTCCAGCGCTCGCTCAAGGAGGAGTTGCGGGAGTGGCTCAAGGAGAGCTGAAGGCACAGCCCCCGGCGGGTCGGGCCACCCCCGCACACCGTCGGCGCGAGGTCAGCCGTCGCTGAACTTCTCGCCCTTCTCCGCCTTCTCGACCAGCAGCGCGGGCGGCGTGAACCGCTCTCCGTAGCGGTCGGCCAGCTCACGCGCGCGTGCCACGAAGCCGGGCAGGCCGCCTTCGTAGCCGTTGATGTACTGGAGCACGCCGCCCGTCCAGCCGGGGAAGCCGATGCCGAGGATGGAGCCGATGTTGGCGTCGGCGACCGACGTCAGGACGCCCTCCTCCACCAGACGCACGGTGTCGAGCGCTTCGGAGAAGAGCATGCGCTCCTGCATGTCCTGGAACGGGATCTCGTGCCCCGGCTTGGTGAAGTGCTCGCGCAGGCCCGGCCAGAGCTTGCCGCGCTTGCCGTCCTCGTAGTCGTAGAAGCCCGCTCCCCCGCTGCGGCCGGGCCGCTCGAACTCGTCGACCATGCGGTCGATGACGGTGTCCGAGGGGTGGCCCGCCCAGGTGCCGCCCGCCTCCTCCACGGCCTTCTTCGTCTCGTCGCGGATCTTGCGGGGCAGGGTGAGTGTCAGCTCGTCCATCAGGGACAGGACCTTCGCCGGGTAGCCGGCCTGGGCCGCCGCCTGCTCGACGGAGGCGGGCTCGATGCCCTCGCCGACCATCGCGACGCCCTCGTTGATGAACTGCCCGATGACGCGCGAGGTGAAGAAGCCCCGCGAGTCGTTGACCACGATCGGCGTCTTGTTGATCTGGCGCACCAGGTCGAAGGCGCGGGCGAGCGCCTCGTCGCCGGTCCGTTCGCCCTTGATGATCTCGACGAGCGGCATCTTGTCGACGGGCGAGAAGAAGTGCAGGCCGATGAAGTCGACCGGGCGGGTGACGCCCTCGGCGAGGGTGGTGATCGGCAGGGTGGAGGTGTTGGAGCACAGCAGCGCGTCCGGCTCGACGATGTCCTGGATCTCCTGGAACACCTGGTGCTTGAGCGCGGTGTCCTCGAACACCGCCTCGATCACGGCGTCGCAGCCCGCGAGCGCGCGCGGGTCCGCGGTGGGCGTGATGCGGGCGAGCAGCGCGTCCGCCTTCTCCTGGGTCGTACGCCCCCGCTGGACGGCCTTGGCGCAGAGCTTCTCGGAGTAGCCCTTGCCCTTGGCCGCCGCCTCTTCGGAGATGTCCTTCAGGACGACCTCGATGCCCGCGCGGGCGCAGGAGTACGCGATGCCGGCGCCCATCATCCCGGCGCCGAGGACGGCGGCCTTGCGGACCTGGCGGGGCTCGACGTCCTTGGGGCGGTTCGCGCCGGAGTTGACGGCCTGGAGGTCGAAGAAGAACGCCTGGATCATGTTCTTGGCGGTCTGGCCGGTGACCAGCTCGGTGAAGTACCGGGCCTCGATGGTCAGCGCCGTCTCGAAGTCGACCTGGGAGCCCTCGACGGCCGCGGCGAGGATGTTCCGCGGGGCCGGGTAGGGGGCGCCCGCCGTCTGCTTCTTGAGGTTGGCGGGGAACGCGGGCAGGTTCGCCGCGAACTTCGGGTGGGCCGGGGTGCCGCCGGGGATGCGGTAGCCGGGCTTGTCCCAGGGCTGCTGCGACTCGGGGTTGGCGTCGATGAAGGCGCGGGCCTTGTCGAGCATCTCCTCGGGCGTGGCGGCCAGTTCGTGGACGAGGCCGTTCTCCAGGGCGCGCCTCGGGTTGTACTGGGTGCCCTGGAGGAGCACCTTCAGGAGCGCGTCCGTGATGCCCATGAGGCGTACGGTGCGGGTGACGCCGCCGCCCGCGGGCAGCAGGCCGAGGGTGACCTCGGGCAGGCCGATCTTGGAGCCGGGGGCGTCCAGGGCGACGCGGTGGTGGGCGGCGAGGGCGATCTCGTAGCCGCCGCCGAGCGCCGCGCCGTTGATGGCGGCGACGACGGGCTTGCCGAGGGTCTCGATGCGGCGCAGCGACTTCTTGATGGCGATGCCCGTCTCGAACGCCTGCCGGGCGTTCTCCGGGCCGATCTTGATCATTTCCTTGAGGTCGCCGCCCGCGAAGAAGGTCTTCTTGGCGGAGGTGTAGATGAAACCGCGGATCGCGTCCTTGTCGGCCGCGACGGCGGCCTCCGCGCGGTCGGCGATCGCCGCGATGGAGTCCTTGAACGCCTCGTTCATGGTGTTCGCGGACTGGTCGGGGTCGTCGAGGACGAGGGTGACGACACCGGTGTCGTCCTGTTCCCAGCGGATGGTGGTGCGGTTGGTCATGTCGTTGTCTCCGTGAGGTCTGTTCGGCGGGCGGGGTCCGGCGGTGAGGCGGGTCCGGGGAGGGGAGGCGCGGCGAAGCCGCAGCCTCAGGGGCGCGGGGAACCGCGCGAGCAACCACGACGTACCCGCGGTCGGCGACGCACCCCGGCCCCTGCGGCGCGTGGCCCTACAGCCGTTCCACGATCGTGGCGATGCCCATCCCCCCGCCCACGCACAACGTGGCCAACCCGTACCGGAGGTCCCGCCGCTCCAGCTCATCGACCAGCGTGCCGAGGATCATCGCCCCGGTCGCCCCCAGCGGATGCCCGAGCGCGATCGCGCCGCCGTTCACGTTCACCTTGTCCAGGGACAGCCCCATGTCCTTCACGAAGCGCAGGACGACCGCCGCGAAGGCCTCGTTGATCTCGACGAGGTCGATGTCGTCGATGGTGAGCCCGGCCTTGGCCAGCGCCTTGCGGGTCGCGGGCGCGGGCCCGGTCAGCATGATCAGCGGCTCGGAGCCGGAGACGGCCGCGGAGACGATCCGCGCGCGCGGCGCGAGGCCGTACCGCTCGCCGACCTCCTTCGTGCCGACGGCGACCAGCGAGGCGCCGTCGACGATGCCGGAGGAGTTGCCCGCGTGGTGGACGTGGTCGATCTCCTCGATCCAGTGGTACTTCTGCAACGCGACCGCGTCGAAGCCGCCCATGTCGCCGATGTCCTTGAAGGACGGCTTGAGCCCGGCGAGGGAGTCGGCGGTGGTGCCGGGCCGCATGTGCTCGTCGTGGTCGAGGACGACGAGGCCGTTGCGGTCCTTGACGGGAACGACGGACCGGTCGAAGCGGCCGTCCTTCCAGGCCGCGGCGGCGCGCTCCTGGGAGAGGGCCGCGTACTCGTCGACGTCCCGCCGCGAGAAGCCCTCGATGGTGGCGATGAGGTCGGCGCCGATGCCCTGCGGCGCGAAGTCCGTCTCGAAGTTGGTCATCGGGTCGTTGAACCAGGCCCCGCCGTCGGAGGCCATCGGCACCCGCGACATCGACTCGACGCCGCCCGCGAGCACCAGGTCCTCCCAGCCCGAGCGGACCTTCATCGCGGCGAGGTTGACCGCCTCCAGACCCGAGGCGCAGAAGCGGTTCTCCTGGACGCCGGCGACCGTGTCGGGCAGTCCCGCGGCGATGGCGGCGATCCGCGCGATGTCGGAGCCCTGGTCGCCGACCGGCCCGACCACACCGAGGACGATGTCGTCGACGGCGGCCGGGTCGAGCCCGGGGAACCGGTCCCGCAGCTCGTGGATCAGGCCGACGACGAGGTCGACCGGCTTGGTGCCGTGCAGGGCGCCACTGGCCTTGCCGCGTCCGCGCGGGGTGCGGATCGCGTCGTATACGTACGCTTCGGTGGTCACGCGTGAGCCTTTCGGGGGTGTCCGGGAGGGGTGGGAAGCCGTGCGGGGTCAGTCGAGGAGGGAACGGCCGATGATCTCCTTCATGATCTCGGTCGTGCCGCCGTAGATGGTCTGGATGCGTCCGTCGGTGAAGGCCTTCGCGACGCGGTACTCCGTCATGTAGCCGTAGCCGCCGTGCAGTTGCAGGCAGCGGTCCGCGACGCGCTTCTGAAGCTCGGTGGCCCACCACTTCGCCATCGACGCGTGCACCGCGTCGAGCCGGCCGTCCGAGTGATCGACGACGCACCGGTCGAGGAACGTACGGGTGACGGCGCACTCGGTGGCCATCTCCGCGATCTCGAAGCGGATGTGCTGGAGCTTGGCCAGCGGCCGCCCGAAGGCCTCGCGCTCCTTCACGTACGCCGTGGTGATCTCCAGCAGGTGCTCGGCGGCGGCGATCCCCGCGACGGCGATGCCCATGCGCTCCTGCGCGAGGTTGGTCATCAGGTGGACGAAGGCGCCGTTGAGCTCGCCGAGGAGGTTCTCCTTGGGGACGCGTACGTCGTGGAAGAACAGCTCGGCGGTGTCCTGGGCCTTCTGTCCGATCTTGTCGAGGTTGCGGCCCCGCTCGAAGCCCGCCATGCCGCGCTCGACGACCAGCAGCGACAGGCCGTGCGCGCCGCCTTCGGGAGATGTCTTGGCGACGACGATGACGAGGTCGGCGAGGATGCCGTTCGAGATGAACGTCTTGGAGCCGTTCAGCACCCAGTGGTCGCCCCGGTCCTCGGCGCTGGTGCGGATGCCCTGGAGGTCGGAGCCCGCGCCGGGCTCGGTCATCGCGATGGCGGTGATGATCTCCCCGGTGCAGAAGCCGGGCAGCCAGCGGCGCTTCTGCTCCTCGGTGGCGAGTGAGGTCAGGTAGGGGCCGATGATGTCGTTGTGCAGGCCGACCGCGAGCCCGGCGGCGCCGGCGCGCGTGAACTCCTCGGCGAGGACCGCGGAGTAGCGGAAGTCGGTGTTCCCGCCACCGCCGTACTCCTCCGGGACGGCGAGCCCGAGCAGCCCCTGCCGTCCGGCCGCGAGCCATGCCTCGCGGGAGACGATGCCGTCCTTCTCCCACTGCTCGTAGTGCGGGAGCACCTCCTTGGCGAGGAAGGTGCGCACGGTCTCGCGGAACGCGTCGTGCTCGGGGGCGAAGATCTGCCGTTTCATCGGTACGTGGCCTCCTGGGGCCCGGTGCGGGCCTGCCCTTGGCGGTTGGCGGTCATCATGGCGTCGTCGGGCGCGTGAGGGCCGGTACGTCCCAGTCGCGGGCCACGTCGGCGGTGTCGGCCCCGGGCCGCGCGGGGCCGGTGCGCACGCGCGTGGGGGTGGCGGAGAAGCGGGGCGCGGGGGCGGGCTGGGTGATGCCGCCGTGGTCGGTGAAGGTGCCGCGGGCGGCGAGGTGGGGGTGCGCGGGCGCCTCGCGCAGGGAGAGCACCGGCGCCACGCACGCGTCGGAGGTCTCGAAGACCTCCGTCCACTCCTCGCGCGTACGTTCCTTGAAGCGGGCGGCGACGGCCTCGCGCAGGTCGCCCCAGCGGGACAGGTCCTCGCGGGCCGGTGCGGTCTCGGTGAGGCCGAGGAGTGCGATGAACTCGTCGTAGAACTGCTGCTCCAGGGCGCCCACGGCCATGTGGCCGCCGTCGGAGGTCTCGTAGGTGCCGTAGAAGGGGCAGCCGCCGTCGAGGAGGTTGGCACCGCGGCGGTCCTGCCAGCCGCCGGCGGCGAGCATGCCGTGGATCATGGCGGAGAGGTGGGACGCCCCGTCGACGATGGCGGCGTCCACGACCTGTCCCCGGCCGCCCCCGCGCGCGTGGGTGAGCGCGGCGAGGACGCCGACGACGAGGTAGAGCGAGCCGCCCGCGTAGTCGCCCAGGAGGTTCGCGGGGACGGCGGGCGGCTCCCCTTCCTTGCCGATCATGCCGAGGGTGCCGGTGACGGCGATGTACGCGATGTCGTGCCCGGCGCGGGACGCGAGCGGCCCCTCCTGTCCCCAGCCGGTCATCCGGCCGTAGACGAGCCGGGGGTTGCGCGCGTGGCAGTCCTCGGGGCCGACGCCGAGGCGCTCGGCCACGCCGGGGCGGTAGCCCTCGATGAGGATGTCGGCGCGCTCGGCCAGGCCGAGGACCTGTGCGGCGCCGCCGTCGGCCTTCAGGTCGACCACCACGGAGCGCTTGTTGCGATTGGTGACGTCGTACGCCGGATCGATGGCGAGGCCGGCGCCGCCCGGCCGGTCCACGCGTACGACGTCGGCGCCGAGATCGGCCAGGAGCATGGCCGCGAACGGGCCGGGCCCGATGCCCGCCAGCTCCACCACGCGCACTCCGGCGAGCGGTCCGCCAACGCCTTTGCCCGGTACTGCCATTGAGCCCCCAGCGCTATGACACAACTGATGTAACACCAGTGATGCTAAGAACGTGTTCCACTGCGCACAAGCCCCTGCGGAGCAAGCGCTTGGCGAATTGCTAGCCTCTGGCACCCATGACCGTCCCGGCGTACGACGGAGAGGTGCCATGACCAGTCGGCAGCACGGCGAGAGCAGTGAGAGCAGCGGGACCACGGCGAGCGGTGCGAAGAGGGATCGCGCGTACGACATCGTGCTTTTCGGAGCGACCGGGTTCGTGGGGGTGCTCACCGCGGAGTACCTGGCCGCGCACGCGCCCGAAGGACTGCGCTGGGCGCTCGCGGGACGTGACACCGCGAAGCTGGAGAAGCTGCGGGAGCGGCTGGCCGCCCTCGACCCGGCGTGTGCCGGTCTGCCGCTGGTGCGCGCCGATGTGGCCGACCCCGCCTCCCTGCGGGAGATGGCGTCCCACGCGCGCGTGGTGGCCACGACCGTCGGCCCCTACCTGACGTACGGCCAGGAGCTCGTCGCCGCGTGCGCGGAGGCGGGCACGGACTACGTGGACCTGACGGGTGAGCCGGAGTTCGTCGACCTCATGTACGTGCGGCACGACGCCCGCGCGCGGGAGACCGGGGCCCGGCTCGTGCACGCGTGCGGCTTCGACTCGGTCCCGCACGACCTGGGCGCGTACTTCACGGTGCGGCGGCTGCCCGAGGGGGTGCCGTTGCGGGTGGACGGGTTCGTGCGCACCAACGGACGGTTCTCCGGCGGGACGTTCGCCTCCGCGCTCAACCAGTTCGGGCGGGGACGGCAGATGCTGGCCGCCGCGAAGGACCGGCGGCGCCACGAGCCCCGCCCGGCCGGCCGCACGGCGTACGCGCCGCCGGGCCCGCCGCGGTACGC
>NZ_JAFEXF010000090.1 GCF_016905445.1 Streptomyces sp. G44
CGGCCACGGCGTCCAGGCCGCTGGGGGCGGACAGCGCGCGGGCCACCGCGTCCCGTTCGGCGGGGACGGCGGTGGCCACCAGGACACGCGGGTGGAGCACCGGACCGGAGGTCAGGAGTCCTTCTTGAACTTGAACGTCCACAGGCCCGTGGCCTTCTGCGTGGCGCCGTTGCCGCCCTCGAGGATGCTGACGGTCGCCTTGTCGCCGTCACCGCCCAGCTGCTGGTTGAAGAAGACGCTGCCGGGGACGACCACGTACGTCTTCTTGCTGAGGTCGCCCAGCGGACGGCCGTTCATCAGCAGCGTCCAGCCCTTGTCGGCGACCTCCGGGTCGACGCCGAAGCGGACCTTCTCGTCGGGGTCGACCTTGATGGTCTTGACGTCCTCGTCCTGGGCACAGGACTTCATCTGCGACTTCTTCAGCTCCTTGCCGTCGTTGTAGCAGGAGGCTTCGGAGTTCACCGAGTCGCTGCCGACCGTCACGGTGGCCAGCGGCGTCGGCTTGTCACAGGCCGAGAGGACGAGGAGTCCGGCGGAGACGGCGCCAAGGGCGGCGACGGAGCGGCGCCGACGCGCCGAGGAACGCTGGGAGGTCATGGCCGAAGGCTATCGGGCGCATCGGGGGGTGGTGTTACGCGGGGGTCGTGGGCGCGGCGCACCCGGCCGCGCCCGGCGCGCGCGCCCCGCTCCCGACGCAGGCGCTCACTCCACCCGGGCGCCGCGGGGAGCGCCGCGCCGGGCCGTCGCGAGCAGCCCCCGCACGGTCGACAGCCAGCCGAGCCCGACGATCCCGGCGGCCACCGTCAGGCCGAGCGTGCCGTTCAGCGGCAGGGCGATGCCGACGCCGCCGCCGATCACCCAGGCGACCTGGAGCAGCGTCTCGGAGCGGGCGAAGGCGGAGGTGCGGACCCGCTCCGGGACGTCCCGCTGGATCAGGGCGTCCAGCGACAGCTTGGACAGGGCCTGCGCGAAGCCCGCGCAGGCGCCGAGGCAGGCGACCGCCACCGGGCTGAAGAACACCGCGGAGGTCACCGCCACGCCCAGCACCACCGCGACGACGGTGACGATGATCAGCTCCGGCGCCCGAGACTTCAGCCAGGCGCCGACGGCCGTGCCGAGCGCGTTGCCCGCGCCCGCCGCCACGCCCACTATGCCGAGCGAGACGGCGGCGCTCTGCCCGCCCAGCGGATGCTCGCGCAGCAGGAACGCCAGGAAGAAGATGAGGAAGCCGGAGAGGCAGCGCAGCGCGCCGTTCACGGCCAGGGCGTGGGTGACGGCCGGGCCGACCGTGCGCAGCCCGAGCAGTCCCTTGCGGGCGGTGTCGGCGGCGGCCTCGGCGCGCGCGTGCAGCCGCAGGTGCTCCTCGTCGGCGGCCAGCAGCGCCTTGCTCTCGCCCTTCGCCGAGTCGACCTTGCGGGGCAGCGAGAACGACAGGAACATCCCCGACACGAAGATCACGAACGCGCCGAACAGCGGCCAGCGCGGGCCGACCGTCTGGAGCCCGGCCCCGACCGGCGCCGCCACGGCCGTCGCGAGGAGACCGCCGAGCGTCACCCGGGAGTTCGCCTTCACCAGGGAGAAGCCGGGCGGCAGCAGGCGTGGCACGACCGCGCTTCTCACCACGCCGTACGCCTTGGAGGCGACCAGGACGCCGAGCGCCGCCGGATACAGCTCCACGCTGCCGGTGGCGACGGCGCCCGAGAGCACCAGCGCGAGCAGGGCGCGGGCCAGCATCGCGCCCGCCATCGCGGCGCGGCGGCCGTGCGGGAGGCGGTCCAGGAGCGGGCCGATGACGGGGGCGAGGAGCGTGAACGGCGCCATCGTGATGGCGAGGTAGAGCGCCACGCGGCCGCGCGCCTCGTCCGTCGGCACGGAGAAGAAGACGGTGGAGGCGAGCGCGACGGTGATCATGACGTCGCCCGCGCCGTTCACCCCGTGCAGCTCGATCAGCTTGCCGAGGCCCGACTCGCCCGCGCCGTCGGCATGGGTCGCTTTTCGGATACCGCGTGCCGTGCCGGTGAACGGGAGGTGGAGGGCGCGGCCCAGCGCACGCGCGGCCCGTCGCGCCGGTCCCGGCGAGACGGTTCCCATGGACGACGACCTGGTGGGGGCCACCCCGTCATAGTGCCCCCTCAAGGGCCTCACTAGTACGGATACCCGCTGTGAGCCGTCCCCGGTGTCCTCGCGGGCGGCCCCGCGGGGAGCGGCCCGGCGGGGCGGCGCGTACGTCGGTGTAGGCCCAGGGGCCGGGAGAAGGTAGCGTGCGTAGCGCGCCTGCGGCGGTTGTTCTTGGCCGCGCGCCTCTCGGTCATCCCGCAGAATGGGTGACGTAGGTGCGCCCGAGGACGTCGGGCGCGGACGTTGACGCGGCCCCCAGGTCCGCTCCGTCCGCCCCCCGCGTAAAGGTGGCGCACTCGTGAGACGGCGTAGGAGAGAAGCGATACCTGTGAGCGCAGCGACAACGCGAAGCCGTACCCCGCGCACCCCGCGTACCCCGGACCGCCTGTGCGCCGAGGCGGTCGGCCTCGCGCGCGCCGCGGCCGAGGAGGCCGCCGCGCCCGGGGTGGTCGGTGAGCATGTCGAGGTCGTCGTCGAGGGCGACCGCGTCGTCACGCACCTCTTCGAGTGCAAGGAGTTCGGCTACCGCGGCTGGCGCTGGGCGGTGACGGTGGCCCGTGCCTCGCGGGCGAAGGTCGTCACGCTCGACGAGACGGTCCTGCTGCCGGGCCCGGACGCCCTGCTCGCCCCCGAGTGGGTGCCGTGGAGCGAGCGGCTGCGCCCCGGTGACATGGGTCCGGGCGACCTCCTGCCGACCGACGCCGAGGACCTGCGCCTCGAACCCGGGTTCACGGGCGAGGAGGAGCCGCCGCCCAACTCGATCGTGTCGCAGGAGATGGCGGCGCTCGCCGAGGCCGAGGACGCCGAGGTCACGGCCGGTTCGCCCGCCGAGCAGCCGGTGGCGCCCGCGCGCGGCTCCATCGCGGCCATCGCCGACGAGCTCGGCATGCGCAGGGCGCGGGTCCTGTCGCGGTACGGGCTGCATGTCGCCGCCGACCGCTGGGAGGAGACGCACGGCGCGAAGACCCCGATGGCGCAGGCGGCGCCCGCGGCGTGCGTGAGCTGCGGCTTCCTGGTGGCGATCGGCGGCTCGCTCGGACAGGCGTTCGGCATCTGTGCCAATGAGTTCGGCCCCGCGGACGGCCACGTCGTCTCCCTCTCGTACGGCTGCGGGGGCCACTCCGAGGCCGCCGTCATGCCGAAGCCCCCGCGGCCCGCGCCGCCGGTCCTGGACGAGACACGGGTGGACATGATGCCGCTGCGCCCCTCGGCGGACTCCGGCTCGGTACCGCTGGAGGGCCCGAGCGAGGACCTGGGCCACAGCTAGCGGGTTGCGGCGGGGCGCCTTGAGCGGGGAGCGGCCGGCTTCGGCTGTTCCCGGCGTGCGGGTGCGCGGCGTCTGCCGTCCGTACGGCCGCCGCCCGCCCCGCGAGCGGCGCGGTGAGGCGGTCAAGGCGGGGGTGTCCGCGACCGGGTGCCCGGCCTGTACCTCACACGGGTGACCCGCCGGGACGCGGTACCGTTCGCCCGCACGGCCGTCCCGGCCGACAGTGGAAGGTGAGCCGTGGCATGCCCGGTTCCACCCGTCCAGCGCAGCGCGACCGCCAAGGAGAGACGACCGTGAGCAAGACCGTGCGGCCGGCGGCCGAAGGTACGGACCCCTTCGGCACCGCCCGCCTCCGCCGCGGAGTCCTCGACGCGTGGGCGGCGGCCCCGGCCCGCTTCCGCGAGGACGCCAACGCCGAGGAGGACCTCGCCCTCGGCGGCTACCGCGACCGCCTGGTCGTCGAGCTCGCCCAGAACGCCTCCGACGCCGCCGCCCGCGCGGGCGTCCCCGGCCGCCTCGCCCTGACCCTGCGCGACGGCGTCCTCGCCGCCGCCAACCGCGGCGCGCCGCTCGACGCCGCCGGAGTGGAGTCCCTGTCCACCCTGCGCGCCTCCGCGAAGCGGGAGGACAGCGGGGACCAGCGGGGCCACAGCGTCGGCCGGTTCGGCGTCGGCTTCGCCGCCGTGCTCGCCGTCAGCGACGAGCCCGCCCTCGTGGGACGCACCGGCGGCGTCCGCTGGTCCCTCACCGAGGCGCGGGAACTGGCCGCCGAGACCGCCCGGTTCAGCCCCGGCCTCGGCGACGAGATCCGGCGCAGGGACGGCCACGTCCCCCTGCTGCGGCTGCCGCTCGCCGCCGAGGGCACCGCCCCCGAGGGGTACGACACCGTCGTCATCCTGCCGCTGCGCGACGCCGCCGCCGAGGACCTCGTCGCCCGGCTGCTCGACGGGATCGACGACGCGCTGCTCCTGGCCCTGCCCGGCCTGGACGAGGTCCGCGTCGAGACCCCGGACGGCGCCGTCCGCACCCTGCGGCGGCGCACCGAGGCCCCGTACACCGTCGTCGAGGACAGCCGGGACGGCACGACCCGCTGGCGCACCGTCGGCCGCGAGGGCCCGCTCGACGCCGCGCTGCTGAAGGACCGGCCCGTCGAGGAGCGGCTGCGCCCGCACTGGTCGGTCACCTGGGCCGTGCCCGCCGACGCCGACGGCGCCCCGCTGCGGCCCCGCACCGCCCCCGTCGTGCACGCCCCCACCCCGAGCGACGAGCCGCTGGGCGTCCCCGCGCTGCTCATCGCCTCCTTCCCGCTGGACACCGCCCGCCGCCACGCGGCCCCAGGGCCGCTGACCGACTTCCTCGTGGAGCGGGCGGCGGACGCGTACGTCGAACTCCTCGCCGCCTGGCGGCCCGTGACCGAGGAGATCATCGGGCTCGTGCCCGGTCCGCTGGGCCGCAGCGAACTCGACGGCGCCCTGCGCCAGGCCGTCCTGGAGCGGCTGCCGCGCACCGCCTTCCTGCCGCCCGCCCTGCCCCGCGACGCCGACGACGAGGACGAGCTGCCCGAGGTCCTGCGGCCCCGCGACGCGGAGGTCGTCGAGGGCGCCGGGGCGGACACCGTGCGCGTGCTCTCCGAGGTGCTGCCGAGCCTGCTGCCCGCGGGCCTGGAGCGCCGCGCCGAGCTGCGCACCCTCGGGGTCGCCCGCGTCCCGCTGACCGAGGCCATCGACCGCCTCGCCGGTCTGGAGCGCGCGCCCGACTGGTGGCGGCGGCTGTACGACACCCTCGCCGGCGTCGACCCGGACCGGCTCTCCGGCCTTCCGGTGCCCCTCGCGGACGGACGTACGACGATCGGGCCCCGGCAGGTGCTGCTGCCCGCGTCCGGCGACGAGCGCGACCCCGCCTCCCTCGCCCGGCTCGGCCTGAAGGTCGCGCACCCGGACGCCGCCCACCCGCTCCTCGAAAAGCTGGGCGCGCTCCCCGCCACACCGCGCGCCGTCCTGACCACGCCGCAGGTCCGCGCGGCGGTCGCCGCCTCCCTCGACGACGACACCTGGGACGAGGACGCCCTGGACGCCGACGAGCTGGCGGACGTCGTCCTGGCGCTGGCACGGGACGCGAACCTCTCGCCGGGCGACGAGCCGTGGCTCGGCGCGCTCGCGCTGCCCGACGAGGACGGCGAACTGGCGCCCGCCGGTGAGCTCGTGCTGCCGGGCAGCGCCTTCGCCGAGGTGATGCGGGACGACGAGCTGGCGCTCGTCGACCAGGAGCTGGCGGACCGGTGGGGCGAGCAGCCGCTGGCCGCCTGCGGGGTGCTCGCCACCTTCGCGCTCGTACGCGCCACCGACGTCGTCCTCGACCCGGACGAACTGGAGCCCCGCGAGGGCGACTTCGCGGAACCGGACGACGCCGGGCTCCTTGACGCCGTGGACGTGTGGTGCGAGGACCTGCTCGACCGGCTGCCGGACACGCCGGTGCCGCCGGTCGCCACGGAGATCGTCGCCGTGCGGGACCTGGACCTGGTCGACGACGACCGCTGGCCGCAGGCCCTCGCGATGCTCTCGCGCCCGCCGCTGCGGGACGCGCTGACGCAGCCGCTGCGGGTGCTGCTGCCGGACGGCACGACGCAGACCGTCCGTTCGTACACGGCCTGGTGGCTGCGCGGCCACCCCGTCCTCGACGGCCGCCGTCCGGCCGGGCTGCGCGCGGAGGGCGGCGATCCGCTCCTGGCGGGCCTGTACGACGCGGCGGACGCCTCCGGGTTCGGCGACGAGGAGGTGCTGCGGGCCCTCGGCGTGCGCACCTCCGTGGCCGCGCTGCTCGCCGAACCGGGCGGCGCCGCCGAACTGCTGGACCGGCTCGCGGACCCGGAGCGGCCCGTCTCCGCCGCGCAGCTGCACGCCCTGTACGGGGCGCTGGCGGACCTCGACCCGGAGCAGGTCACCCTGCCCGACGAGGTGCGCGCGGTGGTGGACGGCGAGGTCGTGGTGGTCGACGCGGCGGACGCGGTGGTCGCCGACGCCCCCGACCTGCTGCCGCTGGCCGGCGGCGTGGCGCTGCTGCCCGTCGAACCGCGCAAGGCCGCGGATCTCGCGGAGCTGTTCCAGGTGCGCGGGCTCAGCGAGACGGCGGCCGCCGAGCCCGCGGGGGAGGGCGTCGAGCGGGCGGTGCCGGAACCGGTGCGGACCCTGCTGGGAGCGGCGACCCCGCGGACGTACGTGGAGCACGACGAGCTGGTCGCGGGCGGCGTGGAACTGGACTGGCGGCGCACCCGGGACGGCGCCGTGCACGCGGCCACGCTGGAGGGCGTGGCGGCCGGGCTCGCCTGGGCCGCGGGGCAGTGGCCCAGGCGGTTCGAGGTGGCGGCGCTGCTCGAGGATCCCTCGCGGACGGCGGAGCTGGCGCGGGACCGCTGGTTCGACTGACGTCCCGTTGGCCCGGTCAACTGATGTCCCGGGGCCCGGTCATGAATTTTCTCGCCCGTCGTACAACCGTTCGCCCCTGTGGGAGGTCTCACCTCGCGAGTCAACAGACTCCTAGATCACTTGGGCCTCGCGTGACGGCGAACGCACCGCGAGGCCCCCTTCTCCACCTGGGGAAACACATGCGCATCCGTGCCACCGTGGCCGCACTGACCGGCACCCTGGCCCTGTCCGCACTGGCTGTTCCGGCTGCCCAGGCCGCCGACGCCCCGAAGGTCCCGAACCTCGCCGCCTTCACCGCCAAGGCGCCGGCCGACGAGACCGTGGGCGACACCAAGATCACGAAGGTCACCGTCAACGCGGGCCAGGACATCGTGGTCGGCACCTCCGCCAAGAAGACGGTCAAGATAGCCGTCACCGCCACGGACCCGACCGGCATCGAGGACGCCGCCGCGTTCCTGTGGCACGGCACGGACTTCGAGGCCGAGGACGGCATCGACGGTTCGATGGTCCCGGACGTCATGGAGGGCGACTGCACGGTTGTCGACGCCACCACGTCCACCTGCACCACCACGGTCGTCGCCGACCCGAGCGCGAACATCTACAGCAACGTCCTCGCCGGCAAGTGGAAGGTCTGGGCGATCGCCCAGGGCAAGGACGGCGACCACACCTCGACCGACTCCTACCCGACCAGCGTCTCGGTGAAGCGGGCCGCCAAGCTCACCACCAATGCCTCCCCGGAGCCGGTCAAGAAGGGCCGGACCATCACGGTCACCGGCGCCCTGACCCGCGCCAACTGGGACACCTCGCAGTACGCGGGCTACACCAGCCAGTCCGTCAAGCTCGAGTTCAAGAAGAAGGGCGCCAGCAGCTACACCACCGTCAAGACGGTGAAGTCCGGCTCCAAGGGCGCGCTGAAGACCACCGTCACGGCCTCCGCCGACGGCTACTTCCGCTACTCCTTCGCCGGCACCTCCACCACCCCGTCCGTGACCGCGACCAGCGACTTCATCGACGTCCAGTAGTCCCGGCCGAGCCCCGGCCCCCTCACGCCGGGAAGCGGCGGTCCACCCAGCGGTAGACGACCTCGACGGCCAGCGAGGCCGCCGCCGCGATCGCGACCGCCGCCCACGGCATCGTCGTGCCCACCAGCCTCAGCTGGAAGAAGTCCTGGAGCCAGGGCACGGTCAGCACGAGCAGGAAGCCGAGACCCATCGCGCCGATGAGGCCGATCCGCCACCACGTGTAGGGGCGGGCGATGATGGCGAGCACCCACATGGCGATCAGGAACAGCGCCAGGGTCGCCGCGCTGGTCTCGGCTTCCCGCGCGCCCGCGCCCTCGTAGTGGTGCCGGGCCAGCAGGTACGTCGCGAAGGTCGCGACGCCCGCGATGACGCCGCCCGGGATCGCGTACCGCATCACCCTGCGGACGAAGTGCGGCCGCGCGCGCTCCTTGTTGGGGGCGAGGGCCAGGAAGAAGGCCGGGACGCCGATGGTCAGCGTGGACAGCAGCGTCAGGTGCCGGGGCAGGAAGAGGTACTCGACCTGCGAGCAGACCACGAGCAGCGCGAGGATCACCGAGTAGACGGTCTTCACCAGGAACAGCGTGGCGACGCGGGTGATGTTGCCGATGACGCGGCGGCCCTCCGCGACCACCGAGGGCAGCGTGGCGAAGCTGTTGTTGAGCAGCACGATCTGGGCGACCGCCCGCGTGGCCTCCGAGCCCGAGCCCATGGAGACCCCGATGTCGGCGTCCTTCAGGGCCAGTACGTCGTTCACGCCGTCGCCCGTCATCGCGACCGTGTGGCCGCGTGACTGGAGGGCGCCCACCATGTCGCGCTTCTGCTGCGGGGTGACCCGGCCGAAGACGGAGTTGTCGTCGAGTGCCTGTCCCATCTCCTCCGGCTCGGCGGGCAGCCGCCGCGCGTCGACGGTGTCGGCGGCGCCGGGCAGCCCGAGCTTGCCCGCGACCGCCCCCACCGAGACCGCGTTGTCGCCGGAGATGACCTTGGCGGCGACGTCCTGCTCCGCGAAGTAGCGCAGGGTGTCGGCGGCGTCGGGGCGCAGCCGCTGCTCCAGGACGACCAGGGCGGTCGCCCGCGCCCCGTCGGCCACGTCGGGGGCGTCGAGGTCGCCGGTCACCCGGGCCAGCAGCAGGACCCGCAGGCCCTGCTCGTTGAGCTCCTCGATCTCGGCGAGGGACGGATCACCGTCGGGCAGCAGCACGTCGGGGGCGCCGAGCAGCCAGGCGGACGTGGTGCCGTCGCCCTCGCTGAAGGAGGCGCCGCTGTACTTGCGCGCGGAGGAGAAGGGCAGCGACTCCGTGCAGCGCCACTCCTCGCTGTCCGGGTAGCTGTCGATGATCGCCTGGAGGGAGGCGTTCGGCCGCGGGTCGGACTCGCCGAGGGCGCCGAGGACCTTGCGTACGTAGGACTCGTCGGCGCCGTCGAGGGGGCGCAGCTCGGTGACGTCCATGCCGCCCTCGGTGAGGGTGCCGGTCTTGTCCAGGCAGACCGTGTCGACGCGGGCCAGGCCCTCGATCGCCGGGAGTTCCTGGACGAGGCACTGCTGGCGGCCGAGCCGGACGACGCCGATCGCGAAGGCGACGGAGGTGAGGAGCACCAGCCCCTCCGGGATCATGGGGACGATCCCGCCCACGGTGTAGGCGATGGACTCCTTGAAGGCGTCGTCCTTGACGACGAGCTGGGAGATGACCAGGCCGATGGAGGTCGGCACCATCAGCCACGTCACGTACTTGAGGATCGTGGAGATGCCGGAGCGCAGCTCGGAGTGGACGAGCGTGAAGCGGGAGGCCTCCTCGGCGAGCTGCGCGGCGTACGCCTCGCGGCCGACCTTGGTGGCGGTGAAGGAGCCGCCGCCCGCGACGACGAACGAACCCGACATCATCCGGTCGCCGGGCTTCTTGACGACGGGGTCGGCCTCACCGGTCAGCAGCGACTCGTCGACCTCCAGACTGTCGGTCTCGACGGCCTCGCCGTCGACCGGGATCTTGTCGCCGGGGCCCAGCTCCACCAGGTCGCCGAGGACGATCTCGGAGGTGGAGATCTCGGCGGCCCTGCCGTCGCGCCGCACGGTCGGCCTGGCCTCGCCGATGAGGGCCAGGGAGTCCAGGGTCTTCTTGGCGCGCCACTCCTGGATGATGCCGATGCCGGTGTTGGCGACGATCACGAAGCCGAACAGGCTGTCCTGGATCGGCGCGACGAAGAGCATGATCACCCAGAGCACGCCGATGATGGCGTTGAAGCGGGTGAAGACGTTGCCCCGGATGATCTCGCCGAGGGAGCGGGAGCTGCGTACCGGTACGTCGTTGACCTCGCCGCGGGCCACCCGCTCGGCGACCTCGGCGGAGCTCAGGCCACCGGGGCGCCCCGCCGGGGGCGGCACCGGGTGGACCGGGTCGAGTTCGGCGCCCGCGTCGATATGCGTCATGCATTCGACGGTAAGGGGGGTGATGGGGCTTCACCCCTCGAATGCCCCGAAGATCCGACCACGGTATGAGACGTCCGGCCCTGTCCGGTCCCGTGGTCGTACGGACTACCGGGAGCGGGGGACTTTCGCCCTCTTGATCGCGGCGTCGCGCACCCGTACGTACCAGATGCCGATGAGGCCGAGGCCGCCGCCGGCCAGGCAGGTCCACACCCACCAGGTCGCGTCGCGGTCGTCGAACCAGCCGTAGAAGGGGAGCTGGACGAGGAAGAGGACGAACCAGAGGATCGTGCCTCCGGTGATGGTGGCGACCACGGGGCCCTCCAGGGGCTCCGGCGCCTCGTGCTTGGGGGTCCACTTCTCCATGGGGACAGCTTACGAGGCGGGTCCGGTGCCGCGTGCCCCCGTTGCGGGGCCCGGGTCTACGCGCGGAGATAGCGATTTCCCCCTCATGTATTCATACTGAAACGGCTCGTTAATGGCTGATTGATTTCGTACGAAGAAACAAACCGATCGGAATTTCCCGGTCAGCGATCTTCCCCTCCCCTGAGTCCATGAGGTCACGCATGTCTCCCTCGGCCAGCGCCCCGGTCGACGCCAAGCAGCCGCAGCCGCAGTCCCCGCGGGGCGGCATCGACGGCTATTTCAAGATCACGGAACGCGGTTCCACCCTGGCCAGGGAAGTCCGCGGCGGCTTCGCCACCTTCTTCGCGATGGCCTACATCATCGTGCTGAACCCGATCATCCTCGGCAGCGCGAAGGACATGTACGGGCACCAGCTCGACAACGAGCAGCTGGTCACCGCGACCGTGCTGACCGCCGCCTTCACCACGCTCCTGATGGGCGTCATCGGCAACGTCCCGATCGCGCTCGCCGCGGGTCTCGGCGTGAACACCGTCGTCGCCCTCCAGCTCGCGCCGCGCATGTCGTGGCCCGACGCCATGGGCATGGTCGTCCTCGCGGGCTTCGTGGTGATGCTGCTCGTCGCGACCGGACTGCGCGAGCGCGTGATGAGCGCCGTGCCGCTCGGGCTGCGCAAGGGCATCGCGATCGGCATCGGCCTGTTCATCATGCTGATCGGCCTCGTCGACTCCGGCTTCGTCTCGCGCATGCCGGACGCCGCCCACACCACCGTGCCGCTCCAGCTCGGCGGTGACGGCCACCTCAACGGCTGGCCGGTCCTGGTCTTCGTGCTCGGCGTCCTGCTCACGCTGGCGCTGATCGTGCGCAAGGTGCCGGGCGCCATCCTCATCAGCATCGTCGTCATGACCCTCGTCGCGATGATCATCAACTCCGTCGCCACGGTGCCCTCCTGGGGCCTGACCACCCCGAAGTGGCCGGGCAACCCCGTCTCGACGCCGGACTTCGGGCTCGTCGGCGACATCAGCCTCTTCGGCGGCTTCGAGAAGGTCGGCGTCCTGACCGGCGTCCTGTTCGTCTTCACCGTGCTGCTCTCGTGCTTCTTCGACGCGATGGGCACGATCATGGGCGTCGGCGACGAGGCGAAGCTGACGGACGCGAACGGCAACATGCCCGGCATCAACAAGGTGCTGTTCATCGACGGCATCGCGGTCGCCGCGGGCGGCGCCTCGTCCTCCTCGGCCACCACCTGCTTCGTGGAGTCCACGGCGGGCGTCGGCGAGGGCGCGCGGACCGGCTTCGCCAACGTCGTCACCGGCGGTCTCTTCGCCGTCGCGCTCTTCCTCACCCCGCTCGCCACGATGGTGCCGTCCCAGGCGGCCACGCCCGCGCTGCTCGCGGTGGGCTTCCTGATCCTGTCCGGCTCCATCCGGCAGATCGACTGGAGCGATCACACGATCGCGATCCCCGCGTTCGTGACGATGCTGATGATGCCGTTCACGTACTCGATCACGAACGGCATCGGCATGGGCTTCGTCACCTTCACCGTGCTGCGGCTGGCCGCCGGGCGGGGGCGCGAGGTCCCGGCCGCGATGTACGCGGTGTCGGCGGTCTTCGCCTTCTACTACCTGATGCCGGCGCTGAACCTGACGTAGGTTCCGGCGGGCTATGTCTCGTACGGGAAACCGAGTGGTCTTTAGTCAGGGTAATGAGTTACTCTAACGAACATGCCGGACCTCTCCCATGGTGACGACGCCGTCGCCGTGAACGCCCTGCGCTCCGCCGTGATGCGCCTGTCCCGTCGACTCAAGCACCAGCGTGTCGACGAGTCGCTGAGCCCCACCGAGATGTCGGTGCTCGGCACCCTTGCCCGCTGCGGCAGCGCCACTCCGGGCGAACTCGCCCGCAAGGAGCACGTGCAGCCGCCGTCGATGACCCGCATCGTCGCCCTGCTGGAGGCCAAGGGGCTGGTCCGGCTGGAGCCGCACCCCGAGGACCGCCGCCAGAAGGTGGTCACCCAGACGGAGACCGCCGAGGCCATGCTCGAGGAGAGCCGCCGCAAGCGGAACGCCTGGCTGGCCGGTCTGGTCGAGCACCTCGACGACGACGAGTGGGCGCGCCTGCGGGCCGCCGCGCCCGTCCTGGAGAAGCTCGCACACCTGTAGACCGCGGGCGCGGCGGCCACCCACCGGGTGGCCGCCGTTCCTCGTCCGACCGTCCGACTGTCCGGCCGGCCACGCGGCCGTCCGGACCTTCGTACGCCAAAGGAGGCGAACGCACTTTGAGTACGGGACCCGGAGCAGACTCCGCCCCCGCACCAACCACCCACGACACACCTGTCCACCCCCGCAAGTCCTCCATGTTCAGCTCGCTGAGGATCCGCAACTACCGGCTCTTCGCGACCGGAGCGGTCGTCTCCAACACCGGTACGTGGATGGCCCGCATCACCCAGGACTGGCTGGTGCTCAGCCTCACCGGGTCCTCGGCGGCCGTCGGCATCACCACGGCCATGCAGTTCCTGCCGATGCTGCTCCTCGGCCTCTACGGCGGCGTGATCGCCGACCGCTTCGCCAAGCGGAGCCTGCTCTTCTGCACCCAGGGCGCGATGAGCGTCAGCGGGCTCTTCCTCGCCGCGCTCACGCTCAGCGGGCACGTCCAGGTGTGGCACGTCTACCTCGCGGCCTTCTTCACCGGCCTCGTCACCGTCGTCGACAACCCGACCCGGCAGTCCTTCGTGTCCGAGATGGTGGGGCCCGACCAGGTCCGCAACGCCGTCTCGCTGAACTCGGCGAACTTCCAGTCCGCCCGCCTCATCGGCCCCGCCGTGGCGAGTGTGCTGACCGCGGCCGTCGGGCCCGGCTGGGCGTTCCTCGCCAACGGCCTGTCCTTCCTCGCGCCGCTCACCGGGCTGCTGCTGATGCGCCCCGCCGAGCTGCACCCCACCCCGCGCAAGCCGCGCGGCAAGGGCCAGCTGCGGGAGGGCCTGGAGTACGTCTCCCGGCACCCCGAGCTGATCTGGCCGATCGTCCTCGTCGGCTTCGTCGGCACCTTCGGCTTCAACTTCCCGATCTGGCTGAGCGCCTTCGCGGACGACGTCTTCCACGGCGGCGTGGGCATGTACGGGCTGTTCAACACGCTGATGGCCCTCGGCTCGCTCGCGGGCGCGCTGCTCGCGGCCCGCCGCGGCACGTCGCGGCTGCGGCTGCTGGCCGGGGCGGCGGTCGCCTTCGGCGTACTCCAGATCGTGGCCGCGTTCGCGCCCGAGCTGTGGATGTTCGTCGCGCTGATCGTGCCCATCGGCATCCTCGGCCTGACGGTGAACGTCACCGCCAACTCGTCCGTCCAGATGGCCACGGACCCCGAGATGCGGGGCCGCGTCATGTCGCTGTTCATGATGGTCTTCACCGGCGGCACACCGCTCGGCGGCCCGCTCTTCGGCTGGCTCGCCGACGCCTACGGCGTCCGGATCAGCATGGCGGCCGGCGGCCTGGTCTGCGCGCTCGCCGCGGTCGGCGTCGGCCTGATGCTGGCCCGCGCGGCCGACCTCCGCCTCCAGGTCGACCTGCGCCGGGGCCGACAGCACGTGCGGTTCGTGCCGAGGAAGCGGGAACTGACCACGGCGGCGTGAGGCCTCCGGCCCGGTGAGCGGCGGGGGTGGGGTGGGCCGGGGTGTGGTGTGTCGGGGTCGGCAGTGTGTGCGGTCTGTGCCGGGGGCGGGAGCTGGCCATGGTGGTGTGATGCCTCTGGCCCGGTGGTGGGTCGGGGCGTGCTGCGCCGGGGCCGGCAGTGTGTGCGGTTTATGCCGGGGGCGGAAGCTGGCCACGGTGGTGTGATGCCTCTGGCCCGGTGGTGGGTCGGGGCGTGCTGTGCCGGGGCCGGCAGTGTGTGCGGTTCATGCCGGGGGCGGAAGCTGGCCACGGTGGTGTGACGCCTTCGGCCCGGTGAGTGGTGCGGCCTCGGTGATCGGGGTGTGGTGTGTCGGGGGCGGGAGCGCGTGCGGTTTGTGTCGGGGCGGGAAGTGGGCACGGTGGTGTGATGCCTTCGGCGCGGTGAGTGGTGCGGCCTCGGTGGGGCGGGATGTGCTGTGTCGGGCCCGTGGCGCGGCGGCCTGGGCTGCGGCGTTTCCGGGGCGTGCGTGCTCGGGCCGGGGAGAATGCGCGCATGAGACTCTTCGTCGCGGTGCGGCCGCCGGACCCCGTGAACGCCGAACTGGCCGCCGCCACCGCCGCGTTGCGGAGCCTGCCCGGCTCCGGTGCGCTGCGCTGGGCGGCCCGCGACAGCTGGCACTTCACCCTCGCGTTCATGGCCGAGGTGCCGGGGGAGACCCTGCCGGACCTCACCGCCCGCCTGACGCGCGCCGCGCACCGCACCCCGCCCTTCGCCCTCGCCCTGCGCGGCGGCGGACACTTCGGCGACCGCGTGCTGTGGGCGGGCGTCACGGGAGAGGTGGCCGCCCTGCGGCACCTCGCCGGGCGGGCGGACGCGGCGGCGCGCAAGGCGGGCGTCACGAGGGAGGAGCCCCGGCCCTACCACCCGCATCTGACGCTGGCCCGCGGCCACGGGGCGACCGACCTGCGCCCCTACGCCGAGGCCCTCGCCCCCTTCGCGGGCACCCCCTGGACGGTGGCCGAGCTGATCCTCGTACGCAGCACGCTGCCGAAGAGCGGTGTGCCGGGGGAGCGGCCCCGCCACGAGACGGTCGGGCGGTGGCCGCTGGGAGGCGGCGCCCGGGTTCCGGACGCGGCCGGTTAACCTCGACGGTGTGGACCCGAAGACCAGGAACCGGATCATGGCCGGTGTGCTCGTGCTGATGTTCGTCGTGGTGGCGGTGGCGGCCGCGGTCGGCGGTTAGCCGGCCGCGGGCCGCCCCGCGTACCCCACAGGGGCCGCTACCAGGCGAAGGACTCCGGTGACGGGCCCGGCCCGGGGAAGATCTCGTCCAGGGAGTCGAGCAGCTCCCGCGGCAGCTCAAGATCGACGGCGCGCAGCGCGGAGGCCAGCTGCTCGGCGGTGCGCGGGCCGACGATCGGCGCGGTGACCCCGGGCCGCGTCAGCAGCCAGGCGAGCGCGACCTCGCCGGGCTCCAGGCCGTGCTTGTCGACCAAATCCTCGTACGCCTGGACCTGCGCGCGCACCTCCGGCTTGGCCAGCTCGGCGGCGGCCCGTCCGCCGCTGCGGCGGGCACCCTCCTGCTTCTTCAGCGCGCCGCCCAGCAGACCGCCGTGCAGCGGCGACCAGGGGATGACGCCGAGGCCGTACTCCTGGGCGGCCGGCAGCACCTCCATCTCGGCGTCACGCGCGGCGAGGTTGTACAGGCACTGCTCGCTGACGAGGCCGAAGGTGCCGCGCCGGGCGGCGATCTCGTTGGCCTGGGCGATCTTGTAGCCGGGGAAGTTGGAGGACCCGGCGTAGAGGATCTTGCCCTGCTGGACCAGGACGTCGACGGCCTGCCAGATCTCCTCGAACGGCGTGTGCCGGTCGATGTGGTGGAACTGGTAGACGTCGATGTAGTCGGTCTGGAGGCGCCGCAGCGACGCCTCGACGGCGCGGCGGATGTTGAGCGCGGAGAGCCGGTCGTGGTTGGGCCAGACGGCCTCGCCGTCGGCGGTCATGTTCCCGTACACCTTGGTGGCGAGCACGACCTTGTCGCGCCGCTCGCCGCCCTGCGTGAACCAGGTGCCGATGATCTCTTCCGTGCGGCCCTTGCCCGCGCCCTGGCCGTACACGTTGGCGGTGTCGAAGTAGTTGACGCCCGCATCGAGCGCGGTGTCCATGAGCGAGTGGCTGTCGGGTTCGTTGGTGAACGGCCCGAAGTTCATGGTGCCGAGCGTGAGCCGGCTGACCTTGAGCCCCGTGCGTCCCAGTTGCGTGTACTTCATGGGCCTTAGCCAACGCGGTGGAGTGGGCTCCAGGCAAGAGGGTTCGGGTCAGTCGCGGGGGAAGCGGTCGGTTTCGAGGACGAGATCGACGACGGTGCCGGTCAGGTCGATCTCCTCACCGAAGTCGGACTTCGACTCGGTGCGGTACTCGCCTTCTTTGGGGTCGGTGTAGACGTGGCAGCGGCGCTGGTACGGGTCGGCGATGAGGTAGACGGGGACGCCCGCCTCGGCGTACGCGGCCTTCTTCGGGCCGTAGTCGTTCGTTGCGGTGCCCCGGGAGATCACCTCGGCGATGAACTCCACGTCCTGGTACCGCCAGCGGCCTTGCCCATCCTTCTTGGCCGTTTCGCTCAGCTTTGCGACGTCCGGGCAGAAGCCGTTGTCAAGGCCCGGAAAGTCGATGCGTACGTCGGACGTCACCCGGACGTCCATACCGAACTGGTCCTCCAGGGCCCGCACGATCCTGCGGATGATTTGCCAGTGATTGTCCCGTTGCGGCACCATCGTGACGGCCCCCTCGACGACCTCTGCCTTGATTCCCTCGGGGGTCATCCGCTCGAGCAACTCGAACCATCGGTCCAAGTCCCACTCGTCGTCATCTTCGGCCATGGCGATCCTGTCGGTCTCTACGACGGTCATCGTGGCGCTCCTCCCCGGCCGCCCACGGTCGAGTGCAGCCGCGCAGTACAACGATACGCACGGAGGCGAGGTCACCTCCGGTCACGGACCGCCCAGCCACCCCGCCGCGTCGAGGCGGAACGCCTCCGGGGGGATGACGGCGGACAGGTCGTCCTGAAGGGCGTCCAGGCGCCCCGCGCCGATCCGCTCGGCCCACTCCGCCCGCAGCGCGTCGAAGACCACCGCCGAGCGGCGCAGCGCGTCGAGGCCGTGCGGGGTGAGGCGGATCAGCTTGCGCCGGGCGTCGGCGGGATCGTCGGCGCGGGCCGCGTAGCCGAGGGCGACGAGGCGGTCGACGGTCTTGCCCGCGGCCTGCTTGGAGACGCCGAGGCGGCGGCCGACCTCACTGGCGGTGGCACCGCCCGCGCCGATGGCCTGCATCGCGAACCCGTGGGCGGGGCGGAGGCCGGGGTGGCCCTGGCGGGCCAGCTCGGCGTGCAGGCGGTCGATGAGGGCGCGGAAGCCGGCGAAGAGGAGCAGGGGCAGCTCATATCCCTTGCCCTCGTCGACAACCTGGTTTACCTTCTTGTCGTCAACCATGTTGTCCATCTTAGGGCCGGAGCGGGCCCGCAGGGGGTACGGATGTTTGCCGAGCACACAGTGGAAACCGCGCCGCCCGCCTCACGCGCGGCCATGGAGCGCACAGCCGCCGCCTTCGGGCAGGTGCCGAACGCGGTGGCCCGCCTCGCCGAGTCGCCCGAACTCCTCAACGGCTTCCTGGAGATGACGGCGGCCT
Organism: Streptomyces sp. G44; assembly: GCF_016905445.1. Classification (GTDB taxonomy): domain Bacteria; phylum Actinomycetota; class Actinomycetes; order Streptomycetales; family Streptomycetaceae; genus Streptomyces. The sequence goes on from NZ_JAFEXF010000090.1 coordinate 17,905, forward strand.
TCGACCGGGCGACCCTCGACCCCGTCGCCCGCGAGGTCGTCATCATGACGGTCGCGACGCGCAACGACTGCCACATCTGCGTCACGATGCACACCGGCAAGCTGCGCAAGCTGGGCGCGTCGCCCGAGCTGATCACGGCCCTCCGCGAGGAGCGGGCTCTGCCGGACGAACGCCTCGAAGCGGTACGGCGGTTCACGCTCACGGTGCTCGCGACGGCGGGCGCTGCCCCGGATGCCGACCTGAAGGCGTTCCTCGCGCGGGGCCACACCGAGCGGAACGCCCTCGAAGTCGTCCTCGGCATCGGCACGTACACGATGTCGACGCTGGCGAACCGGCTGACGCGGGCGGTCTGAGACGCGGGCACGGCCGAAGCGCCGCGAGGGCGGGAGGGCGCCGTCAGCCGGTGGGCCGCGTGAGCGCCGCGTAGGGGCCGCCGATGCCCCACGCCTGTGCCATCGCGTCCGCGAAGGCCCCGGCCAGCTTGTGTTCGCCGCTCGCGTTGGGGTGCGTACCGTCGTAGGTGTCGAGACCGATGTCGTACGAGGACGGGGCCGAGGCAAGGAGCAGCGGGGAGCGGCCCGTGTCCAGGTCGGCGACCGTCTTGGCGAGGAGGACGTTGAAGCGGGCGACCTCGTCGGCGAACGGCGCGTCCGACGCGGCCCGGATGTTCGGTATCACGGGCAGGAGCACCATCCGGATCCCCGGATTCGCCGCGCGGGCGCGCGTGACGAACTCGCGGACGTTCTCCGCCGTCTGCTCCGCGTTCGTGTAGAAGCCGAGGTCGATCAGGCCGAGGGAGATGAGCAGGACGTCGGCGGGGTCGCGGGCCAGCGCGCCGGCGATGCGCGGCGCCATGTGGAGCCAGCCCTCGCCCCAGCCCGCGAGGTGGTGGCGGGGGAAGTCCGGGGACGGGTCGGCGTAGTCGTGGGAGAGGGGCTCTCCCGCCGCCTTGTCGTAGAGGGCGCTGCGCGGGCCCACCACGGCGAACTCCCCGGCGCCCAGGGTGTCGCGCAGGTGCCGCCACATCCGGTGGCGCCAGGTGTGTTCCCCGGCGCTTCCGATGGTCATCGAGTCGCCGACGAACATGAACCTGAGCATCCGCACATCATGGCCGATCGGCCCCGGCGCCTGCGATGTGAGGCTGAGCACGCCGGGCGGCGGCGCCGGATGGCACGCTTGGGCCCATGCGTTCGCCTCGGGCTGTTCCGTCTGTGCCGTGTGTTCCGTTTGCTCCGTCCGTCCTCGCCGGTGCCGTGCTGGTCCTCGCCGTGGTGGCCGGGTCGGCCGCGCCCGCCGCGGCCGACGGCCACGAGGGGTTCACCGTCGAGGACCCGCGGATCGTCGAGTCCAGCGGCCTGGCCGCCTCCCGCGCCCACCCGGGCGTCTACTGGACGCACAACGACCAGGACAAGGGCGCCTACCTGTACGCCGTCGACTCCCGGACGGGCCGGACGGTCGCCACCGTCACCATGAGCGGGATCGGCGCGCCCCGCGACGTGGAGGCCGTCTCGGTGGGCGCCGACGGCAACCTCTACGTCGGGGACATCGGCGACAACCTCGGCGGCACGTGGTCGAACGTGTGGATCTACAAGCTGCCCGAGCCGAAGACGCTGAAGGACCAGACGGTGCGGGCCACGCAGTACGTCGTGGAGTACGAGGACGGGGCGCGGGACGCGGAGGCGCTGATGGTGCATCCGAAGACCGGGCGGATCTACATCGCCGACAAGAAGGAGGAGGGCGGCAGCCTCTACGAGGGGCCCGCCGAGATGTCCGCCTCCGGGACGAACGTCTTCAAGAAGATCGCCGCCACCGACCTGTGGGTGACGGACGGCGCCTTCTCGCCCGACGGCGAACAGCTGGCCCTGCGCGGCTACTTCGGCGGGACCTCGTACGCCTGGAAGGGCGCGGGGAAGCAGCCCGAACGGGAAGGACGGCTGAGCGTGCCCTTCCAGCGGCAGGGCGAGTCGGTCACGTACACCACGGACGGCACGAGCCTGATGTACGGCACCGAGGGCGCGCGGAGCCAGGTCACTCCCGTGGAGGTGCGCGGCAAGGGCGGGGGCGGCGGCTCCGGCGCGCCGTCCGGTGGCGGCGGTTCGGACAGCTCCGCGAAGAGCGGGGGCCTGGACGGCGGCCTCAAGACCGGTGCGGTCGTGGCCGGAGCCGTGCTGCTCGCCTTCTTCGGGCTGAGGCGGCTCACGCGCAGGCGCTGAGGGCGGAGCCCCCACCGGGGCCGGGTGGGTCACTCCTCCCGCGCGCGCCGGGCGACCAGGACGTCCAGGCCGTCCAGGAGGCACTGGAGGCCGAACTCGAAGTGGTCGAAGTCGGGGCCGAAGGCGTCCTCGGACAGCCCCGCGAGGACCGGATAGCGGCCGCTCCGCATGATCTTTTCGAGGCCCGGCGCCTGCGCCTCCCAGAACGCCTGGTCCGAGAGGCCGCTCTTCTTCACCGCCTCCATCTCGTGCACCTGGGTGCGGGCGACCCCGGTGACATACCCCTCGACCATGACGATGACGCCGATCAGCTCGGGGCCGCTCAGACCGATCGGCCGGATCCGGGCCAGCGTGCGCTCCAGGCCGCCGACGGCGCCGGGGCCGAGCACGGGGCGGGCCTGGTTGACGTGGAGCAGCCAGGGGTGGCGGCGGTAGAGGACGAGGGTCTCGCGGGCGTACCTCTCGACGCCCTCGCGCCAGCCGCCGGTCCACGGCTCCTCGTCCTCCGGAGGGGCGAAGAGGCGGTCCAGCATCAGGTCCAGCAGGTCGCCCTTGCCGGGGACGTAGCGGTACAGGGACATCGTGCCCGTGCCGAGCTCGGTGGACAGGCGGCGCATGGAGAGGGCCGCGAGCCCCTCGGCGTCGGCCAGGCGCACCGCCTCGGTGACGATCCGGTCCAGGGTGAGGGCCGGCTTCGGGCCGCGCGTCGGGCGGGCGCCCTCGCCCCAGAGCAGCTCCAGGCTGCGCGTGATGTCGCTGCCGGTGCGCTTCGCGTCGTCGCCGTGCGTGCTCGTCATGTCCTCACCCTAATCGCCCCGAGAAGAATTGAGTACGGCGTACCCATGGCAACTGGGTACGGTGTACTCTCGACTGAGTACGGCGTACCCAGATGTGGGCGCCGCGGGACCGGAGGGCGGACGATGAACAGGAACGGCTTCGCGGTACGGGCCGAAGGGCTCCATAAGCGGTACGGGGACAAGTACGCCCTGGACGGCTTCGATCTCCACGTCCGGCAGGGCACCGTGCACGGCCTGCTCGGCCCCAACGGCGCGGGCAAGACCACCGCCGTGCGGATCCTCTCCACCCTCGTACGGCTGGACGGCGGACGCGCGGAGGTCGCCGGGGCCGACGTGGCCCGCGAACCGGCCGCGGTCCGCGGCCGCATCGGCCTCACCGGGCAGTACGCGGCCGTCGACGAGATCCTCACCGGCCGGCAGAACCTGGAGATGTTCGGCCGCCTCTTCCACCTCGGCGCCAGGCGCGCCGCCCGGCGTGCCCAGGAGCTCCTGGAGCAGTTCCACCTCCAGGACGCGGCGGAGAAGGGCGCCGGTCAGTACAGCGGCGGCATGCGGCGCAGGCTCGACCTCGCCGCCTCGATGATCCTCGCGCCCGCCGTGCTCTTCCTCGACGAACCGACCACCGGGCTCGACCCGCGCAGCCGCCTCGAAGTCTGGGACACCGTACGGGAGTTGGTGGCGGGCGGCACGACGGTGCTGCTCACCACCCAGTACCTGGAGGAGGCCGACCGGCTCGCCTCGCGCATCACCGTCATCGACCGGGGCCGGGCCATCGCCGACGACACCCCCGACGGCCTGAAGAACACCGTGGGCGGCAGCCACCTCGACGTCGTGGTGCGCGAGGCCGCCGACCTGCCCGCCGCCGTGCGGGCCGTCACCCGGGTCTGCGCGGGCGAACCGCTCGTCGTCGGCGTCGAGCGCCGCGTGCAGGCCGCCGTGACCGACCGCGTCACCGCCCTCACCGACGTGGCGCGCACCCTCCAGGACGAGGGCGTCGCCGTCGAGGACATCGGCCTGCGCAGGCCCAGCCTGGACGACGTGTTCCTGCGCCTGACCGGTCAGACGTCCGAGACCGCCGAAGCGGTCGCCCCCCTGGAGAAGGAGGTCGCGGCATGAGCGTCGCCCTCACCGCCGACACCGCGCACGGACGGCTCTACTGGGCCTTCGCCGACTGCCTGAACGTCACCCGGCGCTACCTCACGCACTTCCTGCGCCAGCCCGTCACCATCGCCTGGCAACTGGGCTTCCCCATCGTCTCCGTACTCCTGTACGGCTTCGTCTTCGGCGAGGCCATGAAGGTGCCCGGCGGCGGGGACGACGGCGACTACAAGCAGTTCCTGATGCCCGGCATGTTCGTGATGACCATGGCCTTCGGCTTCATGAACACCGCCATGGCCGTCGTCAACGACGCCTCCAAGGGCGTCATCGACCGCTTCCGCTCCATGCCGATGGCGCCTTCCGCGGTCGCCTCCGGGCGCGGTGTCGCCGACCTCGTCGTGGCCTGCGCGGAACTGACCATCCTCGCCCTGACCGCGCTGGCCATCGGCTGGCGCTCCAGCGCCGGGTTCCCCGACACCGTGCTCGCCTTCGGGCTGCTGCTGTTCCTGCGGTTCAGCCTGATCTGGGTGGGCGTCTTCCTCGGCCTCGTCGTGCCGACGCCGGAGGCGGCGGGCGGTCTGTACGCGGTGGCCTTCCCGCTCACGATGATCTCCAGCGTCTTCGTGGCGCCGTCCCTGATGCCGGACTGGCTGGCCCCGGTCGCCGCGTGGAACCCCGTCTCGTCGACGGGCACCGCCACGCGGGAGCTGTTCGGCAACCCGGGGGCGGGCGGCTCCACCTGGGTCGAGCAGCATGCCGTACTGATGGCCGTGGTGTGGCCGGTGGTGATCTCGCTGGTCTTCCTGCCGCTGGCGGTACGGAAGTTCAAGCAGCTGAGCCGATAGAGCTCGGGTGGGCGCCCCGATAGGGGCGCGGGGCCGCGACATTTGCGGCTCCGCCGCGTGGGCGCGACCAGCCCCCACGCGCCCGCACTTCGCGAACCGGCGAGCTACAGCCGCTCGATCACATAATCGACGCACTGGGTGAGCGCAGCGACATCCGCAGGGTCGATCGCCGGGAACATCGCCACCCGCAGCTGGTTGCGCCCCAGCTTCCGGTACGGCTCCGTGTCCACGATGCCGTTGGCCCGCAGGGCCTTCGCCACCGCCGCCGCGTCGACCTCGTCGGAGAAGTCGATCGTGCCGATGACCCGCGACCGCTTGGCCGGGTCCGCCACGAACGGCGTCGCGTACTTGGAGTCGTCCGCCCAGCCGTACAGCGTCCGCGCCGACTCGGCGGTGCGGCCGGTCGTGAACTCCAGGCCGCCCTGGGAGTTCATCCACTCCAGCTGCTCGCCGAGCAGGAAGAGCGTGGCGAGCGCCGGGGTGTTGTACGTCTGGTTCTTGCGGGAGTTGTCGATCGCGGTCGGCAGGCTGAAGAACTCCGGGACGTGCCGCCCGGACGCGTGGATCCGCTCGGCGCGCTCGATCGCCGCCGGGGAGAACACGCCGATCCACAGACCGCCGTCCGAGGCGAACGACTTCTGCGGCGCGAAGTAGTAGACGTCCGTCTCGGCGATGTCGACCGGCAGGCCGCCCGCGCCGGACGTGGCGTCCACCAGGACGAGGGAACCCTCGTCGGCGCCCGCGACGCGCTTGACGGGCGCCGCGACGCCCGTCGAGGTCTCGTTGTGCGTGAAGGCGTAGACGTCGGCGCCCGCCTCCGCCTCCGGCTCCGGGTGGGTGCCCGGGTCGCTCGTGATCACGGTCGGCTCGGCCAGCCACGGGGCGAGCTTCGCCGCCTTCGCGAACTTGGAGGAGAACTCGCCGAAGCTCAGGTGCTGCGACTTGTTCTCGATCAGCCCGTGCGTCGCCACGTCCCAGAAAGCGGTCGAGCCGCCGTTGCCCAGGATGACCTCGTACCCCTCGGGGAGGGAGAAGAGGTCCTTGACGCCCTCGCGCACCCGGCCCACGAGGTTCTTGACCGGGGCCTGGCGGTGGGACGTACCGAGCAGGGAGGTGCCGGTGGCGGCCAGGGCGTCCAGCGCCTCCGTCCGCACCTTGGAGGGGCCCGCGCCGAAACGTCCGTCGGCGGGCTTGATGTCAGCGGGAATCCGGATCTCAGCCACGGGGCGAGCCTAGCGGCTCAGGGCGCGGGGTTCTCCTGGTGTCCGGCCGCTGAGATCCACTGCCCCTTGGCCTCCACGCCACGGGGCTCCGACCCGGACCCCGCGCCTCAAACGCCGGAGGGGCTGGATGTGAGGCGCACCGGCAGCTCGTAGAGGTCGTTCTGGGTGACCACGGGTTTGTGCCGGAGTTCCGCGCGGGGGACCGCCAAGGTCAGGTCCGGGAAGCGGTCGTACAGGGCCGGCAGGGCCACGCCCGCCTCCAGGCGCGAGAGCGCGGCGCCGGGGCACACGTGCGGGCCGTGGCCGAAGGAGATGTGACGGGTGGGGGAGGTGCGGGTGATGTCGAACTCGGCCGCCGTCGGCCCGTGGGCCCGCTCGTCGCGGCCGATCGCGCCGTACGAGACGATCAGCGCGTCCCCGGCGGGGATCACCTTGTCGCCGACCGGTACGTCCTCGGCGGCGAAGCGGATCAGGACGTGGGAGGTCGGCGTCGAGTGGCGCAGGGTCTCCTCCACCACCGCGTCCCAGCCGACCTGCCCCGAGCGGACGAGGGCGAGCTGCTCGGGGTGCGCGGAGAGGTTCACGACGGCGTTGACGATGAGGGAGATCGTCGTCTCGTGGCCCGCCGCGACCATCAGCTGGAGCGTGGCGACGATCTCCTCGTCGGTGAGGCGGTCGGCGCCCTCGGAGGCCGCGATCAGCGCGCTCGTCAGGTCGTCGCCGGGCTCCGCGCGGCGGGCCGCCACGACCTTGGCCATCATCGCGGCCAGCTCGCCGAGCGTCGCCACGACCTCCTCCGGCGGGGTCTGCGTGGAGAAGAACTTGTCGAACAGGACCTTCAGCCGCGGGTGGTCGGCCTCGTCGATGCCCATCAGGTCGCTGACGACGTACATGGGCAGCGGATAGGCGAACGCGGCCTTCAGATCGACCACTTCGTCGCCGGGCTCCAGCTTGTCGAGGAGGCCGTTCGTCAGCTCCGTGATGCGCTCCCGCATGCGCTCCACCCGGCGCGGCGTCAGCGCCTGCGCGACCAGCGACCGCAGCCGGCGGTGCTCCTCGCCGTCGGCCGTCAGCATGGAACGGCCCGGATTGGCCAGGCCGATCAGCGGCCAGTCGGCGGGTATCTCACCGCGCCGCCATGCGCCCCAGACCTCGATGTCCTTCACCAGCCGCCTGTCGGTGAGGAGTTGCCGGGCCTGCGCGTGATGCGTGACCGCCCACACCGGCACACCCCCCGGCAGCTCCGCCTCGACGAGCGGGCCCGCCGCGAGCAGCCGGGCGCTCTCGCCGTCCAGGTCGGTGACGAACGGGTCCAGGGCGAATCTGGCGGGGTTGTCGGTCATCTGGGGTCTCCAAACGCTGAGGCCGGGGTCGGGTTGAAGCGCACCGGGAGGTCGGTCAGGCCGCGCAGCCACGGCGACGGGCGGCGGGTGAGGCCGTGCGCGGGCACCGCCAGGTCGAGGTCGGGCAGCCGGTCGAGGAGCACCTCGATGCCGGTCCGCGCGACGACCTCCGCGACCTCCTGGGCGGGAAAGGGGCAGCGGTGCTCGCCGTGGCCGAAGGCGAAGTGGGCGCTGTTGCCGCCGGTCAGGGCCGAGCCGTCGGTGCGCACCAGCGGGTCGGCGTTGGCCGCGCCGAGGCCGAGCAGCAGCAGGTCACCGGCGTGCACGCGGCGCCCGCCGAGCTGCGTGTCGCGCGAGGCCCAGCGGCCCGCGACGTTCTGGGTGGGCGTGTCCTCCCACAGGACCTCGTTCATGGCCTCGGCGACGCTGTGCCGGCCGCCGAAGAGGGACGCGGCGAAGCGGTCGTCGGTGAGCATCAGCCGCAGCGAGTTGCCGATCCAGTCGGCGGTCGGCTGGTGGCCGGCAGCCATCATCACCATCAGGTCCTGCGCGATCTCCTCGTCGCTGAACCCGTCCGCGCCGTCCGTGCGCTGGGCCCGCAGCATGAACGAGGCCACGTCCTCGCCCGGCGCCTCGTGCTTGTCGGCGATGAGCCGCGCCATCGACGACGCGAGGTGCTGCTGGCCCGCGAGCGCCCGCTCACGGCCGTCGATCATGTCGTTCATGGCGGTGACGAGCGCGGGGCCCTGCTCGTCGGGGAAGCCGTAGACACGGGCCAGCACCCGCACCGGCAGCAGCATCGCGTACTCGGCGATCAGGTCGGCGGAGCCCTTGCCGCAGAACCGGTCGATCAGCTCGTCGGCGAACGTCTCGGCGTGCGCCTTCAGCTCGAACGGGTCGACGGCCTCCAGCGCCTGCGCGATCATCGCGGCCCGCCGGGTGTGCCGCTCGCCGACGGTGTAGAGGATCGACGGCTGCTTGTGGCCGATCATCGGCAGCAGCGGCCAGTCCTCGGGGATGTTCGGCCACTGGTTCCACAGCTCGGAGTCGCGGCTGAACAGCACCGGGTCGGCGGTGACCTGGTGCAGCTCGCGGTAGCCGAGCACCAGCCAGGCCGGCACGTCGCCGTCGAGCAGCACGGGCGCCACGGGGCCGTGGTCGCGGCGCATCTCCCGGTAGAGCCGGGCGGGTTCGGTGGCGAAGCGGGGGCCGGAGAGCGGGACGGGACCGGGGGCGGCGCCGGTCACGGGGCAGGTCACTGGGCGTACTCCTGGGGGGCGTTCAGCTGAGCGACGTACAACGTCTTGAGGTGTTCCACGAGCGTGATCAGTACGTCCTTGCTGGACTGCCGGGAGCGCGCGTCGCAGTCGACGAGCGGCACCCCGGGGTCGAGGTCGAGCGCCTCGCGCACCTGCTCGGGGGTGTACGCGGGCCCGCCGAAGTCGTTGCGGGCCACGATGAACGGCGTGCCGTGGTGCTCCAGGCGGTCGATCGCGTACCAGGAGTCCGACAGGCGCCGGGTGTCGACGAGGACGACCGCGCCGAGGGTCCCGGCGAAGAGGCGGTCCCACAGGAACCAGAAGCGTTCCTGGCCGGGGGCGCCGAAGAGGTACAGCACGTTGCGGGCGTCGAGCGTGATGCGGCCGAAGTCGAAGGCGACCGTCGTGGACGTCTTGGCGCCGAGCCCCGCCAGGCCGCCGGTCTCGTCGATGCCCCGGCCGGCCTGGGTCATCGTCTCCTCGGTGTTGAGGGGACGGATCTCGCTGACGGAGCGCACCAGCGTGGTCTTGCCGACGCCGAAGCCGCCGACCACGACGATCTTCAGGCCGTTGTCGGCGGTCGCGGTCAGCTCTCTTCGGCCGGCTCCGCCGGGAACGCTGCGTTCAGAGGTTGCGGAGTCCAACGAGCACCTGCTCCAGGAGTTCGGAATCGGGAAGGCTGTGGGCGGGGCCCGAGCGGGGATGGCGGGCGCTGATCCGGCCCGCGTCCAGCAAATCGGAGAGCAGGATGCGCGTGATGCTCACCGGCAGGCCGAGTTCGGCGGCGATCTCCACGACCGCCGTCGGCAGGCGGCACATGCGCAGGATCGCGGCGTGCTCGGACTGCATGCCGGGCGCCGGGCCGGACTCGGCGACGACGAGGGTCACCAGGTCGAAGGGGGCGTCCGGCGCCGACCGGCTGCGGCCCCCGGTGAGGGTGTACAGCCGGTCGGGGGAGTCGTCCCGGCCGGGGCGGCCGACGCTCATGCGGCGGGCCGGGTGCCGGGCGCGGCGCCCGCGCGCGGCGCGGCCCGCAGATGCTCGCCGAGCTGTTCGACCAGCTCGCTCATGGTGTGCCCGACGAGGCCCGCGTCGGCGTCCTCGTCGGCGATGAGCGCGAGGTGCGCGCCCTCACCGGCCTCGACGATGAAGAGGATGCCGCCGTAGAACTCGGCCATCGCCGAGCGCACCCCGCCGGTGCCGTCGCCGAACTCGGCGGACGCGCCGTGCGACAGCGACTGGATGCCGGCGGCTATCGCGGCGAGCTGGTCGGCCTGGTCGACGGAGAGCTCCGGGGTGCGGCACAGTTTCAGGCCGTCCCGGGAGAGCACGAGGGCGTGCCGGGCGCCGGGGGTGCGCTCCAGGAGGCCTTCGAGCAGCCAGGTCAGCTTGGCGTCGGTGGTCGTGGCGGGGGCCGGGGCGGCGGCGGAGAGGGAAGCGGTGGAATCGGAAGCGGTCGTGGTCATCGAGGGGTGTCGCCTTCCGGGTGCTCGGGGGTTGCGGGGGCGTCGTCCGTGCCGGCCGGGGGACCGGCGGGCTCCGTCGGAGCGGTGCGGACGGCCTGGCGGAAGCTGCTGAAGCGGGCCGCGGTGGTGGCGGCGTCCGCGGGGCGCGGCCGCGGGCGCTCCCCGGTGTCGTTGTCGGCACGGGCCCGCTCGGCGGCGGCGAGGGCACGGCCGCGGGGGCGCTTGGGGAGGGGGACGGCCTCGGCGTCCGGGGCGGGGGCGCCCGCGGCGGGGGGGTGCGGGGGCGTCGCTCCGTGGGGGGGCACGGGGTCGCGGGCCACGCGGGCGGGGTCGGGGTTGGGGGGGGGGGGGGGGGGGGGGGAGGGGGGGGGGGGGGGGGGCCCTGGCTGCGGCTGCGGTCGCGGCGCGCGCGGGTGC
>NZ_JAFEXF010000091.1 GCF_016905445.1 Streptomyces sp. G44
GTCCCAGGGGCTGCCCTCCGCGGGGGTGGCGTGCCGCCCCGCGGTGCCGGGCAGCAGCGGTTCGCTGCCGTCCGCGGGCAGCACGACGCCCTCGTGGGCGGGCCGGGCCGCGGGCTGCCGCGGATCGGAGGAAGCAGCGCCCTGACCGCTCTGCTGCGTCACCGGGACTCCTACGTATGGGGGACCTACGGAACCGTCGGCTCACGCTACCGGGTCGCCACAGCCCTCTGCCACGCAGCTCAGAACCCCGCCCTCCGCACGGCGGCGGCAGTAACGAATCCTTTCCCCCGGACGCTGATACACGGCGCGCCCGCGCGCGTCACGCCGCCTGGACGTCGGCCCGCGCCCCGAACTCCCGCACCACCGGCTCCTCCCGGAACGGCTCCAGGCGCTGCTGGAAGTCCTCCAGGTACTCCGCGCCGCGGTTGGACCGGAGCGTGCCGAGCAGTTCGACGGCCTGCATGCCCGTGTGGCAGGCCTGTTCCACCTCGCGGCGCTGCACCTGCGCCGTGGCGAGCAGGACCAGGCCGATCGCGCGGCGCCGGGCCCGCGTCGGCGGATGCCCGTCCAGGGACTCCTGCGCGCTGCGCGCCGCCGCGTCCGCCTGCCCCAAGTCACGGTGACAATGCGCCATTTCATCGGCCAGATACGCGTGGTCGAAGTGCTGGATCCACACCGGGTCGTCCCCGGAGTCCCCCTCACCCGCCGCCCGGTCCATGGCCTCGATCGCGCGGCCCGCGACGGCCTGCGTGGCCCGCGCGTCGCCGAGCAGCGCGTGTCCGCGCGCCTCGGCCGCGTGGAACATGGCCTCCGCGCGCGGGGTGACCCGCCCGCGGGTGCCCTCCTGGGCCGCCCGCGCCAACTGCGCGATCTCGCGCGGGTTTCCGAGCTGGGCGGCGAGGTGGCTCATCGACGCCGCCAGCACATAGCCGCCGTACCCGCGGTCGCCGGCCGCCTGGGCGAGCCGCAGGGCCTGGATGTAGTAGCGCTGGGCGAGGCCCGGCTGACCCGTGTCCACGGCCATGTAACCGGCCAGCTCCGTCAACCGGGCGACGGCGGCGAACAGTTCGCGGCCGACGGCCTCCCGGTAGGAGCCCGCGAGCAGCCCGGAGACCACGGAGTTGAGGTAGTGCACGACGACGGGCCGCACATGGCCGCTGCCGTACTGGTGGTCGAGCCGGGTCAGCGCCTCCGTCATCGCCTTGACGGCCGCCACGTCCGCCATGCCGACGCGCGGCCCGGCGGTCCGCCCGACCTGCGGGTCCGGCGAGGAGATCAGCCAGTCGCGGCTGGGTTCCACGAGCGCGGACGCGGCCACGGTCGAGCCGGAGAGGAAGTCGCGGCGGCCCACGTCGCTGCGCCACAGTTCGCAGACCTGCTCGATGGCGCCGAGGACGGTCGGCGAGAACTGCAGTCCGACGCCCGAGGCGAGGTTCTTGCCGTTCGCCATGCCGATCTCGTCGATGGTGACGGTCCGGCCCAGCTTGCGGCCGAGCGCCTCCGCGATGATGCCGGGCGCCCGGCCGCGCGGCTGCTGCCCGCGCAGCCAGCGGGCCACCGACGTCTTGTCGTAGCGCAGATCGAGACCGTGCTCCGCGCCGCACATGTTGACCCTGCGGGCGAGGCCGGCGTTGGAGCAGCCGGCTTCCTGGATGAGTGCTTGCAGCCGTTCGTTGGGCTGCCGTGCGACGAGTGGCCTTGCGGCCATGGCGTACCCCCTGTGTGCACCGTTGACCATAGGGAACGAGGCGGCCACCGAGGCCGCCACACGACGATCAATGCCCTGGGGGCAAGTCGAAGATGCGCCACGAAAGAGGCATAAAGAAGCCATAAAACCATAAGACGGATCTGTTGTTTCCGGGCTTCCTCCGAGGCGCCGTCCGCTTGCCCTTGACCCTGGCTACCCGCACATGGATGCCATTTCCCCCGCGCGCCCCCGACCGTGCACCCATGCGCCCCGCTCGCAGGATCGATGCTCCTGGCCCGCCCGCGCGTGCGCCCGTAACCCGCGGTGGCGGCGGGAGTTGAGAACTGCGTGGAAGAGACCATCGGAGTCACGTCAGCCGCGCACATCCCGAAGCAGCGCGGAGAAGCCTTGCTGGACACGGCCGTGCGATACGCGGAGGAGCGGCACTGGGACATCTTCCCTGGTACCTGGCTCGAATCGGCCGAGGGAGCCGAACTGTGCTCGTGCGGCGACCCCGCGTGCGCCGCCCCCGGCGCACACCCCGCGCGCGAGGACTGGGCGACCCAGGCCACCGGCAGCGCGACCGTGGCCCGCCGGCTGTGGCAGAAGCACCCCAAGGCGTCGATCCTGCTCCCCACGGGGCGTACGTTCGACGCGATCGACGTCCCCGAGACCGCCGGGTTCCTCGCGCTCGCCCGCATGGAGCGCATGCAGCTCACGCTCGGCCCGGTGACCTGCACCCCGGACCGGCGCATGCAGTTCTTCGTGCTCCCCGGCGCCACCGCGAAGGTCCCCGACCTCGTGCGCAAACTGGGCTGGCCGCCCGCCGCCATCGACCTGACCGCGCTCGGCGAGGGCTCCTACGTGGCCGCTCCCCCGACCCGCTTCGGCGCCTTCGGCGCGGTCCAGTGGGCCTGCCGCCCCACCGCCGCCAACCGCTGGCTGCCGGACGCGGAGGAGATCATCTCCCCGCTGGCGTACGCGTGCGGGAGGGAAGCGCGCCGCTGAGCTCCCGACCGCCTCCCGGTGGCCGCCGTCGACGTATCGTGCGGGCACGGCCACAGCGGTGAAAGGGCGGCACGGTGAGCGAAACGTCGGCGGTACGGATCCAGGGGCTCTGGAAGCGGTTCGGCGAGCAGATCGCGGTGGCCGGGATCGACCTGGCGCTGCCGGCGGGCAAGTTCATCGGCCTCGTCGGCCCGAACGGCGCCGGGAAGACCACCACCCTCTCCATGGTCACCGGCCTGCTCAGGCCGGACCAGGGCTCCGTCGAGATCGCCGGCCACGACGTGTGGCGCGACCCCGTCGAGGTCAAGGCCCGCATCGGCGTCCTCCCCGAGGGCCTGCGGCTCTTCGAGCGGCTCTCGGGGCGCGAACTCCTCGCGTACACCGGACGGTTGCGCGGACTGCCCGGCGCGGAGGTCGACAAGCGCGCCACCCAGCTCCTTGACGTGCTCGACCTCGCGGGCGCCCAGCACAAGCTCGTCGTCGACTACTCCACCGGCATGCGCAAGAAGACCGGCCTCGCGGCGGCCCTGCTCCACAACCCCGAGGTGCTCTTCCTGGACGAGCCGTTCGAAGGCGTCGACCCGGTCTCCGCCCAGACGATCCGCGGCGTCCTGGAGCGCTACACCGCCTCCGGTGCCACCGTCGTCTTCTCCTCCCACGTCATGGAGCTCGTCGAGTCGCTGTGCGACTGGGTGGCCGTCATGGCCGCGGGCCGCATCCGCGCCCACGGCACGCTCGCCGAGGTGCGCGGCGACGCGCCCTCCCTCCAGCAGGCGTTCCTGGAACTCGTCGGCGCGCAGGGCCGCGACACGAACTCCGACCTCGACTGGCTGGGCGGGGGCGCCCGATGACGACACCCGCCCCCGCCCGGGCGATCACCCCGGTCTTCGTACGCCTGAAGCTGTCCCTGCTGCGCAACGGCCTGCGGCAGTCCGCCGGGCGCCGGACCGCCTACGTCGCGTCCGTCGCCGTCACCCTCCTCGTCGCCGCGCTCCAGCTCCTCGGTCTGATCGCGCTGCGCGGCAACGCGCACGCCGCCACCGTCTGCGTCCTGCTCACCGGGGTCCTCGCCCTCGGCTGGGCCGTCATGCCGCTGTTCTTCCCCGGCGGCGACGAGACCCTCGACCCCACCCGCCTGGTGATGCTGCCGCTGCGGCCCCGGCCACTGGTGCGGGCGCTGCTCGTGGCGTCGCTGGTCGGCATCGGGCCGCTGTTCACGCTCTGCCTGGCCGTCGGCGCGACGATCGCGCTGGCCCACGGCGCGGCGGCCGCCGCCACCGGCGTCCTCGCCACCGCGCTCACCCTCCTGGTCTGCGTGGCCCTGGCCCGCGCGGTCGCCGCCGCCAACATCCGCCTGCTGACCAGCCGCAAGGGCCGTGACCTCGCCGTCCTCAGTGGCCTGGTCATCGCGGTCGGCGCGCAGGCCGCCAACTTCGGGGCGCAGCGACTCGGTTCGTCCGGCCTGTCCACCCTCGACCCGGCGGCGGCCGTCGTGCGCTGGATCCCGCCGGCCTCGGCACTCGGCGCGGTGGACTCGGTGAGCGAGGGCGCGTACGCGACCGGGGCCGCCCAACTCGCCCTGACCGCCGCGGCCCTGGTGGCCCTCCTCGCCCTCTGGCAGCGCAGCCTGACCCGCCTGATGACGGCCCCCGACAGCTCGACGCTGGCCGCGGCGGAACCGGACAAGGGCACGTCCCGCGCCTC
The DNA here is from genome assembly GCF_016905445.1 of Streptomyces sp. G44. Classification (GTDB taxonomy): domain Bacteria; phylum Actinomycetota; class Actinomycetes; order Streptomycetales; family Streptomycetaceae; genus Streptomyces. The sequence continues at coordinate 4,400 of NZ_JAFEXF010000091.1, forward strand.
CGGCGTCATCGGCGGCCTGCTCCCCGCGGGCCGCACCGGCACCGTCATGGAGCGGAGCCTGCGGTACCTGTGGCGCGACCCGAAGACGAAGGCGGCCTGGGTGTCCTCCCTGGCCATCGGCCTGATCGTGCCGGTCTTCAACGCCCTCCAGGGCACCGGCTCGGTGTACTTCGCGTGCTTCGCGGCGGGCATGCTCGGCATCCTCATGTACAACCAGTTCGGCCAGGACACCTCCGCGTTCTGGATGGTGGCCATGACGATCTCGACGACCCGCGACGCCTGCGTGGAGCTGCGGGGCCGCGCCCTGGCCATACTCCTGATCACCCTCCCGTACGCCACCCTCGTCACCGTCCTCACCACGGCGATGCTCGGCGCCTGGCCCGCCCTGCCCGAGGTCCTCGGCCTCTCCTTCGCGCTGCTCGGCGCGATGCTGGCGACGGGCGCCTGGTCCTCGGCCCGCTTCCCGTACTCGATCCCGCAGGAGGGCTACAAGAACGTGGCGCCCGGCCAGGCGGGCCTCGCCTGGCTCTCCATCCTCGGCGGCATGGTCGCGGGCGCCCTGCTGTGCGCCCCCGTCCTGGGCCTCTCGATCTGGCTGCACGCCTCGGACGCGGCCTCCTGGACGTGGCTCGTGCTCCCCCTGGGCGCGGCGTACGGCTGGGCGATCGCCGAGGCCGGGCTGCGCCTGGCGGCCCCGCGGGTGGCGGGCCGCCTGCCGGAGATCCTGACGGCGGTCAGCAAGGGGTAGCCGCCGGCCGATGACTTTCGCGCGGCGGCCCGGTCTCATGTGTGCAGTTGATGACCGGTCCGATGAGCCATCGCACCGGCGGACGACCAGGAGACCTCACATGCGCACCTTGATCAGCACCGCCTTCGTCTCGCTCGACGGCGTCGTGGAAGCCCCCGGCGGCGAACCGGGCTACCGGAACGCGGGCTGGACCTTCAAGGACGTCGACTTCCTCCCGGAGGCCTTCGAGATCAAGGGCCGGGAGCAGGAGGAGGCCACGGCGATGCTGCTGGGCCGGGTCAGCTACGAGGCGTTCAGCCCCGTCTGGCCGGACATGGCGGACTTCGCCGCGTACAAGCCGATGCCCAAGTACGTCGTCTCCACGACGCTCGGCGAGGACGGCCTGGTGGACGGCTGGGGCGAGACCACGATCCTGCGCTCACCGGACGAGGTGGCCGCGCTGAAGGAGACCGGGGGCGGGCCGATCATCATGCACGGCAGCGCCACCCTCCACCGCGCCCTGTCGGACGCCGGCCTGATCGACCGCTACCACCTGCTGGTCTTCCCGCTGCTGCTGGGCGCGGGCAAGCGGCTGTTCAGCACCGCGGACATGGACGCGCGGAAGCTGCGGCTGGTCGAGCACGAGGCGTACGCCAACGGCATCCAGAAGAACGTCTTCGACGTCGTCCGCTGAGGCGCGGGGCCCGCCGGATCGGCGGCGGCCGGGCGGGGCCGGTCCCATGCGGGCCGGCGGGCCGTCGCCGCCCGGAAACGCAGGCGACCCGCGAGCCATGGTTCCTGCCGCGTCGGCCGGAGCCGGGCGGAGGAAGCCGGCCGGACGTACCGGCGGCTCGCGGGTCGGGTGACTGCTTGGGATTGGGCCGGCTGCACGCTCGTCTCTCGTGCTGGTCCGGCACCGCACTGGGTGTGGTGGCAGGCCGCTAGCCCGCAGCCACCTCTCGCGTCCGCAATGAAATCACTGCCGGATCACCTCCTTTCGTCGAGTGATACACACCCTAGGGATCGGCGCGGAGACGCTCAACCGGTTTTTTCTCTTCCTCGGCCGCACAGCGTTTTCCCTCCAACTTCCGGGAACTGGCTGTGGGGTGCGTCACGTTCAAGTTGAATGATCTGAGGACACGGTCGGCAGGGGGGTTCGAGGTGAGTGCTTCGCGGCGGAGCGGAACTACCGACGAACTGGGTCCCGACGAGCCAGAGGCCGGCGGGGCGGAGCTGCTCGCGGCGCTGCTCGACGGGATGGACGCGGCGTTGTGCGCGTTCGACGCCGACGGCGTGGTGACGCACTGGAACCGCGAGGCGGAGCGGATCCTCGGCTGGACGGCGGCGGAGGCCGTGGGGCGCCGGGGGCTCTCCGGGTGGGCGGTGCGGACGGCCGACGCCGGGGAGGTCGAGGGGCGGCTGCTGTCCGCGATGGACGCGCCGGGGCGGCAGGTGCACGAGTTCGCCCTGGTGACCAAGGACGGCGGGCGGGTCCTCGTACGGATGCAGTCCGCGTCCGTGCGCGGCGCCGAAGGGAAGCCCGCGGGCGTGTACTGCGCCTTCAGCGAGGTCCACGCGCAGATCGACCTGGAGCGGTCCATCGCCCTGAGCGAGGCCCTCTTCGAGAACGCGTCCTGGGGTGTCGTGCTCGTCGACGCGGACCTGCGCCCCGCCGTGGTGAACGAACACGCCGCCCGCGCCCTGGGACTGGGGCGTACGGCGGTCCTGGGGCGCCCGCTGGCCGATCTGCTCGGGCAGGGCGTCGAGGAGCTGGAGAGCGCGCTGGCCCATGTGCTCGCCGAGGGGGCGCCGCCCGCGCCCGCCGAGCTGTGGGTGTCGGTGCGGGCCGGCGGCGGGCGGGAGGACGGCTTCGAGCGGCGGTGCTGGCGCAGCGGTTTCCTGCGGCTGGCCTCGCCGCTCGCCGAGGAGCCGGTGCCGCTCGGCGTCGGCTGGCTCTTCCAGGACGTGACGGAGGCGAAGCTGACCGAGCAGGAGGCCTCGCAGCTGCGCTTCCGCTCCCAGCAGCTGCACCGCGCGGCGCGGGCCGCCGCCGAGTGCGAGGACCCCATGGAGTCGGCCACCGTCCAGCTCGACTTCGCGCTGGCCGGGTTCGCCGACCATGCCCTGGTGGACGTGGTGGCGGGCGAGGACCCGGTGCGCCTCGTCCGGGCCGCGGCGACGCCCGCCGGGGCGCCGGGGCCGTGCCTGCCGGTGGCGATGGCGGGGATACCGCTGCGCTATCCGGAGGGGCATCCGGCACCGCAGTGCGTGGAGCGGGCCGGCTCGGTGCGGGCGAGCGCGGGCGCGGCGTCCCCGGAGCGGGTCCGCGAGTGGGCTGCCGCCCGGCAGTGGCCGCAGGACACGGTGCACGCCCTGTGCGCGGTGCTGCGCAGCCGGGGCCGGACGCTGGGCGTGGTGACGTTCCTGCGGGGCCCGGGCCGCGGCCCGTTCGAACGGGCGGACGCGGCGTACGCGGAGAGCGTGGCGGCCAGGGTGGCGGTGGCGCTGGATCTGGCGGGGGTGCTGGGCGGGTGAGGGTGCCGGGCCGGTGAGGGTGCGGATGCCATGCGGGACCCGCACCCGGCGGCGAGAGCTCAGTGCCGGTAGAAGATCCGCTCCCCGTACTCCTGGAACACCCGCCCGTTCCAGTCGTGTCCCCCGTCCACGTTCCCGGACCGGAGCAGCGGCGGCTGGATGCCCCGGGCGGCCAGGTGTTCCACGGCGGTGGCGGTCATGGCCTGCATCAGCGCGTTCGTCACGACGCCGGACGCGGGGCCGAACGGCGCGTCGACCCCGTCGAGGGAGAGCTCCGCGTCCCCCACCGCGATCTTGGAGTCGACCACGACGTCGCAGTGGTCCTTGAGGAAGGTGCCGGAGGTGTGGCGCGACCTGGTCTGCGTCGCGTACGCCACCGAGGTGACGCCGATGACCTTGAGGCCCAGCGCGCGGGCGTTCATCGCCATCTCCACCGGCAGGGAGTTCCGCCCGGAGAGCGAGACGATCACGAGGACGTCGCCGGAGCGGGCCGGCGAGGAGTCGAGGACGGCACCCGCGAGGCCGTCGACGCGCTCCAGGGCGGAGCCGAGCGTCGCGGGCATGACGTCGACGCCGACGACGCCGGGGACGGCGAGGAGGTTCATCAGGGCGAGGCCGCCCGCGCGGTAGACGACCTCCTGCGCGGCGAGCGAGGAGTGCCCGGCGCCGAAGGCGAACAGGCGGCCGCCGGACGCGGCGGCGTCGGCGAGCAGGGCGCCCGCCTCCGCGATGTTCCCGGACTCCTCGTCGCGGACCCGCCGGAGCAGGTCGATCGCGGCGTCGAAATACTGACCGGCGAGCTTGCTCTCGCTCTTGGAGCTCATTCGCATCACGTTGCGGTCTGGACCAGTGCCCTGTCAACAGGGTCTGCGGACGGCCTGGGCCCGGTTTTCCCGCGGCGCGGCACGGTTGTCGGTGGTATGCGTCAGAATTGAGGGCAGGGCCAGCGCACGAGCGAATTCTGAGGGGCACCCATGTCGGGGCTGATTGACACCACTGAGATGTATTTGCGCACCATCCTCGAACTGGAGGAGGAAGGTGTCGTCCCCATGCGCGCCCGGATCGCCGAGCGGCTCGACCAGAGCGGTCCGACGGTGAGCCAGACCGTGGCGCGCATGGAGCGCGACGGTCTGGTGGCGGTCGCCAGCGACCGCCACCTGGAGCTCACCGAGGAGGGCCGCCGCCTGGCCACCCGTGTGATGCGCAAGCACCGCCTGGCGGAGTGCCTGCTCGTCGACGTGATCGGGCTCGAATGGGAGCAGGTCCACGCCGAGGCGTGCCGCTGGGAGCACGTGATGAGCGAGGCCGTGGAGCGCCGCGTCCTGGAGCTCCTGCGCCACCCCACCGAGTCGCCGTACGGCAACCCCATCCCGGGCCTGGAGGAGCTGGGCGAGAAGGACGGCGCGAACCCGTTCCTGGACGAGGGGATGGTCTCCCTCACGGAGCTCGACCCCGGTGCGGAGGGCAAGACGGTCGTCGTGCGCCGCATCGGCGAGCCGATCCAGACGGACGCCCAGCTGATGTACACGCTGCGGCGGGCCGGTGTGCAGCCGGGCTCGGTGGTGAGCGTGACGGAGTCGCCGGGCGGCGTGCTGGTGGGCAGCAGCGGCGAGGCCGCGGAGCTGTCCTCGGAGATCGCCTCGCACGTCTTCGTCGCCAAGCGCTGAGGCCACCGGGGGCACTGGATCAACTTCCGCCGGGCGAGGGACGGTTGACGGGGCTTCGCGATCTCCATGAGTTCTCGCGGAGTCCAAGATTCAGTGTGCGGAACCGCAGCGCCGGAGCGTTTCGCGTGCGAGGCTGTCGCGAGAGGCATATGACCTGAGGCTCTTGACCGTGTCGACGCCGCACCGCCGGCGGCCTGGCCGTGCGGCCGGAGAGGGGGCGGGAGGATGCGCCCGTCTGGTGAGCTGGGACGTGAGGGCCCCGGCGCCCTGAGGCGCCGGGGCCTGTCCTCCCCTGTGTCGACCCGGAGCCCCGAGCTCTCAGGGTCGTCCCCCACGGGCCCGTGTCCCCGAGCGGCCCGCCTCCCGATGAAGATCTCCCCTCGGCCGCGCCCGTCAATCCTTGGGTGTGGTCACCCGAACGAGGGGTGTTATCCGCGAACCGGCTGCTTTCGAAAGGGAGTTCGATAGCGTGCGGGGGTGTGAGGCAGGACCAGGCGTGGATCCCGAGTGGAATCTAGGGGGGTGCCAGGAATCATGGTGCGGCGCATCGACGTGACGGGCGCGGGTGGCGTACGCCTCGCCGCCTGGGAGTTCGCCGACCCGCCCAAGCCGAGGGAGGCCGAGGGCGCACCGGGCGGGGTGCTCCTGCTGCACGGCCTGATGGGCCGGGCCTCCCACTGGGCGGGCACGGCCCGCTGGCTCTCCGAGCGGCACCGCGCGGTCGCCCTCGACCAGCGCGGCCACGGCCAGAGCGAGAAGCTCCCCGAGGGCCCCTACACCCGCGAGGCGTACGTGGCCGACGCCGAGGCCGCCCTGGAGCAGCTCGGCCTCGCGCCCGCCGTGCTCATCGGCCACTCCATGGGCGCGCTCACCGCCTGGCAGCTGGCCGCCCGCCGCCCCGACCTCGTCCGGGGCCTGGTCATCTGCGACATGCGGGCCTCCGCGCTGGGCGCGGCCTCGCAGCGAGAGTGGGAGGACTGGTTCACCTCCTGGCCCGTGCCGTTCGCGACCCTCGCCGACGTGCGCAAGTGGTTCGGCGAGGACGACCCCTGGGTGGAGCGCCCCAACCCCTCGCGGGGCGCGTTCTTCGCCGAGGTGATGGCCGAGGGCCCCGACGGCTGGCGGCCGGTGTTCGACCCCGCCCAGATGCTGCGGTCCCGCGAGACGTGGGTGCACGACGCGCACTGGGAGGAGCTGATGCAGGTCCGCTGCCCCGCCCTCGTCGTCCGCGGCCTCGACGGCGAGCTGGGCCGCGCCGAGTCGCAGGAGATGGTCCGCGTGCTGCCCCGCGGGCAGTACGCGGAGGTGCCCGACGCCGGTCACCTCGTCCACTATGACCGGCCGGAGGCCTGGCGCGCGGCCGTCGAGCCGTTCCTGGACGGCGTCCTCACGGGCTGAGGCGCTCCACCCGCCACCCCGGGTCGTCCTCGCCGCGTACGTACCGCAGGCGGTCGTGCAGGCGGTTCCGGCGGCCCTGCCAGAACTCCACCTCCCGTGGCGCCACCCGGAAGCCGCCCCAGTCCGGCGGCACGGGGACCTGCTCGCCCTCGGGATAGCGGGCCGCCAAGTCGGCGTAGGAGCGGTCCAGTTCGTCCCGTGAGGTGAGGACGGACGACTGGGCGCTGGCCCAGGCGCCGAGCCGGGAACCGTGCGGGCGGGTGCGGAAGTAGGCGACCGTCTCCTCGCGCCCGACGCGCGTCGCGGTGCCGGAGACGATGACCTGGCGGGCCATGGGGTGCCAGGGGAAGAGCAGCGAGACGTGCGGGTTGGCGGTGATCTCGCGGGCCTTGCGGGAGCCGTAGTTGGTGAAGAAGACGAAGCCGCGCTCGTCGAAGCCCTTCAGGAGCACCGTGCGGGAGCTGGGCCTGCCCTCGGCGTCGGCCGTGGAGACGACCATGGCGTTCGGTTCGCGGAGGGCGTCCGTGTCGCGTACCGCCTCCTTGAACCACCGCGCGAACAGCTCCATGGGACCGGCGGGCAGGCCGGCTTCCGCGAGCCCCTCGGTGACGTACTGCTCACGCATGCCGGCCGGCTCGGGAATCGGTTCGGGAAGGGAGGCACTGGAGTCGGTCACACGGTCATCTTGCCGTATGCCGAGTGCGGCTCGCGGGGCCCCCGAGAGGGGCGTACGGTGCCTCGGAGAGGTGACGTCTGGCACTCAGTGCCGCAATCCATCGCCAAAGGTGGCACCAGCGGATATCGTCCCTGCTGCCGCGATCGGTTGGGGTGACCACCCGCCGCGCGGGGCATCACCGGGATGACCGTTTCGGACCGCGAGTCGGCGAACGCGCCGGATACCGGCGTACTCGACCGTGGAACCGGATCGCGACCGCCCACCTTTGACGCATGGTCATGAGCTGATCGCAACCCCGTCTCTCGCCCACCATCCTGTCGAACCCATCACGAGGAGCCGCCTGATGTCCGACTTCGTACCCGGCCTTGAAGGAGTCGTCGCGTTCGAGACGGAGATCGCCGAACCGGACAAGGAAGGCGGCGCGCTTCGCTACCGCGGCGTCGACATCGAGGACCTGGTCGGCCACGTCTCCTTCGGGAACGTGTGGGGCCTGCTCGTCGACGGCGCCTTCAACCCCGGCCTGCCGCCCGCCGAGCCCTTCCCGATCCCGGTGCACTCCGGGGACATCCGCGTCGACGTGCAGTCGGCGCTCGCCATGCTCGCCCCCGTGTGGGGCCTGCGCCCCCTCCTGGACATCGACGAGCGGCAGGCCCGCGAGGACCTGGCGCGCGCCGCCGTCATGGCCCTGTCCTACGTCGCCCAGTCGGCGCGCGGCCAGGGCCTGCCGATGGTGCCGCAGCGGGAGATCGACAAGGCCGAGACGGTCGTCGAGCGGTTCATGAAGCGCTGGCGCGGCGAGCCGGACCCCAAGCACGTGAAGGCCGTCGACGCGTACTGGACGTCGGCCGCCGAGCACGGCATGAACGCCTCCACGTTCACCGCCCGCGTCATCGCCTCCACCGGCGCGGACGTGGCGGCGGCGCTGTCGGGTGCCGTCGGCGCCATGTCGGGGCCGCTGCACGGCGGGGCGCCGTCCCGGGTCCTCGGCATGATCGAGGAGATCGAGCGCACGGGTGACGCGGTGGCGTACGTGAAGCAGGCGCTGGACAAGGGCGAGCGGCTGATGGGCTTCGGCCACCGGGTGTACCGGGCCGAGGACCCGCGCGCGCGGGTGCTGCGGCGCACCGCCCGCGAGCTGGGGGCGCCGCGCTTCGAGGTCGCCGAGGCGCTGGAGAAGGCGGCCCTGGAGGAGCTCCACGCGCGCCGCCCCGACCGGGTTCTCGCCACCAACGTGGAGTTCTGGGCGGCGATCGTCCTCGACTTCGCCGAGGTCCCTGCGCACATGTTCACGTCGATGTTCACCTGCGCGCGGACCGCCGGGTGGTCGGCGCACATCCTGGAGCAGAAGCGGACGGGGCGGCTGGTGCGTCCCTCGGCGCGGTATGTCGGGCCGGGCTCGCGCCGCCCGGAGGAGATCGAGGGCTTCGGGGACATCGCGCGCTGAGGCCCGCGGGACCTACCGCCCCGGGGCGCCGCCCAGCGCCGAGCCGACCAGCACCGTCCACTGCGCCACCACCCGCTCCCGCCGTGCCCGGTCGTCCGTCAGCAGGTTCGCGAGGCCGAGGCCGCGGGCCATGTCCAGCAGGCCCTGGATGGTCTCGCGGACGCCGGGCACGGACTCGTCGGCGTGCAGGAGCTCCACCGCTATGCGGTGCGTCTCGCGGCCGACGCGGGCTTCGAGTTCCGTGACGCGGGAGCCCAGCTGGGGCTCGTTCGACGCGGCCACCCACAGGTGGAGCGCCGCCCGGAAGAGCGGACCGGTGTAGAGGTCGACCAGGGCGGCGACCACCGAGGCCGGGTCCTGGGCGGGCAGGGCGCGCAGGGCCGTGGAGCGCTGTTCGGCGACGTACTCCACGGCGGCCGTGAAGAGGTCCTCGCGGGTCGGGAAGTGGTGCTGGGCGGCGCCCCGCGACACCCCGGCCCGCTCGGCGACCACCGAGACCGTCGAGCCCGCCCAGCCGTGCTCGGCGAGGCACGACACGGCGGCCTCCAGGAGCCCCCGCCGCGTCGCGCGGCTGCGGTCCTGCTTGGGCGCCCGGTCGGCGGTGGTCACAGCACCCATGGGGGCTCCCGTCGTTCGAGGAACGCCCCCGCCCCCTGCTGTGCCTCCGGGGAACCGAAGAGCCGCGCGGACAGGGCGACCAGGGCGTCCGAGTGTGCGTCGAATGCGTCGAGCACCTTAGCCGTGAGCAGCCGCTTCGTCTCGGCCAGGGCGCCCGGCGCCGCCTTGCGCAGCCCGTCGAGCATCGGCGCGAGCCCGGCGTCCACGTCGTCGGCGTACGCCGTGACGAGGCCGGCCCGCGCCGCCTGCGCTCCGTCGAAGCGCTCCCCGGTGAGGTGGTAGCGGGCGGCGGCGCTCGGGTCGAGGCGGGGCAGCAGCGTCAGGGAGATGACGGCGGGCGCGACCCCAATGCGGACCTCCGTGAGCGCGAACGACGCGCCCGGCCCGGCGACCGCGAGGTCGCACGCGCCGAGCAGCCCGAGTCCGCCCGCCCGCACATGCCCGTCCACCCGGGCGAGGACCGGTTTCGGCAGCTCCACGATCTGCCGCAGCAGCCGTACGAAGTCCCGGGGGTCCGGCGGTTCGCGCAGGTCGGCCCCGGCGCAGAACGCCGTCCCGGTGTGGGTGAGGACGATCGCGCGGACGCCGGGGTCCCCGCCGAGGCCGTGGAGGGCCTCGGCGAGGGCGGCCACCAGCTCCGCCGAGAGCGCGTTGCGGCGCTCGGGGAAGTCCAGGGTGGCGGTGACGATCCCGCGCTCCGGGGAGGAGACGACGAGGCTCATGGGAGGGCTCCTCAGGACGACTGCACTACGGCTTCAGTACGACTTGGGCAGGCCGAGCGTCTGGTGGGAGACGTAGTTGAGGATCATCTCCCTGCTGACGGGGGCGATGCGGGCCACGCGGGAGGCGACGATGAGCGAGGCGAGGCCGAACTCCTTGGTGAGGCCGTTGCCGCCGAGGGTGTGCACGGCCTGGTCGACCGCCTTCACACAGGCGTCGGCGGCGGCCAGCTTGGCCATGTTGGCGGCCTCGCCCGCGGCCATGTCCTCGCCCTCGTCGTAGAGCCGGGCGGCCTTCTGCATCATCAGGCGGGCCAGTTCGATCTCGATGTGGGACTGCGCGAGGGGGTGCGCGATGGCCTGGTGGGCGCCGATCGGCGTCTTCCAGACGCTGCGTTCCCTCGCGTACTCGGTGGCGCGGTGCAGCGCGTACCGCCCCATGCCGAGCGCGAAGGCGGCCGTCATGATCCGCTCGGGGTTCAGGCCCGCGAAGAGCTGGAGCAGCCCCGCGTCCTCTCCCCCACTGCCGAAAGCGTGGGAGGTACCCCCACCCACCAGCGCGTCGGCGGGCAGCCGTACGTCGTCGAGGACCAGCTCGAACTGCTTCTCGGCCGCCTGGAGCTCCATGGCGATCTGCCGCCGTTCAAAGCCCGGGGTGTCGCGCGGGACGATGAACAGGCACGGCTTGAGGCTGCCGGTGCGGGCGTCCGACGTGCGGCCGACGATGAGGGTGGCGTCGGCGATGTCGACGCCGGAGATGAACACCTTGCGGCCGGTCAGGAGCCAGTCGCCGGAGCCGGGGTCGCGGCGGGCCGTGGTGGTGATGCGGTGGGAGTTGGAGCCCGCGTCCGGCTCGGTGATGCCGAAGGCCATGGTGCGGGAGCCGTCGGCGAGGCCGGGCAGCCAGGCCCGCTTCTGCGCCTCGGTGCCGAAGCGGGCGATGACGGTGCCGCAGATGGCGGGCGAGACGACCATCATCAGGAGCGGGGAGCCGGCGGCGCCGAGCTCCTCCAGGACGATGGAGAGTTCGGCGATGCCGCCGCCCCCGCCGCCGTACTCCTCGGGCAGGTTCACCCCGAGATAGCCGAGCTTGGCGGCGTCCGCCCACAGTTCGTCGGGGTGGCCGCCGTCCGCCGTGACGCGGGTCATGTAGTCGCGGCCGTAGCGCTTGCCGAGGGCGGCGACGGCGGCGCGCAGGGCCTGGTGCTCCTCGGTCTCGAGGACGGTGCTGCGGGCCGAGCCGCGTGCGGTGCTGCGAGAGGTATCGCGGCCGGTGCTGCGTGCGGTGCTCATACGGACTCCTCCGGTTCGGCGGCGGCCTGGACGACGGCGAGCAGCGCGCCGACCTCGACCTGGCGGCCGGGGGCGGCGTGCAGTGCGGTGAGCGTGCCGGAGGCGGGAGCGCAGACGCGGTGCTCCATCTTCATGGCCTCCAGCCAGACGAGGGGCTGCCCGGCGGTGACGGCCGCGCCCTCGGCGAGCCCCTCGGCGACGCGGACGACGGTGCCCGGCATGGGGGCGAGCAGGGAGCCGGGGGCGCGGCGGGCGGTGGGTGCGGGGAGCAGGGGCAGCGCGGTGAGGGCGGTGTCGCCGCGGGCGGTGGTGACGTGCACCCGGTCTCCGTGGCGCGTGACCGTGAACCGCCTGCGGACGCCACCCACTTCGAGCTCGACGCGTGCCAGCGTGACCGCGAGGACCCGTACGCCCTCGGCGGTCAGGCCGCCCCGGGTGTGGTCGTAACGGACCTCGTGCTCGGCGCCGTCGGCCTCGGTGCGGTAGCGCTTGCGGTGGGGCTGCGAGCGGAGGTTGCGCCAGCCGCCGAACCGGGAGCGGCCGTGGGCGTCGGCGAGGGCGGCGGCGAGCGGGGCGTGCGGGTCGGGGGCGGCGGCCGAGAGCGCGGCGGCGTGCCGGTCGTAGAAGCCGGTGTCCATGCGGGCGCCGGTGAACTCCGGGTGCCGCAGGGAGCGTACGAGCAGGTCGCGGTTGGTGACCGGGCCGTGGACGGTGGCCCGCTCCAGGGCGCCCGCCAGCTTCCGCACGGCCTCGGCGCGGGTGGGCGCGTGCGCGACGGCCTTGGCGAGCATCGGGTCGTAGTGGACGCCGATCGTGTCGCCGTCGGTGTAGCCGGTGTCGAGGCGGACCCCCGGCACGTCCAGGCGGTGCAGGGTGCCGGTCTGCGGGGCCCACCCGGCGGCCGGGTCCTCGGCGTACAGGCGGGCTTCGACGGCGTGCCCGCGCGCGGGCGGCGGCTCCTCGTCCAGGGCGTGGCCCTCGGCGACCCGGATCTGGAGCGCCACCAGGTCGATGCCGAACACGGCCTCGGTGACGGGGTGTTCGACCTGGAGGCGGGTGTTCATCTCCAGGAAGTGCGCCCGGCCGCCGGCCACCAGGAACTCGACGGTGCCCGCGCCGCGGTACCCGGTCACGCGCGCGGCCCGCACCGCCTGGGCGTGCAGCTCCGCGACCAGCTCGGGGGCGAGGCCGGGCGCCGGGGACTCCTCGATGACCTTCTGGTGACGGCGCTGGAGGGTGCAGTCGCGGGTGCCGAGCGTCCACACGGTGCCGTGCGCGTCGGCCATGAGCTGCACCTCGACGTGCCGGCCGCCCTCGATGTACGGCTCGACGAACACCTCGCCGTCCCCGAAGGCGCTCGCGGCCTCGGCGCGCGCCGCCGCCAGCTCCCCCGCGAGGTCGGCGAGATCGCGTACGACGCGCATGCCGCGCCCGCCGCCCCCGGCCGCCGCCTTCACCAGCACCGGCAGGTCGGCCTCGGTGACCTCGCCGAGCGGGGCGAGGCCCATCAGCTCCTTGGCGCGGGTCTTGGACGCCATGGCCTCGATCGCCTCGGGCGGCGGGCCGATCCAGGTCAGGCCGGCGTCCTGGACGGCGTGCGCGAAGCCCGCGTTCTCGGAGAGGAAGCCGTAGCCGGGGTGGACCGCGTCGGCGCCCGCGGCCTGGGCGGCCTTCACGACGAGGTCGCCGCGCAGGTACGTCTCACCGGGCGCCGAGCCGGGCAGCCGTACCGCCGTGTCGGCCTCGCGCACGTGCAGGGCGTCGGCGTCGGCGTCGGAGTACACGGCGACGGTGGCGATGCCCAGCTCGCGGCAGGTGCGGAAGACGCGGCAGGCGATCTCGCCGCGGTTGGCCACCAACAGGGAGGTGATCATGGGGGAGTTCCTCACATCCGGAAGACGCCGAAGCCGCCGCGCGCGCCCTCGTAGGGGGCGGTGTGGATCGCGGACAGGCAGATACCGAGGACGGTGCGGGTGTCGCGCGGGTCGATGACCCCGTCGTCGTAGAGCCGCCCGGAGAGGAACATCGGCAGCGACTCCGCCTCGATCTGCTGCTCCACCATGGCCCGCAGCCCCGCGTCGGCTTCCTCGTCGTACGGCTGGCCCTTCGCGGCGGCCGACGCCCGCGCCACGATCGACAGGACGCCGGCGAGCTGCTGCGGGCCCATGACGGCGGACTTCGCGCTCGGCCAGGCGAAGAGGAAGCGGGGGTCGTAGGCGCGCCCGCACATGCCGTAGTGACCGGCGCCGTAGGAGGCGCCCATGAGGACGGAGAGGTGCGGCACCCGCGAGTTCGAGACGGCGTTGATCATCATCGCGCCGTGCTTGATGATGCCGCCCTGCTCGTACTCCTTGCCGACCATGTAACCGGTGGTGTTGTGCAGGAAAAGCAGCGGGATGTCGCGCTGGTTCGCGAGCTGGATGAACTGGGCGGCCTTCTGCGACTCCTCGCTGAACAGCACGCCCTGGGCGTTGGCGAGGATGCCGACCGGGTAGCCGTGCAGGGTGGCCCACCCGGTGGTGAGGCTGGTCCCGTACAGCGGCTTGAACTCGTCGAAGTCGGAGCCGTCGACGATGCGGGCGATGACCTCGCGCGGGTCGAAGGGCTTCTTCAGGTCGCCGGGGACGATGCCGAGGAGCTCGTCCTCGTCGTACTTCGGCGGCTCGACGGCGAGCGGGTCCGGATCGGCGTACGCCTTGCGCCAGTTGAGGCGGGCGACGACGCGGCGCGCCTGGCGCAGGGCGTCGCGCTCGTCCTCGGCGAGGTGGTCGGCGAGGCCGGAGGTGCGGGCGTGCATCTCGGCGCCGCCGAGCGACTCGTCGTCGCTCTCCTCGCCGGTCGCCATCTTCACCAGCGGCGGCCCGCCGAGGAAGACCTTCGCGCGCTCCTTGACCATGATCACGTGGTCGCACAGGCCGGGGACGTACGCGCCGCCCGCCGTGGAGTTCCCGAAGACGACGGCGATGGTCGGGATGCCGGCCGCCGAGGACTGCGTGAGGTGTCTGAACAGGGCGCCGCCCGGGATGAAGATCTCCTTCTGGGACGGCAGGTCGGCGCCGCCGGACTCCACGAGGTGGATCGACGGCAGCCGGTTGGCGTGCCCGATCTCATGCGCCCGGAAGGCCTTCTTCAGCGTCCAGGGGTTGGAGGCGCCGCCCCTGACCGTCGGGTCGTTGGCGGTGATCAGGCACTCGACGCCCTCGACGACACCGATGCCGGTGACCATGGAGGCGCCGACCGGGTAGTCGCTGCCCCAGGCGGCCAGCGGCGACAGCTCCAGGAAGGGCGTGTCGGGGTCGAGCAGCAGCTCGATGCGTTCGCGGGCGAGCAGCTTGCCGCGCTCGCGGTGCCGTCGGACGTACTTCTCGCCGCCGCCCTCCAGGGCCTTGGCCTGCTCGGCGTCGAGCGCGGCCAGCTTCTCCAGCATGGCGGCGCGGTGCTCGGCGTACTCGGCGCTCGCGGGGTCGAGCGCGGAGGCGAGGACGGTCACGGCGCAACCTCCGGCGACGGCGACGGGCGGTCCTGCGGGTTCACAGCAGCTCCTCCGGGATGTCCAGGTGGCGGGCGCGCAGCCACTCGGCGAGGCCCTTGGCCTGCGGGTCGAAGCGGGCGCGCGCGGCCACGCCCTCGCCGAGCAGCCCCTCGACGACGAAGTTCAGGGCGCGCAGGTTGGGCAGGTCGTGGCGTACGACGGTCAAGTCGGCGGTCTCCGGGAGCAGTTCCCGGAAGCGGTCCACGGTCAGTTCGTGGGCGAGCCACCGCCACGCGTCGTCGGTGCGCACCCACACGCCGACGTTGGCGTCGCCGCCCTTGTCGCCGCTGCGGGCCCCGGCGACGAGGCCGAGGGGGGCGCGGCGGGTGGGGCCCGGCGGGAGCGGCTCGGGCGGGGGCGGGGGCGGCACGTCGTGCGGTACGAGGGTGTCGTCGGCGCCGGACGGCACCGGGCGCCGCTCCCCGTCCGGCAGGACCGCCACGTGCGCCACGGCGGACCGCTCGACGTACGCCGCCTCGAAGACGCCGTAGGGCGCGCCCTTGCCGGGCGGCGCCGTCACGTGGAAGCCGGGGTAGCTGCCGAGGGCGAGTTCGACGGCGGCCCCGCCGATCGCGCGGCCCACCGTGTCCGCGTCGGGGTCGCGCACGACGAGCCGCAGCAGGGCGGACGCGGTCTCCTCCGTGGCCGCGTCGGCGTGGTCGGTGCGGGCCAGCTCCCAGCGGACCTCGGCGGGGCGTGACTTGGCGCGGTCGAAGGCGTCCTCCACCTGCGCGCGGACGAGGGCGGCCTTCGCCTCGACGTCCAGGCCGGTGAGGACGAAGACGACTTCGTTGCGGTGGCCGCCGAGCCGGGTCAGGCCCGCCTTCAGCGTCGGGGGCGGCGCCTCGCCGCGCACGCCGTCGATCCGTACGCGGTCCGGGCCCTCCTGGGCGAGGGTGACCGTGTCGAGGCGGGCGGTGACGTCCGGGCCCGCGTACCGGGCGCCCTGCGTCTCGTACAGGAGCTGCGCGGTGACCGTGCCGACGTCGACGAAGCCGCCGGTGCCGCCGTGCTTGGTGATGACCGCCGAGCCGTCCTCGTGGACCTCGGCGAGGGGGAAGCCGGGGTGGCGCACGGCCGCCGGGCCGTGCTCGGCGAAGAAGGCGTAGTTGCCGCCGGTGGCCTGGGTCCCGCACTCCAGGACGTGCCCGACGACGACCGCGCCCGCGAGCCGGTCGTACGCGTCCGGCGCCCACCCGAAGTGCGCGGCGGCGGGCCCGCTGACCAGCGCGGCGTCGCTCACCCGCCCGGTGACGACCACGTCGGCACCGGCTGCCAGGCAGGCCGCGATGCCGGCGCCGCCGAGGTAGGCGTGGGCGGTGAGGGCGCCCGGGAAGCGGCCTTCGGGCCCGCCGAGGTCGTCGCCCTCCACGTGCGCGACCCGTACCGGGACGCCGAGCCGGGCGGCCAGCTCCCGCACGGCGCCGGCGAGCCCCGCCGGGTTGAGCCCGCCCGCGTTGGCGACGATCTTCACGCCGCGGTCGTGGGCCAGCCCGAGGCACTCCTCCAGCTGCCGCGGGAACGTCTTGGCGTACCCGCGGGAGGGGTCCTTCAGGCGGTCGCGGCCGAGGATCAGCATGGTCAGCTCGGCGAGGTAGTCGCCGGTCAGGACGTCGAGGGGGCCGCCGGTCAGCATCTCGCGCAGCGCGTCGAACCGGTCGCCGTAGAACCCGGAGGCGTTGCCGATCCGCAAAGGCGGCCGGATCACTTCGCACCGCCCCGCTCATGGCACGGCACGCGGCCCTCACCGGACTCATCAGGCGGCCCCGCCACCAGCGGACAACTGACATACGCGAGCCCGGTCACGCACCGGGCGACACCCCCGGCCACCCCCACCTCGCCCGAGCCGCCGGACGGCACCACGCCCAAGCCGTCGCACCGGCCGCCGTAAAACCCGGACGCGTTGCCGATCCGCAAAGGCGGCCGGGTCACTTCGCACCGCCCTGCTCATGGCACGGCACGCGGCCCTCACCGGACTCGTCAGGCGGCCCCGCGACCAGCGGACAACTGACGTACGCGAGCCCGGTCACGCACCGGGCGACACCCCCGGACACCCCCACCTCGCCCGAGCCGCCGGACGGCACCACGCCCAAGCCGTCGCACCGGCCGCCGTAGAACCCGGACGCGTTGCCGATCCGCAAAAGCGGCCGGGTCACTTCGCACCGCCCTGCTCATGGCACGGCACGCGGCCCTCGCCGGGTGGTCCCGCGAAGGCCTGGGCGATGTCCAGCCAGCGGTCGGCGTCGGCGCCCTCGGCGCGCACCGCCAGGTCGGCGCGGTGCGCGCGGCGCGTCACGAGGAGGCAGAAGTCGTACGCGGGTCCGGTCACGCGCTGGGCGGCGCCCTCGGGGCCGTACGCCCATACCTCGCCCGTCACCGGCGAGGTCAGCTCGACGCGGAACTCCTCGGCCGGCGCGGCGGCCCCGCGCACGGCGAAGGCGAAGTCCCGCGCCCGTACGCCGATGCGAGCGACGTGCCGCAGCCGGTCCGTCGGCGTCCGTGTCACGCCGAGGGCGTCGGCCACGTCCTGGCCGTGCGCCCAGGTCTCCATGAGCCGCGCGCTCGCCATGGACGGCACGGCCATGGGCGGCCCGTACCAGGGCAGCCGGGTCCCGGCGGGGGCGTCGGCGAGGGCCCGCCGGAGCGCGTCGCGCCCGGCCCGCCAGCGGTCGAGCAGCTCGGCGGGCGGCAGCGCGGCCCCCGCTTCGGCGCCCTCGTCCACGAACGTGCCGGGGTTCGCCGCGGCCTTCTCCGCCTCGGCGGCGAAGGCCTCCGGGTCGGTGGCGGCCAGCAGGGCGGCCCGGTCGGTCCAGGCGAGGTGCGCGATCTGGTGGGCGATCGTCCAGCGCGGCGCGGGCGTCGCGAGGGCCCAGCGGTCCTCGCTCAGCCCTGCGACGAGCCGGTCGAGTTCCTCGCTCTCGCCGCGCAGGTCGTCGAGCACGGACAGGGCATCGGACACGGAACGCTCCCCTCGGGGCACGAGTGCGGCCTCCCCCGCCCGGACGGCGTCGAGCGTGCGGGGAAGTGCCTGGGAGCATGGCAGCGCGCGGAGAAACAAGCAAGCGTGCTTGCATTTATTTCTTGGCGAACGTTGCCGGGCCGGGGTCTCGCCGGGAGAGGGGGCGAGGCCGCTACTTCCCGCGCAGGTCCTCGACCTCCAGGGCCAGCACGGCCGTGTCGCGCAGCCGGGTGTAGTAATCGAGCGCGTAGGCGTCCTCGATCGCCGCCAGGACCTTGTCGAACACGGCCACCAGTCGTTCGAAGTCCGCGCGGTGCTTGCCGATGAGCGGCCCCTTGAGGACGTTCGCCGAGTACGCGTGCGCGTCCGCGTCGAGCATCACCATGTCCTGGTCCTCGACGTCCAGCCCCCGGAAGCCACGCGGAAAGGGCCTGGCCATGTGCGCGGCCACCATCCCCGCGAGTGCGTCACGCGCCTCCGCGAACGCGCCGGGTCCTTCCTGGAATGTGCCGTCGGTCATCTCAGCCCTCCCTCGTCCGCACGGCCTTCGCGTCCGCCCGCCCCCGGCCCCGCCCGACCTGCGTCCGCACCGCGCCCATGCTCGCCGCGATGACCAGGGAGATCGCCAGCGCCTCGGCGGCCGTCAGGGCCTGGCTGAGGACGAGGAACCCGGCGATGGAGGCGATGGCCGGTTCCAGGCTCATCAGGACCGCGAAGGTGTGCGAGGGCAGGCGCCGCAGCGCGAGGAGTTCCAGGGTGTACGGCAGCACGGACGACAGGACGGCGACCACCGCGCCCAGCGCCAGCGTGCCCGGTTCGACGAGCCTCGCCCCGGACTCCACGAGCCCGAGCGGCAGGAACAGCACCGCCGCGACCACCATCGCGAGGGCCAGCCCGTCGGCCTGCGGGAAGCGGCGTCCGGTGCGCGCGCTGAAGACGATGTACGCGGCCCACATCGCGCCCGCGCCCAGCGCGTAGGCGACACCGGCCGGGTCGAGGCCGCTGAGGCCGCCTCCGCCGCCGAGCAGGAACACACCGCAGAGCGCGAGCCCGGCCCAGACCAGGTTCACCGCGCGGCGCGAGGCGACGACGGAGAGCGCGAGCGGCCCGAGGACCTCCAGGGTGACGGCGGGGCCCATGGGGATGCGGGCGACGGACTGGTAGAAGAGGCCGTTCATCCCGGCCATGGCCACGCCGAAGGCGACGACCGTGCCCCAGTCGGCGCGCGCGTACCCGCGCAGCTTCGGCCGGCACACGGCGAGCAGGACGAGCGCGGCGAACGCGAGCCGCAGCGTCACGATGCCGAGCGCCCCGGAGCGCGGCATGACGCTCACCGCGACCGCGCCGCCGAACTGCACGGATATCCCGCCCGCGAGGACGAGCCCGACCGGTCCGAGCCGGGCCCGCAGACCGCCCCGGGGAGCGGTGGCGGCCTCGGCGCCCGCGACTTCCGGCTGCTGGGGCACCACGGGGGCCACCACGGGTGCAGCCGCCGGTGCCGCCTGGTCGCTGCGCGGGACGTTCACGCCTGAGCCTTTCCTGCCGCTGGTCGGGGTCGCTGTCGCTGTCGCCCGCCGATGAGGGGGGTCCAGTTCTCTGGACTGCCACGTACAAGGTAATGGACCGGGTCAGGATTGTGGAGGGGTTTTACCCCTGACCGCAACCCGGGCCCCTCTGTCGACCGTACGACTCCGTTCGTCGGCGTGACGCCCGACGGCGCGGCCGGCTCCGGGTCACCGCCCCGTCCCGGCCTCCCGCTCCAGCGCCCCCGCGAGGACCTCCGCGAGGTGCCACCCCCGCACCCCCGCCAGCTGCCCCAGCTGGGTCCGGCAGGAGAAGCCGTCCGCCAGGACCACCGCGTCACCGGGCGCCCGGCGCACCGCGGGCAGCAGCTGCTCTTCCGCGCAGGTCACGGAGACCTCGTAATGGCCTTTCTCGAAGCCGAAGTTCCCGGCGAGCCCGCAGCAGCCGCCGCTCAGCTCGCCCTCGATGCCCGCCTTCGCGCGCAGCCGCCGTTCCGCCGCGTCGCCGAGGACCGCGTGCTGGTGGCAGTGTGTCTGGCCGACCGCCGGGCGGCCGACGTACGGCGGGCTCCACCGCGGGGCGAGTTCCTCCAGGGCCTGCGCGAAGGTACGTACGGCCGCGGCGAGGCGGTGCGCGCGCGGATCGTCGCCCAGCAGTTCGACGAGGTCGGTCTTGAGGGCCGCCGCGCAGCTCGGCTCCAGGACGACGACCGGCGTCCCGGCCGCCAGGAGCGGGGCCACGCGGTCCAGGGTGGCGCGCAGCACCGCGCGGGCCCGGTCGAGCTGCCCCGTCGAGACGTAGGTCAGCCCGCAGCACACGCCTCGCGGCGGCAGCGCGACGGTCAGCCCGGCGTCCTCGAGGACCCGTACCGCCGCCCGTCCCACGGAGGGCGAGAGGTGGTCGGTGAAGGTGTCGGGCCACAGGACGACGGACGCGGGCCCGGCCTCGCCCTTCGGCCTGCGGCGCCACCACTGCCGCAGCGTGCGCGGCGCCACGGCCGGGAGTGCCCGCTCCGGCGCGATCCCGCCGAGCCGCTTGCCGAGCGCCGCCAACGGGCCCACCCGCGCGAGGGCGTTGACCAGGGGAGCCGTTCGCGTCACGGCGACGGCCCGCAGCCAGCGCGGCAGCCACCCCATCGCGTAGTGCGCGGCGGGCCTGCGGCGCCCTTCGTAGTGGTGGTGCAGGAACTCCGCCTTGTACGTCGCCATGTCGACGCCCACCGGGCAGTCCGAGCGGCACCCCTTGCAGGACAGGCAGAGGTCCAGCGCGTCCCTGACCTCCGTCGACCGCCAGCCGTCCGTCACGACCTCGCCCGCGAGCATCTCGTGCAGCAGCCGCGCCCGGCCGCGCGTGGAGTGCTTCTCCTCGCCCGTGGCCCGGAAGGACGGGCACATGACGCCGCCGGCCGGGGCCGCCGTCGCCGTACGGCACTTGGCGACGCCCACGCACCGCCTGACCGCCGCCGAGAAGTCGCCGCCGCCGGCGCCGTCACTGGGGTAGCCGAAGGCCACGTCGACGGGCTCGCGCGGCAGGGGCGCGAACCGCAGGTTGGTGTCGAGGGGCGCGGGCCGCACCAGCATGCCGGGGTTGAGCAGGCCCGCCGGGTCCCACACGTCCTTCACGCGCGCGAAGAGGGCGACGAGTTCGGGCCCGTACATCTTCGGCAGCAGTTCGGCGCGGGCCTGCCCGTCGCCGTGCTCACCGGAGAGCGAGCCGCCGTGCGCGACGACGACGTCAGCCAGCTCCTCGGAGAAGCGGCGGAAGCGGACCACGCCCTCGGGGGTGATCAGGTCGAAGTCGATGCGTACGTGGATGCAGCCGTCCCCGAAGTGCCCGTACGGGGTGCCGCGCAGGCCGTGCCCGGCGAGCAGCGCGCGGAAGTCGCGCAGGTAGGCGCCGAGGCGGGCCGGGGGCACGGCGCAGTCCTCCCAGCCGGGCCAGGCCTCCGCGCCGTGCCCTGGGCCGGGACCGCCCGGTGCGGCGCCCGGGATGCGGGTGGCCGTCCCGCTCGCGTCCTCCCGCACGCGCCACAGCGCCCGCTGCCCGGCCGGGTCGCCGACGACCACGGCGTCCAGGACATCGGCGGCGCGCACGATCGTGTCGGCACGCGCGCGTGCCTCGGCCGGGCTGTCGCCGCCCGTCTCCACGAACAGCCAGGCGCCGCCCCGGGGCAGGACGTTCTCCCGCGCGCCCGCGCCCCGGACGAGGTCGGCCGCCATGCCCTCGACGGTCAGCGGGCCGTACGGCAAAAGGCCGGCGGCCGCTTCGGCGGCGGCGCTCTCGTCGGCGTACCCGAGAACGGCGAGCGCCCGCGCGCGGGGCGCGTCGACGAGCCGTACGACGGCTTCGGTGAGGAGGCCGAGGGTGCCCTCCGAGCCGCAGAAGGCGCGGGCGAGGTCGGGTCCGCGTTCGGGGAGGAGGGCGTCGAGGGCGTAACCGGAGATGCGGCGCGGCAGGTCGGGGTAGCCGGTGCGCAGCAGGGCCAGGTGGCCCTCGACGAGGTCGCGCAGGCCTTCGGGGGCTCCGGCCCAGCCCTGCCCGAGGCGGCGGGTGTCGCCCTGCGCGCCGATGACGGACAGGGAGCGGACGTTGTCGGCCGTCGTGCCCCAGGCCACCGAGTGCGACCCGCACGAGTTGTTGCCGATCATCCCGCCCAGCGTGCACCGGCTGTGCGTCGACGGGTCGGGGCCGAACGTCAGGCCGTGCGGGGCCGCCGCCGCGCGCAGGTCGTCCAGGATCACGCCCGGCTGGACCACGGCGCTGCGCGTCCCGGGGTCGAGGGAGACGACGCGGTTCATCCGCCGGGTGAAGTCGAGGACGACGCCGGTGCCGGTCGCCTGCCCGGCGATCGAGGTGCCCGCGCCGCGCGCCACCACCGGCACGCCCCGCCGCCGGCAGACGTCGAGCACGGCCGCCACGTCGTCGGCGTCGTGCGGGGCCACCACCGCGGCGGGCACCCGGCGGTAGTTGGAGGCGTCCATGGTGTGCAGGGCGCGCGCGGTCACGCAGAGGTCCACCGGGCCGCGCACGGCCGCGCGCAGCTCCCGCTCAAGGCCGCCGGGATCGCGGTCGGAGGCACGGGCGAGATCGCTGTCGGGGGCACGGCCGGGATCGCTCATGCGGTTCAGCATGCCCCCGCGCCCACCCCTCCGGGCCACCCCGCCGCACCCGACATATCACGATCCGGAAGGGAACATTCCCACCCCGGGCAACAACTCTCCTATAGTGACCACAACTTGAGCAGAGCTTGAGACAAGCCCGAGCACGTTCGAGCAGAGTGTGTCGCTTCCGATCGAGGACCCCGATTGATGACCGCGCCAACCCCCATAGCGCGCCCCGGGACGGAGCGCCCTCCGCTGCGTCCCGCCGCGTTCGTCCTGCTGGCCTGTGCCCTCGTCACCGCGGTACTCGCCGGCACGGCCGCCGCCCTCGCGCCCGCGTCGGCGCGGACCCCCCTGGCCTGGGGCGCCGGCGCCGCCGCGCTCGCGTTCAGCGTCGCGGTGACCGTCGCCTTCCACGCCTTGCGGTCACTTTCCCTGGCGCGGCGTCACCTGGCCGCGGTTCGCCAGGAGAACGGCCGCCTCCAGCAGGAACAGGCGCGCCGCGCCGCCGAGTTCGGACAGGAGCACGCCCGGCTCACCGCCGCGCACGCCCGCGAGGTGGCCGAGCTCACCGCCGAGCACACCCGCGTACGGACCGAACTGACCGCCGAGAACAGCCGCATCGAGGCGGAACTGACCGCCGAGCACGCCCGCGCGCGGGCGGAACTCACCGCCGAGCACACGCGCGTACGGACCGAACTGGCCGAGCGGCTGCGTGCCGCCCGGTCCGAGCGGGCCGCCGCGCTCGCCGCGTGCGCCAACGCGGCCGGGCGGATGCAGGCCCTGGCCACCGGCACCCTCGCCGACCTGCGGGAGATGGAGGGCCGGCACGCGGACGAGGACGTCCTCACCGACCTCCTCCACCTGGACCACAGGACCGCGCAGGCCGGCCGCGTCGCCGACTCGGTGGCGGTGCTCACCGGCGCCCGCTCCGGCCGCCGCTGGGCCAAGCCCATCGTCATGGAGTCGATCCTGCGCGGCGCGATGGGCCGCATCGGCGGCTACCAGCGCGTACGCGTCCACTCGGCCAGCGAGGTCGCGGTGGCGGGCCACGCCGCCGAGGGCGTCATGCACGCCCTGGCCGAACTGCTCGACAACGCCGCGAACTTCTCGCCGCCCACCTCCGAAGTGCACGTGTACATCGAGGAGGTGGCGGCCGGCGTCATCATCTCCGTGGAGGACAGCGGCCTGGTGATGGGACCGGTGCAGCTGCGCCGCGCCGAGCGGGCCGTGTCCGGCGAGGCGACGGGCCTCGGCGGTCTGACCGGCACCCGGCTCGGCCTCGCGGTGGTCGGCAGGCTGGCCCGCAAGTACAACCTGACGGTGTCGTTCCGCCCCTCCGCGCGCGGCGGCACGGGCGTGCTCCTGCTCATCCCGCAGGAACTGCTCTCCCGCCCCTCGGACCCGGCGCCGTCCCCGTCCTCGTCCCTGCCGACGGCCACGGCCCGCCCGGCGGCCCTGCCCGGCCCGGTCGATCTCACCGGGCCCGCGGCGCTGCCCGGCCCCGCCGATGCCGCACCGCCCGCCGATGCCGCACCGCCCGCGGACTCCACCGGCCCCGCGGACCTCACCGGCCCCGCGGCCCTGACCCCGGCCCGGCACGCGGGCAGGCACGCGGCCCGGCCGGAGCCCGCACAGCAGCAGCCGCAGACGCCGCAGACGCAGCCGCAGACGTGGCCCGAGCCCCGGCCCGCGTACCCCCCCCCCCCCCCCCACCCCCCCCCCCCCCCCCCCCCCCCCCCGCCCCCCCCCCCCCCCCCCCCCCCCCCCCCGCCCCCCCCCCCCCCCCCCCCCCCCCCCCCCCCCCCCCCCCCCCCCCCCTCCCCCCCCCCCCCCCCGCCGCCCCCCCTGCCCCCGCCTCCCTCTTACCCCCCGCCCGAGCC